>JAQWTH010000025.1 GCA_029242795.1 Candidatus Pelagibacterales bacterium | reverse complement strand
ATTCGCCAAAGCTCGAGCTAGTCCAACTCTCTGCTGCATACCACCAGACAACTGATTAGGATATTTATATTCAAAACCATTCAAGCCAACCTTGTCAATCCAAAATAATGCTGTTTCATTAGACTCTGATTTATCAATTCCTTTTATACTAAGTCCCAACTGAACATTATCTATAATATTCTGGTGAGGAAAAAGTCCAAATCTCTGGAATACCATACCAGTTCTATTTCTTCTAAATTCTAATAATTCATTTGTACTCAATTTAGTCACATCTTGATTATCAACCATAACCACACCTTCTGTTGGCTCAATTAATCGATTAATGTGCCTAATCAAAGTTGATTTACCAGATCCTGATAAACCCATAATTACCTGTATAGATTGTTCCTCAATATCAATATTTATATTATCAAGTCCTAAAACATGATTATGCTGAGCAAGCAGTTCATCTTTATCTAAGCCGCCTTTAACAGCACTAGTTAATTCTTTAGCCTTTGGACCAAAGATTTTATACAAATTTTCAATTTTTATCTTTGTACTACTCATGAGAACCTTGTCTATGTTGCTGCAATCTCTTTCCAAATGACTGTGATACTCTATCAAAAATTATTGCTAAAACGACAATCGCTAGACCATTTAATAGTCCCATAGTGAAATATTGATTTGCAATAGCTTTCAAAACTGGTTGACCTAAGCCTTTTACTCCAATCATTGATGCAATTACTACCATTGCTAATGCCATCATTATTGTTTGATTGATACCGGCAAATATAGTTGGTAGGGCTAACGGCAATTGAACTCTAAATAGCTTTTGTCTTCTATTGGCACCAAACGCATCTGCGGCTTCTAATACTTCTTTATCAACTTCTCTTATTCCAAGATCAGTAAGTCTTATTATTGGAGGAATTGCATAGATCACAACCGCTAGAAGTCCTGGAATTTTGCCAATTCCTAACAACATAACAACTGGAATTAAATAAACAAAACTTGGCATTGTTTGCATTATGTCTAGTACAGGTGAAATTGCAGCTCTTGATCTATCTGATCCTGACATTAGAATACCAAGTGGAATACCAAAACCTATTGATAAAAAAGTACAGACTCCAATAATACTTACAGTTGACATCGTGTCTTCCCACATTCCAAAATAACCAATAAAAATGAAGGCTATCAAAGAGCCGATAGTCAGGAAGATACTTCTACTACCAAAATAAATTAAACCCAAGAAGACGATTAATACGATTATCCATGGAGAATTTTGTAGTAACCTCTCGAACCAGATAAGAAAATATAATACTGGATCAAATATAGCCTCAATTGAATCCCCATATTCTCTCGAGAACTGTCGATAAGCACCATCAACTGTTTTTTTGAAGGTTCTCAGACCAGCTTTACTCATCTCAGGAAAAGTAGTGAAAAATTCTGTCAAATTCATTTTTGTAAGATTTATTATTTAATAACAAAATAGCAGGCCCTTAAAATAAAGGCCTGCTATGTTATATTGCATTAATTAAAGTGCGTTTTCTATCTTTAAACGAGCACCAAAGTCTACCCAGTCATGCCACTCCGTATAGTTTTCTAAGAAATAAAACGCAGCGTCTTCACCAGTTGCTTGGTTATCATCTTTCCATGCTAATAAAGCATTGATAGTGCTGTTTGGAAGAGCTCTTTTAACAATGTAGTCCATTCCAATACCAGCATTCTGTTTAAAGTTATCTGTTACAACAGTGTAAACTGATGAAACAACCCATGAGTTTTTCTGAGGATCTGCACAATCTTCTTGAGAAGTACAGCTATTCCACTCATCATTGTCATGAGGTGTATCAAAGCTTAATTTTTTCATTGGATACTTACCAAGAATTGCTGTTGGAGCCCAATAATAGCCAAACCAGCCCTGCTCTTTTTCATAAGCTTCAGCAATAGATCCTGCTAGAGCACCTCCAGAACCTGGATCGATAATTCTAAATCCTGCTTCTTCACCACCAAAAGCTCTAAATAAATTGTTAGTACTTAATTGGCAGTTCCATCCTGATGGACAAGTGTATAATCCACCGCCACCACCTTCAGGGTGAGGAAATAAGTCAGGGCGCGCAAGCGCATCAGAAACAGTTTGTATATCAGGGTTTGCATCAGCTATATACTGAGGGATCCACCATCCTTCTTCACCAGTATCTGAAAAAACTTCAGCAGCATAATGTAGACGACCTTCTTCGGTTGCTGCATCAAGAGCAGTTCTTACTGCGTTAATCCATAATTCAGGTGCAACATCCGGCTCACCTTTTTCCATCATAGATGTAGCTGTAGGCATTGTAGCTCCAGGAACGAGCTCTATCTCACAGCCATATCCATTTTCAAGAACTACTTTGTCAATATGAGCAAACATTTCTGCTGATGCCCAGTCCATTTCAGCAACAGTAATCTTACCACATTCAGCATAAGCTTGAGATGAAAACCCAGCCATGCCAAGGGCAAATATTCCTGTAGCTATTAATTTTTTTAATAAATGCATTTATATTCTCCGTTTTTTTTATTAATTAAATTATTGAAACATATATAGAGCTTACGATCTACCCCAAATATAGCTTATTCACTGATTTATTTTTTATCTATTAACTTATTGATTCAGATGACTTATTTCCAAAATATATTTCAATTAATGGAGCGCTCATCACAAATAATGCTCCTAAGAATTCTCTGATAGTGATAACTTCATTAGCTAATAAGTAAGCTGATACAATTCCGATCACAACCTCAAACATCAATAAAATTCCAGCTCTTCCAGGATCAACTTGATCTTGTCCGTATGTTATTAGCCAATAGCCTGGCAGAAGCCAAATAAAGGCAAAAATTAAAACTATTAGAATTGTTTTAGAGAAGATCTCACTATTATACCCAGACAAGACTTGACCATCAGGCAATAAAGTTGCAATTAAAACAAAAAGACCTCCTATTATGATAAAAACAGAAGTACCAAAATTGACGTCAAGGTCTTTATTAATTCTAATTAAGGTTGCACAGACTGACCACAATATGCCAGAAATAATTCCAAAAAGATCGGCAAGAGATTGTGGAAAAAAATTTCCTTGATCAAAGCCGGTGATAATAAATAGACCAGAGAAGCCTGCTGTAATGGATAAAAAACGATAAATTGTTAGGGGAGTTTTAAGAAATATAATTTCAATAATTGTAGACCAAACAGCTGTCAGATAAAAAAATATTAAAATTCTTGCAACGTTTCCTCGTAAAAGACCTTCATTATAAAGACACATTGCAGCAGCACCAAATGCAGCCGCGACTATAGTTAAGATTATATTTTTTTTATTAAAAAGGTGAATATTCTGTATTGAAAAAACTAATAGAAGCAGCCCTGCTATCATAAAGCTCAAGAATAGTGGGATAGCATTATTGACAGCATATTCATTCATGAGACGTAAAGGGAGCCACCACGTTCCCCATAAGATAGTGGATAATAAAATTGCAAAATTTGGATTTAATTTTTTTAGCATCGAACTATATTGTATGATAATTACGTTACTTAGTAAAAACAACTTATGCAAAAAAATTACGATTATATAATTATTGGAGCTGGCTCAGCTGGGTGTGTACTAGCTAATAGATTATCAGAAGACCCCAGCAATAAAGTTTTACTTCTTGAAGCAGGACCGAGTGATAAAACTTGGAAAACTTCAATGCCTTCCGCACTGCTATATACGATGCATGATCCAAAATATAATTATCTTTACGAGACTGAACCAGAACCGTTTATGAATAATAGAAGAATGTTCTGTCCAAGAGGTAAAATGTTAGGTGGATGTTCATCTCATAATGGCATGGTTCATGTTCGAGGTAATGCCATGGATTTTGAAAATTGGGGACAGCTCGGGCTTGGTAATTGGAATTATGAGAGTGTTCTTCCATATTTTAAAAAATCTGAGTCTATTGAAGGACTAGATACAGAATTTAGAAATACTGATGGTCCACTTAAACTCTCAAGAACAGAAAATGGAAATATATTATCTAAAGTCTATCTTGAAGCCACAAAAGAAGCTGGCTACGAAATTAATAACGATATGAATGGTTATAAGCAAGAGGGTTTTGGCTTAATGGATACTACAATCTTTGATGGAAAACGACAAAGCACTAGTGTTACTTATTTACATCCTATCAAACAAAGACAAAACTTAACACTGATAACAGATATCCAAGTATCGAAAATAATAATTGAAAACTCAGTTGCAATTGGCGTTGAAATAAAAAATAAAAATAAATTAAAAAAAATCTTTGCAGAAAAAGAAGTGCTTTTATCAGCTGGAGCAATCAATTCCCCTCAAATCCTGATGCTCTCAGGAGTCGGTCCTAAAGAAGAGTTAGAAAATCATGATATTAAGATAATGTCAGCTCTAAATGGTGTTGGTGAAAACTTACAGGACCATTTGGAAACATATGTTCAATATGAATGCACGAAACCCGTTACTTTATACAGCTCATTTAATCCTATCAATATGGCGCTTATTGGCATGCAGTGGTTTTTATTTAAAAAAGGTATCGCTGCACATTCAAATTTAGAAATTGGTGGATTCATAAGAACAAATGAAATGGTTGACTATCCAAATATGCAATATCATTTTTTTCCTTCTCTGGTTATTGATCATGGACGCCAAAATCCAAGTTGTCATGCATTTCAAGCTCATGTAGGTCCTATGAGACCTACCAGTAGAGGTTTTGTTAAACTAAAATCATCAAACCCAAATGACTCACCAAGGATCCAATTTAATTACATGCAAACTGAACATGATCTTAATGAAATGAGAGAGGGAATAAAGATTGCGAGGGATATTTTTCATCAAAAAGCTTTTGATTATTACCGAGGTAAAGAAATTTCTCCAGGAGAGAATATTAACAGTGATGATGGTCTAAATAACTTTATTAGGTCAAAAGGAGATACGGCTTACCATCCATCATGTACTTGTAAAATGGGTAATGATGATATGTCAGTTGTTGATCAAGACCTTAAGGTTTATGGTGTCGAAAAACTGAGAGTGGTTGATGCATCAATAATGCCTAACATAGTTTCAGGTAATTTAAATGCTACAACAGTAATGTTAGCTGAAAAGGCTTCCGATTTAATACAAAACAAAATAACTGCTGAAAAAGTTAATATAGAATTTTATAAGGCTTCCTAAAATTCAAGTTTAATATTCTTAATTACTTTTCCGCTCTCCAAACTTAGTATTTTTACAAATTTCTCTTCATCTAATTTATAAAAAATTGTGAGAGTTTTTCTATTAGAATTAACTGATTTTATCTCTGCTGTATCTGGTACATTTAATTTTATATTTAATTCTCTATTTTCAGAGCTTAGGCTATAATTAGGTGAAGACATTCTATAAACAATTGTCGAAATAATAATTATTACGCCAAAGATAATTAAAATACCCATGGTGATAACTGCAATTTTTAAAGATCTTAAATATTTTGGATTATCCTGCATATGAATAAA
>JAQWTH010000032.1 GCA_029242795.1 Candidatus Pelagibacterales bacterium | reverse complement strand
GACCCATCCTGGATGCATCATTAACACAGCAATATTTTGATCTTTCCAATCAATGGAAAGGCTCATAGCAGATGCATTTAAGGCAGCTTTGGATGATCTGTAGAAGTAATAACCACCAGAATAATTGTCATCAATGCTACCCATCTGACTAGAAAGAAAAATGACTTTTTTACTCGATCCTGCTTGAAGATTTTCCATGAGTTTATGCGTTAAACTAATAGGGGATAACGCATTAATCTTCATTTCTTCTAACCAAATATTTGGATCAAGTCCTTCAAATTGTTCTTCATGAAAAATACCCGCATTATTAATTAATATATCAATTGGAGTATCAGCAATATCTTCAACAAATTGATCAATTGTTGTATCAGATAACAGATCTAGCTTTTTAACTTTAACATTAGGTAATGAATGTAATTCGTGTTTACTCGATATATTTCGTGAAGTAGCAATAACATGATTATCTTTTGATAATTGCTTTGTAAACTCTAGACCCAGGCCTTTATTGGCTCCTGTAACAATAATATTTTTCATATATCATCTGATTTTGATATAAGGTAGCTCATTACGCAATGAATAATTCAATAAACATAATGAAACTTTTGTTTTATGGATACCTCGGGCTAATACTTTATCTTTACGTAAAAGAAGTTCCTGATCTTAACACGCCTGAATCATTAACTGATAAACACATGCATTTCATTGTATTTTTTATACTTGGTTCAATTGCTCAAGTAATTAATGGAAAAGATAATAACTTTTCATTTGGTGTTTCTTTGGCACTAATTGTCAGCTTATTCATTGAAACACTTCATTTCTTTCTTCCTTATCGAGATTTTGAAATATTTGATGGTGTTTTTAATATTCTTGGTTGTGTATCAGCAATTTTTATTGTTTATTTGTATAGGAAAAATACTCAATGAAATTACTTATTCGAAATATATGTCAGCCTGAAAATACCAATCCTTATGGTACTGGGCATGGCGGTTGGATTACCACTCAAATTGCTCACGGAGGTATTTATTATTCACAGATTGTTTCTGGTGGAGCGGCCGTCTTAACTGATGTTAATGTAAAATTTAAAAGTCCAATGCATTTAGGAAAGTTCATTTGCATTTATGGCGACGTTAAATCGGTTAAAGGTTCAAAAATGACTTTCTCACTTGAAGCCAGAAGAGTAGAACTTAATAAAAAAGAAGTTTTAGTCGCTGCAGGAAGTTTATCTTATGTTGCTGTCGGTAAAACTGGAAAGCCAAGAAAATTTAAAGCTAATTTAAAATAGAAAAAGCCCCCAAATTAATGGGGGCTAATTGTAGTTTTAATTCGGAGCTCCACTTACAAAGTGAAGGTTTCCAATATCTAAGTGATTAGGAAGACCCTCAAATGTTGTGGGCTCCATTATACTACTAATAGACATAGACCACCTCCTTTCATAAATATGTTTAAAAATATCTTACAGGTATATAATGTTCTTGATTCTATTTTCAAGCAAGGAGATTCAACATGAGCACCGAAATATTTCACCCAATGTATTATATGCTGCTGCTCTCAGTGGCAGTTTTTCTATTTACTACTCTTATAAGAATGAAGGAAATCTATATTGATAAAACGAGCCCTGGAGAAGATTTTAGGCATGCTCTTTTTCCAAACGGTAGCACAATACTTAAAAATGCTCAGAAAAATCACACCAACTTATTTGAATATCCTGTTTATTTTTGCGCAATATGTATAATTATTTTTGTCACTGGTAACGTCGATGCATATTTCGTTAAACTTGCTTATTGGTATTTTTATTTACGTTTGGCACATACAATTTATCATATTTTTCTTAACCATCTGATTATTGGAGGTGGTCTTCCGATAAGGGCTATGCTTTGGGGTCCTGCATTAGCTATTATGGTATGGATGTGGATAAGATTAATGGGGATGCTATAATTTATTTATCATTAATTTAATTTAAAAAAGAAGATATGTTTGAGAATATTTTAACTCCTTGCTTGGCATTAATGGCTCTTACGATGATTATAAGTTTTTATCATACGTACGGATCAATAAAATTGATGAGACCAGGAAATGATTGGGAAAAAGGCATACCATCTGATCCATATCCAAATGCCCCCAAAAGCCTTCAAATGGTGAAGAATAATATTAAAAATCTATTTGAGTTTCCAATTATATTTTATGCTTTGTCAATTTTGATATTTTTTCAAAATTTATCAGACAACTGGCTAATCTATCTTGCATGGATTTATGTCGGATTGCGGATTGCTCACTCTTTTTATCATATATTTATGGATAACACTCATTTGAGGGGCAGCTTTTGGTTAATCAGTCAGTTTATACTGCTTGCGATTTTAATAAGGTTTATAATTATTATTTAGTTTCAACACCGGCATCATTAAGAGCCGTTTTTAATCGACCAGTTAACATTAGCCATGTCATATGATGATCTCCAATCTGTGACCACCATGGATACTCAAATGTTGCTGGTTTATTATGTTCTATAAAAAAATGACCAATCCATGCGAAGGCATAACCACACACAAATGCGAGCGGAATGAATAACCAGCTTTGAGTGAAAATGGAACTCCAAAGAATTGCTTGACCTAATCCAGTGCCGATATAATGAAGTATTCGAGTATTTTTCTTACTATGTTCACGAAGATAGTAAGGAAAAAAATCTTTATAATTTGTATATCTTGATGGATTTTCCATTGGTAATGATTATATTATTAATTATGAATCTAGACAATAAAGTTATGTACGTAGTTGTGGCTATCTTTGTCACTTATATAGCTTATTCAAGTTTTTCAGCCTAAATCATCAATGAATAAATTTTGGTACATATATGTTCCAAGATCTGTAATTATCCTCAGTATAGTGGCTTTTGCTATTGCAATGATGCTATTTCCTGGGGGCAATCATCTTGATATCAATCAAATTGGTTATTCATTTACTAAAAATTTTATAAGTGAACTAGGGCGTTTTAGATCAATGTCTGGTGACATAAATTTCTTTTCTTCTTTTATATTTATATCAATTTGTTGCTTGAATATTTTTCTGGGAATTTCATTTCTAAAGATACCAAAATTATTTAAACAAAATAAAATATCATATGTGTTTGCTCTAATAGGAGGCATCTTTATTTTTATTGGTTGCCTTTTCTATATTGCTGTTGGATTTACACCAGAAGACTTATATTTTCAAAAACATATTTTTGTAGCTGAATATTTTTTTAATACTACGTCTTTAGGAATTATTTTCTTTTCGATTGCAATACTTTTTAGTCGAATAAATAACTTATATGCATCATTATCTCTGATTCTAATTACATTACTTGTTATTTATGCAATTAATTTATCTCATATTCCTGAGATTGATCCCGCTAATACTGAGCTGTATGCAGAAACTTATTCAATGGAAACTCAAATATTTAAGGTAATAATGCAAAAACTTATGGCAATAATGATAATGATTAATATCTATACTTTTACATTTGGAATTAATAATTTATTAAACACCAATGATCAATAATTTAACAGTATATCCAATTCGGATCATGGTGATTTACTTTATAATTGTAAATACTATAGCTATATATTTATTTCCAGGTGGCTCATTATATGACTCGTCATTAACAGCGTATTCATTTAGCGAAAACTTTTTTAGTGACTTGGGTGTTTATGAAACAGTAAGAGGCGAACAGAATTTTCTGTCTTGTTTTTTATTTAATTCTACTCTTGTAATGATGGGTTTTGCTTGTCTATCATTTATCTTAGTTCCAAGGTTATTTAAGGATAATAAGTTATCATATATCTGTGCAACAATAGGTTCTTATATCGCAATGCTATCTGGATTATGTTTCCTAGGTGTAGGATTAACACCCGCAGATTTATATTTTCATGAACATGTTTTTTTTGTAATCGTAGGCTTTAGAGCTATGGTTCCAGGTCTACTTTTTTTAACTATTGCTTTTTTCTTAAGTCCTGTGAGTAACAAATACACAGTTGCATCTGTTTTATTTCTTCTTTCAATCACAGTGTATTCAATATTTGAAACTTCAAGCCCTCCTGAAGTGAGTCCAAGGGAAGATCTTGAGTTGTTTAGAGAAACGGTATCTTACAATCGAATGGTGATTTCAGTCATTGCTCAAAAAGTTATAACATTGATATCGTTTATTAGCTTTTTTGTTTTCACTTATGGATTTTATCAACTAACCTTAATCAAGAAAGATTAGGTCTTCTATCAATCCAAGGGTTAGCTTGTTCAATCTGAGCAGATAAATCAATTAATGTCTCTTCATCTGCATATCGCGCTGCGAATTGTACACCTAACGGCATTCCTTTATCTGTAAAAAATGTAGGCAATGATATTGATGGTTGCCCAGTAACATTTTGTAGTAGTGCGTCTGGCGCAAACCATAAACTATCTGGCGCAAGTTTATTTAAAAGTTTATCTCGTATTGTATGATTTCTAAATAACGATCCTAGTCTTAGGGTCATTACTATATCATTTATTAATTCTGCTGATTTCTTTGGTCTCAATTCTCCTAATAGTGGAGCAGATTGTGAAATTATAGGCATCATGACAACATCATAGTCGTTCGTTTGTTGCATTACTTCCCTTGAGATCTTTTGTATTGTATAGCGTGCCCATGTATAATCACTGGCTCTAAAGCTTCTTCCGAGGTAATCAAACATTCTTGTTGCATTCTCAACTTCATTTTTTTTGTATTTTCTTCCAACAAGATCTTTTAATTCATTGAACATTTGCGATACATGAGAAGTAATAATAATTACAAATGCTCTTGATAGCAGAAGGCCATCATATTCTATATTAACTTCTTCAACGTCATGGCCTAAGTCTTCACATATTTTCGCGTTTAATTGGACTGCATTTTTTGCATCCTCTGATATAGGCACAGGAACTCTTGTCTCTGTGTTAAAGCCAATTTTATACTTTTTATTTTTATTTAGTGCATTGATAAGTGATCCTTTCTCATAATGTACCGAATAGGGGTCACCAACTTCTTGGCTAAAGAGCTCATTGTACATATGGGCAGTATCTCGAACAGTTCTTGATAATATTCCTGAATGCGTCAGACCTCCCCATTTGTCACCATGAGAAGGAGAAAAGGAAATACGTCCACGAGTTGGCTTTAAGCCAACTGTTCCACAAGCTGCAGCAGGTATTCGAATTGATCCACCACCATCACTTGCATGAGCAATGGGAACTGCTCTAGATGCAACAGCAGATCCAGCACCTCCACTTGAACCACCAGTGGATCGTTCTGTGTCCCATGGATTGCGTGTTGGTTTGAATGCCTTTGGCTCTGTTGTAATCATTAAGCCAAATTCAGGAGTTGCAGACTTGCCGCAGATAAGGCTACCTGAATTCGTAAATTTTTTAGATAAGCTGTTATTAAATTTCATTGGGATATCTTTTAGATAATTACTCCCTTGCATCATCGGAACGCTATATAAAGCACTATCCATATCCTTCATCAGCATAGGAACGCCTGCAAAGGTACCATTTAAGTCCTTATTGCGATTCAGAGACTCCATAGCGTAATGATAGGTCTTTTGGTGCATGAAGTTTAATTTTGGATCTAATTGTTCGATTAGATCAATGGCTGTATCCAAGGCATCTATAGCTTGAATCTTTTTAGATTTTATCAGCTCCGCAATTCCAACGGCATCAAAATTGGTATATTCTTTAAAAATAGGCATAAATAATTATAAATAAGATTTTTTTATGGTATTCTTTAAATTGATTTTGAAAAGCAATAATTACATTTAATGTCATTCATTAAACGATATTTTTTTACTGGTTTACTAGTTTCAGCTCCGATCGGGGCAACTATCTATATTACTATTTTTATTGTTGAGTTTATTTCTGGTCTTGTCCCTGATCAGTTTAATCCTAATAATTTACTGCCTGAATTTATTGGATATAAAATCCCAGGATTAGAATTATTAATTGCATTTTTAACTTTTATTTTTTTAGGTGCAATTTTTTCAACATTATTTGGAAGATCGCTATTAAATTACTTTGACAATCTAATCACAAGAATCCCTTTTGCCGGTAACGTTTATAAAGCGATTAAGCAAATAACCGAAACTTTCTCAAATGCAGATGCGGCTTATCAGAAGGTAGTTTTAATTGAATATCCAAGAAAAGGAGTTCATGCCATTGGCTTTATGACTGGAAGCACAAAAGGTGAAATAAAAACTAAAACAAATAAAGAAATGGTTAATGTTTTTGTGCCCACAACCCCAAATCCAACTTCAGGATTCTTATTGTTATTTCCCGTGGAAGATGTGATTGAACTTGATATGTCTGTAGAAGATGCGATTAAGCTTGTTGTGTCAGCTGGTTTAGTCATCCCAAATGAATAATCAGCCAGATTTTAAATAATCAATTGCTACTTCATTTTTAAATAAATGTAATAATATTCGAAGAGATTTACCTTTATCAGATTTCAAATTTGGATCATTTTCTACAATTGATACCGCTTCTGATCTTGCTAATTTAAGCAAATCTTTATGCACATCTAAATTGGACAATTTAAATTCAGGCAATCCACTTTGTCTTGCACCTAAGATTTCACCTGCGCCCCTAATATCAAGATCTTCTTCTGCAATCTTAAATCCATCATTTGTTTCTTTCATTATTTTAAGTCTTTTTTTAGCCGTATCACTTAATGGACTTGTAAAAAGTAATATACAACTTGATTGCTTTTTACCTCTTCCAACACGTCCCCTTAACTGGTGTAACTGAGATAGACCAAAGCGCTCTGCATTTTCAATAACCATTAATGTTGCATCAGGATCATCTATTCCAACTTCAATGACCGATGTTGCTATTAATATCTTAATATCTCCATCTTTAAACTTAGACATGACTTCGTTTTTTTCTTCTTGCTTCATTTTGCCATGAACCATGCCAACGTCTTTGCTTGAGTAGTAACTTGATAAATCCTTCAACCTATTTTTAACTGATTGCAATTCCAATTTGTCCGAGTCATCAACTAAAGGACAGACCCAGTAAATCTTTTCACCACTTTTGATTTTTTTTAACAGCGCAGACTTTAATTGATCAATTTTTTTAATATTGACTGATTTTGTTATGATATCTTTTCTATGAATTGGTTTACTTTTAATTTTTGATATATCCATATCTCCGTATGATGCTAATTCTAACGTTCTTGGAATAGGGGTTGCAGTCATTAATAAGATATCACACTCATTTCCTACTTTTTCACTCAACATAATCCTTTGATGAACACCAAATTTATGTTGCTCATCTATTACAATGAGCCCAACATTATCTATTTCTACTTTTTCCTGAAAAAGAGCATGAGTTCCTATCAATATATCAGCCTCAAAATTATGCTCTTTTCTTGTTGATGATGTAATCAATGAACATTTAAGATTCATCTTCGATGCATACTGATTGATTGTATTGTAGTGTTGCTCTGCAAGTAATTCAGTAGGAGCCATAAAAATTGATTTTTTACCATTTTCAGAAACTTGTAATATTGAAAACAATGAAACAATCGTTTTACCACTACCCACATCACCCTGAATAAGTCGAAGCATTTTAGTAGGTGCTGAGAGGTCATCTGATATTTCATTAATCGTCTTTACTTGATCTTTGGTTAACTCAAACTCAAGAATAGTTTTTAATTCATTTAATAATTTATTAGATGGCTTAAGAACATTCCCTTTAATTTTATTAATTTTTTGTTTAATCAATCTGATTGTAAGTTGGTGTGATAAGAGTTCATCAAAAGCTAATCGTTCCAGATATGGACTCTGATTGATCTCAAGGGCCTCACTTGGGTTATGAAGTTCATCAAGGCTTTTTTTCCATGATTGCCAATTCCTATCTGCCATTAATTTATCATCAAGCCATTCAGGTAGAGTGCTTGTTTGAGTTAAGGTCGTATTAATTGCTTTTCTGAGTGACTTTGAGGTTAATCCAGAAGTTAACGGATAAATAGTTTCAATTGTTTTGACCGAGTCAATGTCTTCTAAGCTTGCAATATGATGTGGATGGGTAATTTGATAGCTATCTTTATATTCTTCTATTTTTCCACTTATTACCTTTTGACTTCCAACAGACAGCATCTGTCTTAAATAGGGACCTCGTATATTGAAATAGACTAAGGACATAATTCCAGTTTCATCAGAACATATGACCCGGTAAGGCATTCTTTTGTTAAATGCTGGTACGTGTTTTTCAATTGTTACTATTATTGTTGCGATTTCTCCACTCTTGAGATTAGAAATTTTAGGGCTATTTCTTCTATCAATGATCGCTACTGGACGATGGAATAGTAAATCTATTAAATATCTACCGCACAATCTTTCTATTAGTTTTGCGTATTTTGGACCTATTCCTTTTATCGTAATAATATTAGAAAATAGGTTGTATAGAATTTTGGGTCTCATATAAGTAGTTAATAAATTAATAGAATATCATGGAAAATATAGAAATATTTAGAAAAAAACTTCTTTATAAGGCATCACATAGAGGCACTAAGGAAATGGATATCTTAATGGGCAACTTTGCTGATAAATTTATCCAATTATTTGATGACCATGAATTATCATTGTTAGATATTTTATTAGATCAAGATGATGATCATATTTATAAAATCATATTAAAAAAAACTCCTATACCTGAGAATATAGACAATAGAGTTACAAAACTCCTTATCGATTTTGCAAATACTATTAATGAATAGTATCGCAAAAAAAAATATTGTAGTTGAAAATACTCTTATCTTAGAAAGCAATGGTCATTTTAAATATGAAAACTATATAAATTTCTTATCAGAAATTGGATATGCTCGCGTTAGTACAGTTAATCATCTTGGAGAATTTTCAGTAAAGGGTGACATTATTGATATATTTCCATCTGAGTTTAAAGAGCCCGTCAGGTTAAGTATTTTTGATGACAATATTGAGTCCATAAGTACCTTTGACATTAAAACTAAGGTTAATAATAACTCTTTAAATAGAGTAGTTGTAAAACCACACGATGAAAAAAGTTTTAATAAAAGAAAAAGAGAAATTTCTGCAAATACTTTTTTAACAGATATTAGCTCATTTGATATTGATGATCTTATTGTTCACGTTGATCATGGCATTGGACAATTTCAAGGATTGAAAACTTTAAATATTCTTGATTCAGACCATGATTGTATTGAAATTAGATATCAAAATAGTGATAAGTTATTTATTCCTGTAGAAAACATTGAACTTCTTAGTAAATATGGAGGTAGTTTAATTGTCGAATTGGATCGTTTAGGCGCATCAAGTTGGCAATTAAGAAAAGCAAATGCCAAAAATAAAATTAAAGATATCGCTGGTACCTTAATTCAAACTGCAGCAGAACGTGAGCTACGCTCAGCAAAAAAATTTAAAACACAGGAGCCTTATTATTCAAATTTTGTAAATGAATTTGAACATGATGAAACAGAAGATCAAAACAGATCTATTTCAGATATTCTTCATGATCTAAATAGAGGGGTACCAATGGATCGCCTGATTTGTGGTGATGTAGGGTACGGAAAGACAGAAGTAGCAGTTAGAGCTGCTTTTAATGTTGCATTAAATGGATATCAAGTTGCTATATTGGTACCAACAACTTTATTATGTAGGCAGCATTTTGAAACATTTACAAAAAGATTTGCAAATACACCAATTAAAATTCGTCAAATATCTCGTTTGGTTAAATCAAAGGACGCAAAAAATACAATTGAAGAGGTCAATAATGGTGAAGTAGATATTATTATTGGAACTCACGCTTTGTTGAGTGAGAAAATAAAATTTAATAACCTAGGAATGCTCATTCTTGATGAGGAGCAACATTTTGGTGTAACTCAGAAAGAAAAAATTAAAAAAATTAAATCAGATATTCATGTTCTTTCATTAACTGCGACTCCTATACCGCGAACTCTTGAAATGTCTCTTGTTGGATTACGTGAATTATCAATCATTTCAACATCTCCAGTAAATCGTAAAGACATTATTACAGATGTAATGAATTTTGACTCATCGGCTATAAGTGAGGCAATTAAAAAAGAAATAGAGAGAGGGGGTCAAATATTTATTGTCTGCCCAAGAATATCAGATATTGCAGAAGTTGAGGATTTTTTAAAGTCTTATTGTTCGGGTGTAAAATACAAGATTGCAAATGGACAGATGAAAGCTGAAGATTTGGAAGATGTAATGATGGAGTTCTATAATAATGAATTTTCAGTTTTATTATCAACTTCAATAATCGAGTCTGGTCTTGATATTTCAACGGCAAATACAATTATAATTATTAAAGCAGATAAGTTTGGAACATCTCAATTACATCAATTAAGAGGTAGAGTAGGCCGATCCAATACGGAGGCTTTTTGCTATTATACAGTTCCTGATCTTGATTTAATTACTGATAATGCCTCTAAAAGATTAGATCTATTAAAAAGATTGAATAGTCTTGGATCAGGATTTCAACTCGCTAGCCATGATTTAGATTTACGAGGATCAGGAAATATTATTGGTGATGAGCAGTCAGGGCATATAAGAGAAATTGGTCTAGAGTTATATCATCGACTTTTAAGAGAAAAAATAAGTGATCTTAAAAATGAAGACTCCTTATCAAATGATTCTGAATGGTCACCTCAAATAAATTTAGGGTTAACTGTTTTAATTCCTGAAAAGTATATGCCAAATTTAAATAGCAGATTGCATTATTATAAAAAACTTGCTTATGCATTAGATAAGAGTGAATTAAGCTTCATATCTGACGATATAAAAAATCAATATGGCAAATTGCCTGAATCAATAGAACACTTATTAAAGATCACAAATCTACGTATATCATGTAAGTGTTTGAATATTGAAAAAATTGAAATGGGTCAAAAAGGCACTGTTATTAAATTTAGAAAAAACAGGTTTGATAAAATACCTGAATTAATATCACTGATTGCACGTAAAGGAGATAAAATCAAAATGAGACAGGATGAATCTGTTGTTTATAAGTTTTTCTCGAACGATAAGGCGAATAACATTAAAGAAATTACAGATTTTATTGGTGAATTAGAGGAATTATAGATTAATATTATTCTATGGGTGCGCTTAGTGGGTATAAAATTATCGAACTTTCTGGTATAGGTCCTGGGCCTTTATGTGGAATGCTGTTGGCTGATCTTGGAGCTGAAGTTATTCGGATTGATAGAATGAAAACTACCTTGCCACCAACACCACAAAAATACGATATTACAGGTCGAAATAAAAAATCAATTTGTCTTAATCTAAAAGAAGATCAGTCAAAAGAAATTTTTTTTAAATTAATTAAGGATGCTGATGCATTAATTGAAGGATATAGGCCTGGTGTGATGGAAAAATTAGGTCTAGGTCCAGATGAATGTTTAAAAGTAAATGAGAAACTCGTATATGGTAGAATTACAGGTTGGGGACAGGATGGACCTTTAGCAAAAAATGCTGGTCATGATATTAATTATATAGCTCTGGCTGGTGCTCTATATTCAATGAGCGGTGATAAACCAACAATACCTCTAAATCTAATAGGTGATTATGCTGGCGGCTCCATGTTTTTAGCATTCGGTGTCTGTTCTGCGATGCTCTCTGTTAATAAGACAGGAAAAGGTCAGGTTGTCGACGCTGCAATGATTGACGGTGTTTCGTCTTTAATGTCTATGTTTTACTCTCTAAGCCAAAGCAATATTTGGAATGTAGCTGCAAGAGGTTCAAATATATTTGATGGTGGGGCACATTTCTATCAAACCTATAAAACTAAAGATGATAAATTTGTTTCCTTTGGATCACTTGAACCTCAATTTTATTCAATACTAGTTGATAAATTAGAATTAGATGAAAAATTTAATAATCAAATGGATATGGGTAATTGGAATAATTTCAAAGATGAGATTCAAAAAAAGATTGCTTTAAAATCGAGAGATGAATGGGATGAAATATTCCTGAATTCAGATGTTTGTTACTCTCCCGTATTATCAATTGATGAAACTCATGAGAATAACCATATGAGGGAAAGAAATAATTTCTTAACTATTAATGATGTTATTCAACCTGCGCCTGCTCCTAGATTTTCAAATACAAAATCATCCGAACCAAAACAAGCTCCTACAATTGGAGAAGATAATAATGAGATTTTATTGAATTTAGGTTATAAAGAAGATGATATTTCTAAATTTAAAAACGATAATATAATAAATTAATATGCCAAGTTTTGATGTTGTCAGCAAACTAGATATGCAAGAAATTGATAATTCTATTTCAAACTCAATGAAAGAGATTACTCAACGATATGATTTTAAAGGCTCAAATTCAAAAATTGAAAGAAGTGATAAAATCATAACTCTTACTACTGAAGATGAATTAAAAGCGAAGCAAGTCCTTGATATACTTAATGGGCACATCATTAAACGAAACGTAGATACGCGTTCTATTAAACTTAAAAATTCCGAGTCTGCATCTGGTAATACCATCAGACAAACATTTGATTTAATTGAGGGTGTTGATCAAGATACATCAAAAAAAATTATCTCAACGATTAAATCTTCAAAAATGAAAGTTCAGGTTAAAATTCAGGGGAATGAGTTAAGAGTTTCAGGCGCTAAAAGAGATAACTTGCAAGAAGCAATTCAAATTATCAAAGACCTTGATCTTCCAGTACCTCTTCAGTACATTAATTTTAGAGACTAATGAATCCACTTAGTTTTAGGCAATTATTATCAATATTATATCGGATTTTTACCTTTCCAGTTTTAGCAATAATCATTGTGCTTGGGATGATTTTTATACTTGCATTTCTTTAAAACTTGTAAAAAAATAAGTAATTAATTTGGAATTTAATATATGTTAAAGAAATTTATTACATCTACATTCATCAGTATTACAGCTCTCTTATTGTTAAGTGTAAGTTCTTATGCGCAAGAAGTAACTGGTTCAATCAAAAACCTTTATATGATTGCGGAATTGCCGATACCTAATTCTAATAGACCATATGAAATAAAAGCTTTTGAAAAAATAAATGATGATGGATCATTTGAAGAAATTGAATATAGCTCTTCGTCTATGTTTGAGGGTAACTATACTATTCAAATATCATCTGGTTCTGGTGGATTTCAAAATATTTCCGCAACAGTTTTAGTTTCTGGGGTTGAATTGGATTTCACAAAAAATTTCAGTGTATGCAATAATGAGATAAACCAAGATGGGTTAATCTACAAAGATTATGAAGACTCCTCTAATGGATACAGTGAAGAATGTGTGTGGAAATTTGATGATTACAGTAGATATCAAGTTTATTATGCAGAGTGTGATGATATATGTGTAAATTATTTTTATAATTTTGACCTCACTAGATTTAAGTCAACCGATGATGACTTCTTAAGAGAATATGGATTCAAATTTCTAGAGAATGTTGGAGGTGCCGTAATTGGTGGGAATCCATTCTATTCAATGGATTTTGAAAAAGAATATATTAATTTTTAAATAATTTATTTATTTATAATCTTCATTCGTTTGGCAATCATTCTATCTGCCACACGCTTTGGAAACATTTGAAGCATTATATTCTGCATTCTTGTTGGATCAATTCGATAACGTGTCTTATTTTTTGTATTTTTAATAATTGATAAAGCACGTTCAGCTATGACACTTGGTTCACAACCCGCTTGTTCCATTTTTTCTGTCATTTTCATTGCTCTTGATACTGATACTCTAAAGTCCGAATTGTCATATTTTCTAACTTCATCTTTTTGATTTATTTTTTTCCAAATTGGCGTTTTAACGGGACCAGGAGCAATAACAACCACATCTATTCCATACATAAGCAATTCTCTTCTAATACCCTCTGAAAATCCTTCCAGACCAAACTTGCTCATATTATATGCAGACATAAAAGGCATTCCTATTTCACCTGAAATAGAACTTATGTTTATAATTTTTCCAGGATCTCCTTTACGATTTTTATCGGCTCCTAATAAATCTAAGTAAGCCTGACAACAGTGAAACACTCCTAATACATTAACATCAAATTGATACTTGAATTCTTCAGCAGAAAGACTCTGAATTGTTCCAATTACACCGAGTCCTGCATTATTAATAAGGCCAGACAATTTCTGGTCACCAATTTGATCTTCTACAATTTTTACTGAGTTTTTTACAGCAGCTTCATCTGTAACATCAAATATCAACGGAATAAAATTACTACCAAGCTCTCTTGAAACTTTATCTGCATCATTTTTATTACGAACAGAGCCAAATACTCTATATCCATTCTCTATGAATAATTTAGAAGAGGCATAGCCAATTCCGGTGGATGTCCCTGTAATAACGATTGATTTCATGTTAATGCCTTGAAAGATTTAAATTTAATCATAACTAAATTTTCTGTATTCAATAATTAAAAATATTTGTTAATAGTATATTTTTTTAATTAAATATTAGGTTACTTTGAAAGTGTCAAACAATATTGATGGGTATTAAAAAAGACAATAGATTATGAAAAAAAATGATGTTGAATATGACTATATTATTGTTGGCGCTGGATCGGCTGGATGTGTATTAGCAAATAGATTATCAAAAAATCCAAAAAATCAAGTTCTTTTACTTGAAGCGGGCAGAGAAGATAAATCTATAACTTTAAAAATGCCAGCAGCTGTTTTATCTAACCTTAAAAGTACTAAATATAATTGGGCGTTTACAGGTGAACCAGAACCTGAACTTAATGGTCGACAGCTTCAACATGATCGAGGTAAAGTTATTGGTGGCTCATCTACAATAAATGGAATGGTATTTATTAGGGGAAATTCATTAGATTATGAAGGCTGGAGACAAATGGGCTGCGAAGGTTGGGGATACGCTGATGTCTTGCCTTATTTTAAAAAAATGGAAACCTATAGTGGTGGAGGAGATGATTTTAGAGGCGAGTCTGGTCCATTAAAGGTACACAGAAGTAACCCCAATGATCCTTTATCTCATGCTTTTATTGAAGCGGGAAAAGAAGCGGGATATCAAGAAACAAGTGATATAAGTGGATTTTGCCAAGAGGGATTTGGTATTTTTGACAGAACTGTATTCAAGGGAGAGCGTTGGAGCGCATCACGAGGATATCTTGACCCAGTGCGTGATAGAAAAAATTTAACTATTATAACTAATGCTCTTGTTTGCAAATTAATCTTTGATGATAATACGGTAAAAGGTGTTTGTTATAAAAATAAAAGAAATAAAATAATTAATGTAAGTGCTAAGAAGGAAGTAATCCTCTCTGCTGGCGCCGTTGGGTCACCTCATATACTTATGCTCTCAGGAATTGGACCAAAAGATCACATAGAATCATTTGGAATTAAACTTAAGGCTGATTTATCTGGTGTTGGCCAAAATCTTCAAGACCACCCTGACTTTATGCTCAAATATAAATGTTTAAAGCCAGTTACACTTGGTCCAAAAACAAAAACTCTTAATAGTATTGGTGCTGGCATTCAATGGATATTAACTAAAGAGGGCATATGCGCTTCAAATCATTTTGATTCAGTCGCATGTATCAGATCAGGGCCAGGCGTTGAGTATCCGGATCTTCAATTATGTATATCGCCAATTGCTATGGATGATAATACATGGCAACCAATGAAAGAACATGCGTTTCAAGTTCATGTAGGTCTAATGCGCACTCATAGTCGTGGTAAAATTGAATTACGCTCTAGCAATCCTGCTGACTCACCCCGTATTTTAGTTAATTATCTTAAAGACAAACGAGATAGAGAACTACTGCGTAAAGGTATTCATTTGGTACGCGAATTACTTAATCAGTCTTCTTTCTCTGACCTAAAGGGTGAAGAAATTTTTCCTGGCAGTAATTACACATCGGACTTTGATCTTGATGCAAAATTGAATTCTCACATCTCTAGTCAATGGCATTTATGTTGTACAGCGCGTATGGGCCTAAAAACAGACAAGCATGCAGTCGTTGATAATTCAGGAAAAGTACACGGTTTTTCTAGTTTAAGAGTTGTTGATTCTTCAATTATGCCGTTTGCTACAAACGGTAATACTAACGCACCTACAATAATGATTGCTGAAAAAATAAGTGATCAAATTTTAGATACTAAACCTTTATCAAGATTAGATTTAAATACTTGGCAGAGTCCAAATTACCTGATTTCCCAGCGTTAGAACACTATAATCAACTTTATAATTAGAGGCTAAATATGGCGGAGAGGGTGGGATTCGAACCCACGAACGAGTCACCCCGTTGCTGGTTTTCAAGACCAGTGCTTTCGACCACTCAGCCACCTCTCCTTGATATTCAAAGGATATTTTACGTAATGTATTTAAAAAAAATTTAAAAACAATAAATATGTTAGCTTAATTTTGATAGTGTAAATACTGTAAGCGCACTTACAGAAGCAGATAAAACAACTCCCCAAAGAACATCACTAATTACAATATTCCAATTGAAAATATTCATTACTGCATGAACTGTTAAAGCATAAGTTGCATAGGTACATAAGCCATAAAGGGCTCCATTTAGCAGTGCATCACTAATATTGTATGATTTATTTGGTAATATAGCGAAATATAGCAAACCGCCTAAAAAAATAAGGTAAAAAAGTATCGCTGACACTGGCTTGAAAGATCCAACTTCGATAAAGCTAGGAAGATTAGATTTATAAATTTTAACAATAAATAAGTTGATAGCAGTTAAATCTATAACAAGGAAATATAATGTTGCAATTAGGAAAGCTTTGATCATTATACAGATTATATATTACTCATGAAATTTATTAAAGTCATATTAGCAAAAGAACCATTAATTTCAGCGTTAGGAGCTTTCTTGTGCATTTCAATGATTGCATTTATTAATTCCTATGATGACTTTAATATTTGGTTAATACCTCCATTTGGTGCCACGATGGTTCTTGTCATGGCTGTTCATGAAAGTCCTTTGGCACAACCAAAAAATATATTCTTTGGTCATATTTTATCAGCTTTATCTGGAGTATTAATTTATTTTTTTTTAGGCATGAGTTTTCTATCAATAGGATTAGCCGTTGCTATTTCAGTTTGGGCAATGATGATTACAAAGACTATTCACCCACCGGCTGGTGCAAACCCTATAATTGCGATTTTAGGTGGAAAAGGACTTAGTTTTATTTTATTGCCTGTAGCTATAG
>JAQWTH010000031.1 GCA_029242795.1 Candidatus Pelagibacterales bacterium | reverse complement strand
ACTTCGAAAATTCATATCTTTATGAGATTGATCGAAAGATATCCCAGACTTTGCTTCTCTGAGTGAGTCTGTAACCTCAATAGCATTATTCCCAATTGGGGAAATTATTCCTAAGCCAGTAATTACAACTTTTCTCATTTTACTTTATTAATCCTACCTTCAATCCTTCTGCTGTATATATCTTTTTTCCATCAACAGTGACTGTGCCATCGCCAACTCCTAAAACTACGCCTCTTTTAATAACTTTTTTCATATTAATATGATAAGTGACTAATTTAGCGTCTTGCAAAATTTCTCCAGCAAATTTGACATTTCCGGAACCCAAAGCACGACCTCTACCAGGCTCTCCAATCCAACCAAGATAAAAGCCTACAAGTTGCCACATAGCATCAAGCCCAAGGCATCCAGGCATTACTGGATCCATTTCAAAGTGACAGTCAAAAAACCAAAGAGATGGATCAATATCAAACTCAGCGATTATCTCTCCTTTGTCAAATAAACCTCCTTGATCAGTTATTTTTGTAATTCGATCAAACATAAGCATTGGAGGTAAGGGCAGCCTTGCATTTCCGATACCAAACATTTTTCCATGACCACATTCTAGTAATTCTTCATTTGTGAAGCTTGATTTTTTGTCCATATGAAATATTTATCTCATTGTTTTAGTTAGATAAGTTAGTAGATTAGGGTATTATTATTGTAAAATATATATTTATTTATTAAACAAATCATTATGAACTCAATTAAAAATATCTTAAGAAATAGCTCTTTAAGACCTACGAAGCAAAGAATTATGATAGGTAAGCTGTTATTTAATGACACTAACAAGCATGTGACAGCTGAATCTTTATATCGTGAGCTCAAAGCTTCCGAACAAAAAATTTCTTTAGCGACTGTTTATAATACTCTGCACGATTTTTGTGAAAAAAAACTGTTAAAGAAAGTTAATGTAGATGCAGAAAAGGTCTATTTTGATACAAACACTAATCCCCATCACCATTTTTATTCTGACAGTGAAAAATTATTAATTGATATTTCAAAGGATAAAATAAAAATTCATGGATTACCAAAAGCTCCTAAAGGCAAAAAAATAAAAGATGTAGAGTTGATTGCTCACTTATCAGATAGCTAAGTTATTGATAATAGTTATCAATCTCAGTTTAGAATAATTCTAATCTGTTGACATTTAAAATTAAATTTATATATATGTGAGATATTATCAATTTAGGAGATTAATAATGACTTCATTAAAAGAAAGTAAAACACTTGATAACTTGAAAGCTGCTTTCGCTGGAGAAAGTCAAGCGAATAGAAGATATCTATATTTTGCACAAAAAGCAGATGTCGAAGGTCACAATGATGTAGCTGCTGTATTTAGATCTACTGCTGAAGGTGAAACAGGACATGCTCATGGACATCTTGAGTTTATGGAAGAAGTGGGAGATCCTGCAACTGGTGAACCAATAGGATCAACAGAAGACAATCTTAAGGCTGCAATTGCTGGTGAAACTCATGAGTATACTGATATGTATCCCGGTATGGCGAAGACAGCTAGGGAAGAGGGATTTGATGAAATTGCTGACTGGTTTGAGACTTTGGCGAAAGCTGAAAAATCTCATGCAGGTAAATTTCAAAAAACTCTAGACTCGATCGAATAGTTTTCTTAATTGAGAGACTGAATTATCTCAGTTTCTCAATCATCAAATTATGACAGAAAAAAAAGAGGGAAGTCTCTTAGCTCCAACACGTGATATTGTTGACTGGAAAAATCCTGAGTATTTAAATGAAGAAGCAATTGATGCAGAAATGCGTAGACAATTTGAAGTTTGCCATAGCTGTAGAAGATGCTTCAACTTATGTGAATCTTTTCCAACTTTATTTGATTTAATTGATGAGTCAAAAGATGAGACTCTAGAAAGTGTCGACTCTAGAGACTTTCCTAAAGTTGTTGATAAATGCACATTATGTGACATGTGTTTTATGACTAAGTGTCCATATGTGCCACCCCATGAATTTAACATAGATTTTCCACACCTTATGTTGAGATACAGAACACTGCAAAAATCAAAAGGCCAGCTTAACAAGGTCCCCCTAGAGCTTGCGAAGATAGATCGTAATGCAAGAATTGTAGGAATTGTACCTTCACTTGCTAACTGGGGCTCAAATAAAAAAAATAAATTCACTAGAAAACCACTTCAGACTTTAACTGGGATTGATCAAAGTGCAGAGCTACCTAGCTTTGAGAAAAAAACTTACATTCAAAAATCCAAAGAGACTCTAAAAGTTATAAATAAAGATGCACCAGCGTTTGGAAGAAGAGTTGCAATATATTCAACTTGCTATGTAAATTATAATAATTCATCAGTGGGAATCGCTGCTGAAAAAGTTCTATTACATAACGGCGTTGAAGTTAAGCCTGTCTATCCTGGATGCTGTGGAATGCCTTATCTAGAGCAGTCACAGCATGAAAAAGTTATTAAGCAATCGGAGCTTGTTTCGAATGAGTTATGTAAATTAATTGATAAGGGTTATGATATTGTTACTTTGACAGCAAGTTGTGGTCTAATGCTTAAATTTGAGTGGCCACTATTAAATCCTGAAAATGAAAGGATAAAAAAATTATCAAAACACACATATGATATTGATCAATATATTGCTGATATATCTAAAAAAGAGGGCTTAACGTTTGGGCTAAATCAAATTAATGGAGGTATTACAGTACATAACGCTTGTCATGCAAGAGCTCAGAATATGGGTAACAAAGCTTTAGAAATGTTAAAAAACCTTCCAGATACAAAAGTAGATGTCGTTGAAAGGTGTGCTGGTCATGGGGGTACATTTGGAGTAATGAAAGAAACTCGAAAAGCTGCTGTTAAGTATGGAAAAACCACAGCAAGGCAAATAAAGAATAAAAAAACTAAGTACGTGGTATCTGACTGTCCATTGGCTAGTAAACATCTAGATGGTATTTTGAATGAAAATGCTGAAGAAGAAACAGTATCAATGCATCCCATCGAAATTTTATCAAAATCTTACAACTTATAATCAAATTTTGGAGAGAGTATGGCATATAAAGAGAAGAGAATAGATCCGAACGATATTATGTCAATTGAGCAATATACTGCAGAACGTAATAATTTAAGAAAAAATTTACTGGCGATTAAAAAAAATAGACGCGTAAGTCTAGGCCCCCACGCGACATTCTATTTTGAAAACTATTATACAATGAAATCTCAAATCCAAGAAATGCTCTACATAGAAAAAGGTGGTGATGAACAATTAAAAGATGAAATGGCAGCCTACAATCCACTTATCCCTCAAGGTAAAGAAATTGTAGCTACGTTTATGTTTGAAATTGACAGCTCAATTACCAGAAAAAAAGTCCTTAGTAAGCTAGGAGGTGTTGAAAACTTAATCTTTATTTCCATCAATGGTGATAAAATTTTTGCTAAGCCTGAAGATGATACTGAGAGAACAGACGCATATGGAAAAACTTCTTCTGTACATTTTTTACATTTTCACATGACTAATGATCAGATTAATAATTTTAAAAATATAGAATCAAAAATTGAATTGGGAACTGATCATCAAGAATATCTTCACCTTACAGTTATTTCTTCTGAAACAAAATTGTCTTTAATTGAAGATTTAGATTAATCAGTAAGTATTATCTTTAATAAATTTATTTGCTTGAGTGAAGATTCTTTTTTTTCTTTCAGGGTCAATCTTTTCTAATGCGTGCCCCATCATTGATAATCTGTGATTACTTTTAATATATTTTTTATTTTTTTCTATGAATTGCCAATATAATCCATCGACTATTTCACACCATTCGCCTCGCTTATAATCACTCATTTTTAATAGATAGTTTGATCCACAAATATAAGGCTTCGTTGCAAAAATTCCTCCATCACTAAATGTCCCCATACCAAAAATGTTGGGTGTCATGACCCAATCACTTGAGTCAATAAACATTTCCATAAACCACTTATATATTTCTTTAGGGTCAATACCTGAGAGATTCATTATGTTTGAAATTAACATTAGTCGAATTATATGATGCGCGTATCCAAATTTATTTATTTCCTTAATTGCATGATCTAGTGGCTCAATTCCAGTGCTTCCATCATACCAACTCTTTTTCAATTTTAACTTATGACCCCAAAAGTTTGATTTTTTCATATTGCTATCATGATAATCATAGACATTCTTAATAAATTCTCGCCATCCAATGATTTGTCTCACAAAACCCTCGACGTTATTGATTTGAATATTTTTGATTTTTGCGAATTTAATTGCCTTATTTATTACTTCATCAGGCGTCAATAATCCTATATTTAATAATGGACTCAACAAGCTATGAAATAATAAGTGACCTTTCTTTGATATTGCATCTTCGTAATCCCCAAAAAGAAAAAATTTATTTTTTAGGAAATCATCAAGCCAAGATAAGGCCTGTTTTCTTGTAGTTGGTATATTAAAGTTCTCCACTGATCCTGGATGACTATCAAAAATTTTAGAAATTATTGTTTTTATTTCTTGTGTATTATGTGTTTCCGAAATTCTCTTAATTTTTGGGATTGATATCGACTCAGGTAGTTTTTTTCTATTTAATTCATCATATGACCACTGGCCTCCCTCAGGGTCTTGTCCTTTCATAAGTATATTCAGATCAGATCTTTGCAGTTTATAAAAATTACCCATGAAAGGTTTTTTATTTTTTTCAAAGAACTTTTCTTTTAAATCTTGTTTTGTAAGAAACATTGGGTTTGGTATAAATAAAAGTTCAATATTTAATTTTTTACATGTTTTTTTTAAGATATGATCAAAAAAATGATCTGAAACTTTGTATGTAATTATTTTTTTGACTTTTTGATTTTTAATTACTTTTTCTAGCTTTGCTGAATATGATAAGTTTTTATTTTGATCAATTTCATTATAAATAACATTAAAATTATTACTTATAAGCTCATCACGATAAGACCTCATTGCACTTAAAAAAAGCATCAGTTTATGTTTGTGATATTTTTCTTGAGTACAAAGACCAATATCTTCAGCCATATAAAAAAAATCTTTTTTATATTCTTGTAAAAACTTTTGAGGAAATAGTTGATCGCCTAGAATTAGAAACATTTATAAAATATATTATTTTCCTGTAGATCCAAAACCTTTTTGATTTCTTGATGTTTGATCTAAATTATTAACTTCTTTAAAAGAAACTTTTACAACTTCATTAAAAACTAATTGTGCTATTCTATCATTGTTTTTGATTAAAAAATTTTCATTTCCATGATTAATCAGTATTACTTTTATTTCTCCACGATAATCTGAGTCAATGGTTCCAGGTGAATTTAATACTGTAATTCCGTATTTTAATGATAGACCTGATCTAGGTCTCACTTGACCTTCAATATTCTGAGGTAAACTTACTGCTATTCCAGTTGGAATCAGCTCTCTTTTGTTTGGTTTAATTATAATATCTTTTTCTATAAAAGCAGATAGGTCCATACCAACTGACCCTTCAGTCTGGTACTTTGGGAGCTCAAAGCTATTATTGTTTAGCTTTTTAATTAAGACAGTATTTGTTTTCATTTTAGTAATTTAATGGCAGAAGTGATCTACAATTCTCTGAGATAGTTTATTTGCTACTTCGGATTTAGTCATTTTTGGCCAATTTTCAATACCATGGTTGGATAAAAGACATATTTCATTGTGATTTTTTCCGATAACTTTTCCATCTGAAACATCATTAGCAACAATCCAATCAGAACCTTTAGAATTTAGTTTAATATTTGCATTATCGATTAAATTACTTGTCTCAGCTGCAAATCCAATGACTAATTTTGGCCTTTTAGAATTTCTTGTTCCAATTGATTTAAGAATGTCCACATTTTCACTCAGTTCTATATTCAATTTATTTCCTGTTTTTTTTATTTTATGGTTATTGAATTTTTCAACCTTAAAATCTCCTACGGCTGCAGCACATACAGCAATATCAGATGGTAAATTATTTTCACATGCATTAAGCATTTCATTCGCTGATCTAACTTTAACAAAATTACAACCTACAGGAGGTTCTAAATGAGTTGGACCAGATATTAAAGTTGTTTTGGCACCTAATTGAGACAAACGTTTAGCAATTGCATAACCTTGTTTTCCAGATGATTCATTAGAAATAAAACGAATTGGGTCAATCATTTCCTGAGTTGGACCTGCCGTAACGATTGCAGATAAATTTTTAAGAGGTTTTGAATAATTTATTTTAATGAAATCTAATGTTTCATCTACAATTTTATTAGTCTCACTTAATCTGCCTTCTCCATACTCTCCACAAGCCATTGATCCAGTTTCAGGACCAATAAAATTGATACCATCATTTTTAAGAATTTTAATATTTCTCTGAGTTGATTCATTAAGCCACATTTGAACATTCATCGAAGGTGCAATAAGTACAGGTTTGTTAGTTGCTTTTAAAACTGTCGAGGCTAAATCATCAGCTATCCCATGGGTAATCTTTGAAATAATATTTGCAGTTGCTGGAGCAACTAATAAAACATCAGCCATCCTTGCAAGTTGAATATGGCCCATTTGATGTTCATCAGTTAAATTAAATAGATCGGTATAAACTCTATTTTCTGATAAACTTTCTACTGATAGTGGAGTAACAAATTCTGAACCCGATTTTGTAAGTATACATGTTATATCATAACCTTCTTCCCTAAACTTTCTAATAAGATCAAGAGATTTATAGGCTGCAATTCCACCAGTAATAATAAGTAGTATTTTTTTCTTCATCATTATTTTCAAAATATATTTACTTTAATAAATAAATAAAAGACATCTTTTAAAAATTTATTGTTTTATATCAATGCGATAATTCCCAATATAATTATGAATACAACTCCACCTCTAAAAAGATAATTTGGGCTTGGCTCTTTTTCTCTGCTCATTTCACTAATCGTATCAATTGCATTTTCAGCTCTTGATAAAAAATCAGGAAGGTCAGGAACTTTTCTTGCTAAAACTTTAAGGGTCTCTTGAGTTTCTTTGAGTCTATTCTTTATCCCCAATTCATCCTTTAACCATTCTTCAATTTCAGGTTTTGAGACTTCCCAAAAATTAATATTAGGATCTAAATTTCTTGCAACACCCTCAACAATTATCATTGTTTTTTGAAGAAGTAAAAGCTGTGGTTGTAGTGACATATTAAACTGTTTCGTTATTTCAAATAACTGCACCAATACGTTGCCCATTGAGATATTTTTAGCTTTTTGATTTATTATTGGTTCTCCAATCGATCGAAGTGCTTGTGAAAAATCTTCAATAGACTCATTTTTATTTATCAATCCTGCTTCCTTATGAATTCTTGCGATGTCATGATAATCTTGTTTAATAAACCCATAAATAATTTCTGCCAGATAACGTCTGTTTTGTTTGTCTAATCTCCCCATAATTCCAAAATCTACAGCAATTAAATTACTTGCTTCATCAATAAATAAGTTTCCTTGATGAAGATCTGCATGAAAATAACCATCACGAATGGACTGCCTTAAAAATGTAACTATTAAATTTTTTGCTGCTTGTTGTTTATCTATTTGAGTATTGTCAATTTTATCAATAGGCACTCCATTTACTTTTTCAATTGTAAGAACTTTTTGAGATACCTTGTCCCAATATACACTTGGCACTTTAAAATTTTCATCTTTTTTAGTATTTTCAGATAGCTCAGACGCTGCTGCAGCCTCATATCTGAGGTCAAGCTCAAATTTAATGACTTCCCTTGCCTTCTTTACTATTGAACCCGCTTGCAATCTTTTAAACTCTTGAAAATGTTCTAGGAATTTTGTCAGCCATTCAAGTCTTTTCATTTCATCTTCAATAATCTCTTTTATGTTTGGCCTCAATATCTTAACAGCTACTTCAATCTCTTGGTTTTCGTTTGTAATTTTAGCAAAATGTACTTGAGCAATAGATGCGGCTGCAACTGGCTCACTAAAACTTTTAAAGATCTGATCTATATTCTTTTGAAATTCTTGTTCGATAATTTTAATTGCTTTATCTCTTGAAAATGGTGGAAGACTGTCTCTCAGCAATGCCATATCTTCAGCAATAACATTTCCAACAATATCAGGACGTGTTGATACAAGCTGTCCCAACTTAATAAAAGAAGGACCAAGTTGATTGAGTGCTTGCGCAATACGAATACCATCAGGAGAATTTTTATATTCATTTGATTTTCTTTTTCCTAATCCAATTAAAATTGTAAAAACATCAAAGAGAAATTTAAATTTAATATTTTTCCTAATTAGTCTAAGAACATTATATTCTTTGAACGTTCTAATAATTTTTATAAAAAAGAAAAAATTAGTTATCATTTTTTTTCCACGCAGAATGAATGGCTACTATTCCATTAAATATGTTTCTAAATTCAACATCAGAAAAATTATTATCTTGAATAATAGATCTAAACACTTCTTGGGATGGAAATTTTTCAATTGTATCTGTTAGGTACTCATATGGTTTTTCGTCACCAACTACAACTTTTCCAATTACAGGTATTATTTTAGAATACAGAGAATACATTTTTGCAAGATTTACATTTTGAACTTTTGAAAATTCTAGACATAAAAGTCTACCATTATTTTTGAGAACTCTACTTGCTTCATTCAACGATTGATTAATGTCTGAAAAATTTCTAGCTCCGAATGATACTAGGTATGCATCAAAAGTATTGTCTTCAAAAGGAAGGTTTTCAGCATTAGCGTTCACCCAACTAATTTTGTCATCATACTTATATTTTTTTTGTTTTCCGTATTTTGTCATATTTATATTTGGGTCACAAACGGTAACCAGACCCTCTCCATTTATCCTATTTAAGAATCTTCTAGCAATATCACCTGTTCCTCCTGCTACATCAATTATATTCATACCATAAGAAGGCTTAAGCCAATCTAGAAGACATTCCTTCCAATACCTATGAGCACCTACCGACATAAGATCATTCATCAAGTCATAATTGCTTGCTACCTTATTAAATACTTCACTTGTTTTCATAAAAACTAAATCTAAATTAAATATTCATATTTTTAATAAATAGAAAGTTTAATATATATTTATATGCCCGAATTGCCAGAAGTTGAAACAGTTATAAGAGGAATTAGTAGCAGGATATTGAGTCAAACCATCAATAAATGTGAGCTAAGTTCAAAAAAGCTACGATATCCAATAACCATAAACTTTAAAAAGATAATACTTTCTAAAAAAATTATAAGTATATCGAGAAGAGCTAAATATATTCTTATTAATCTAAATAATAATAAAACAATCGTCATTCATTTAGGGATGTCAGGAAGAATTATTCTTACATCAAATAATGAAAACTTAAAATTTAAGCATACTCACATGACAATATATTTCACAAATAATCTAATAGCTAAATTCATAGATCCCAGAAGATTTGGTTGCGTATTACTTTTAAATACTAATGATATAACTGATAATAAACTATTTAATCATTTAGGACCTGAGCCATTAGGCAGGCTTTTCAATCCAACTTACCTACAAAGATCATGCAAAAATAAAAAAGCGACTATTAAGTCAATAATTATGAACCAATCTATTGTCGTTGGAGTAGGAAATATTTATGCATCTGAATCACTTTTTCTCTCAGGTATAAATCCACAAAAGAAAGCAGCTAATATTAATTTTGAACAATGTTTGAAATTAGTCAGAAATATAAAGTTAATTTTGAACAGAGCAATTAAACTCGGAGGTTCAAGTATAAATGACTATTCTATGGTAAATGGAATGCTAGGGTATTTTCAAAACGAGCTAAAAGTCTATGAAAGAGAGGGTGAAAATTGCATAAAAAAAACTTGTAATGGTCGTATATTAAGAATAGTAATAGCCCAGCGATCAACATATTATTGCTCGCAATGTCAAAAAAATTAATTGTTAAAATATGGCAAATACAAAATCTGCGAAAGCAAAAGTTAGAGAAATTCAGAATAAGACTGAGTTTAATAAATCTATAAAAAATAGATATCGTACCTTTTTAAAAAAAGTGGAACTAAATATAGTAAAGGGCGATAAGAATGAGGCTCAAGCTTCTCTTAAAATTGCAGAATCTGAAATTATGTCTGCAGTATCCAAAAAAATACTTCATTTGAATACTGCATCTAGAAAAATTTCGAGACTTTCAAATAAGATAAAATCGCTAAAATAATTTCTCCATTAGAATCGTATACTTACATCTTGTTATGTATGTATTTTAAAAAGTACATGCTCTAAATTGATTTATTTTAGATTAATAATTTTAAGATTAAAATTTATTCATAATATTTTTCTTTTCTCATTGCGATTCATTTTTTAAAGGGTTAAGTTAATTCCAAATTAAACACAAAGTCTGTTTTTAATTTTCCAAAAATTTTTTGAATTCACTTTTTTGAAAAAATTAAGGCTCAATATTGCCAAGTGTAATTTTGTAATAAAAATGAAAAATTTTATTTTTATTTTTGGAATATTTAGATAGAATTTTTATATATTTGAGGGCAATAAAATTTATGGCACAAGATCTTAATCAAATCAGCCCTATTGAAATAAATGTAAAAGACCTTTGGCTCGTAGTTCTTAAAAAATTAAATAATGAATTTGGAAATGAGATATTTAATAGTTGGATTAAAAACATTAAAGTTCAATCCATAGAGGATGATATTTTATATTTCTCAGTCCCAACAAGATTTATACGTGATTGGATCACATCTCATTATTTAGATAAGATAATTTTTTTCTTGAATGTAGAAAATCCTAATATTAGACGTGTAAAGATATCAATTGATAACATGTTATCTGCTAATCAAGATAATCAAGAAGATAAAAACACTGAAACTATTAAATATTCAGGTCAATCAACTAATTTTAATCAATCTGATGATTGGCCATTAGATGAAAGATTTACATTTGATAAATTTATCACCGGCCCTTCAAATGAATTAGCATTTGCATCTGCTAAGCGAATAGCGCAGTCAGAAAAATTTGATTTCAATCCCCTTTTTTTATATGGAGGTGTAGGCTTAGGTAAAACTCATCTAATGCATTCCATCGCGTGGGAAATTTCTACTAATAATCCTGGTGCAAAAGTTTTATATCTCTCTGCGGAACGATTTATGTTTCAATTTATTAAATCATTAAGACAAAAAGATACTATGAGTTTTAAACAGAAGTTCAGATCTGCTGATGTTTTAATTTTAGATGATATACAATTTATGGTTGGTAAAAATTCTACCCAAGAAGAATTTTTTCATACTTTTAACTCACTTCTTGATTTGAATAAAAAAGTCATTCTCTCTTCTGATAGAGCTCCTAGTGATTTAGAGGGTTTTGATGAAAGAATTAAGTCAAGATTATCATGGGGTCTTGTAGCGGACATACTACCAGCATCTTTCGAACTTCGTTATGAAATCCTTAAAAAGAAATCAGTGGAGCTTCTCAAGACAAATAGTAGCCATTATGTACTTGATGACTCTGTTCTTGTTTTTTTAGCAAAGACAATTGTAAGTAATGTTAGAGAACTTGAAGGTGCCCTTAATAAAGTTGTTACATTCTCAAATATTATGAATAAGAAAATTGATGTAGAATTAACTAAGACCGTACTTAAAGATTTATTAAGATCAAACAATAAAAGAATTACTATTGATGAAATACAAAATAAAGTTTCAAACTATTATAACATCAATACTGAGGATCTTATATCAAGTAGAAGATTAAGATCATTTGCTAGGCCAAGACAGGTCGCCATGTACCTTGCAAAAAAATTAACGTCTAGATCTTTACCTGAAATTGGTAGAAAGTTCGGCGGTAGGGATCATACTACTGTTATTCATGCTGTTAAAAAAATAGATCAGCTTAAATCTGAAAATGAAAAATTTGATGAAGATGTTAGTGTGCTCACTCAAATTATCACTTCTTCTTAACAACTTTTAGTTATTCAAATCTTTATCTATTGCCAATAAGATTGTAGAATAGTAATTGAAATATTTATATGGATTTTAGAGTAAACAGCACCGAACTTCTTAGAGCTTTATCTCATATACATGGTATTGTTGAAGTTCGTCACACTCTTCCAATATTATCAAACATTATCATTACAACTCACGATAATTTATTATCATTATCATCAACCAACCTAGACATTTTCTGTTCTGATGGTTTAGAGGCTGAAGTTGGTCAGAATGGCTCTACTTCAGTTTCAGCTGCAACTTTTTATGAAATAGTAAAAAGACTACCAAGTGGATCAGAAATTCATGCATCTTTATCGGGAGAAGACTCAACTTTAATTTTGAAGTGTGGAAGATCAAAATTTAATCTCACTACGATTTCACCAGATGATTTTCCCAAAATTTCTCATGATGATTTAAATATACAATTCGTCTTGAGCGCAACTGAGCTTAAGAGAATGATAGACAAGACTAAATTTGCAATCTCGAATGAAGAAACTAGATATTATTTAAATGGAGTATTTCTTCATCAAACACAAAAAAACTCAATAGATATTTTAAGAGCTGTTGCGACAGATGGGCATCGTCTAGCTCAATATGATATTCCTTTACCCCAAGGTGCTAAAGATATGAATGGAATTATCATTCCAAAAAAAATGATTCAAGAATTAAGAAGAGTTTTGGATGATGCAACAGGTGATATCAATATACAGCTTAATGAAAATAAAATTAAATTTTCATTTAATAATATGCAGATTATTTCAAAAGTTATTGATGGAACTTTCCCAGACTACACAAAAGTAATACCTCAATCTAATGATAAATCAATAACTACAAACAATGAGGAATTAAAAAAAGCTATTGATAGAGTGTCTGCAGTTGCAATTAATGAAGAAACAAAATCGAAAGCTATTAAATTAATTATTGAGTCAAATAAGATATCTTTAAGCGTTGATTCAACATCAAGAGGATCAGCAATAGAAGAGATTGATTTAGATTACAATAATGAAAAAGTTGAGATTGGTTTTAACTCGAGATATTTAATTGACATCTGTAATGAGATAGATGGTGATAAGATCAATCTCAAGTTTTTGAACTCTACGTCTCCTGCTATAATCCTAGATAATACAGATGAAAATCTTTTTTTTGTATTAATGCCAATGCGAATATAAACTTGCATGTATTCCAATGGAATAATAAAAAAAATATCAATTCATAATTTTAGATCACACTATAACCTTATTATTGATTCAAATAGCTGCAATATTGTCTTATTTGGAGAGAATGGCGCGGGTAAAACAAATATTTTGGACGCAATATCGATGTTTTCTCCTGGTAAAGGAATACGAAATTCTAAACATGAAAATATGGTTAATAATAATTCTAAATCTAAGAAGTTTGAAATAAAAATTTTAATGAAATTCAATCACGGCGATCTTGATTTTCACAAAACTTTTAATGCTGACTCTGGAAAACCACAAATAAATTTTTTTATTGATGATGAAAAAGTTAGCTCAAACAATTTATTAGATTATCTAAGAGTAATATGGGTTACACCAGTAATGGAAAAAGTGATGTTACAAAGTCATTCTGAAAAAAGAAAATTTTTTGATAGAATCATTTTTAATATTAATAAGGATTATTTAAAAAATTGCAGGAAATTAGAAAAGCTTTTAAAAGAAAGGATAAATCTCCTTGATCAATACAATTCGGATGGTGAATGGATCACTATTGTCGAAGATAAGATCTCAGATGTTTCTTTTGATATTTTAGAAGAAAGAAAAAAAAAAGTTGAATTAATAAATAAATATCTTTCTAAAATTAGTGAACCTTTTACCTCTTGTGTAGTACAACTTTCACATAAACTTCAAAGCGTCCTATTCCAATTATCAAAAAAAGAATTTAAGCAAAAATACTCTGATATTCTTAGGAAAAATAGAGCTATTGATAAAGAGATATCTAGAACATCCCTAAATATTAATAGTGTTGAATTTGATATTTATAAATCGAAAAATCTTAATTTAGAGGCAAAAGACTGCTCGACAGGAGAGCAGAAATCAATGTTAATTTCTATTATAATCTCTGTTTGTAAAATTATTAAAGAATTAAATCCAAATTTAACTTTAATTGTTCTAATCGATGAGGCCATGGCCCACTTTGATGAAAAGCATAGAGAAAAATTATTTGATGAACTTCTACAACTAAATTCTCAGGTATGGTATACTGGGGTTTCAAAAGAACTTTTCAAGAGTATATCTGAGCAAACTGTTTTCTTTGAAGTAAAAAATAATATATAATGCGTTAATGAATAAAAATGCAAATTTAGCTTATGGCGCTGAATCCATTAAAGTTTTAAAGGGTCTTGATGCAGTTCGAAAAAGACCTGGAATGTATATCGGGGATACTGATGATGGCACGGGTTTGCATCACATGGTATTTGAAGTTGTTGATAATTCAATTGATGAAGCATTAGCAGGGCATTGTGATGAAATCAATATATGGTTAAACGCAGATGGTTCAGTAACAGTCGAAGATAATGGAAGAGGTATACCCACAGAGATTCATCCAGAAGAGAAAATTTCTGCTGCTGAGGTTATTATGACTCAATTGCATGCAGGAGGAAAATTTGATCAAGACTCCTATAAAGTCTCAGGCGGATTACATGGAGTCGGTGTTTCAGTGGTGAATGCACTTTCCTCTTCTTTAAATCTTAAAATTTTTAGAGACGGTCATAACTATGAAATAAATTTTGATAAGGGCACTGCTGTAGAACCACTCAAAGATATGGGTGAAGTAGATAATAAGCAAGGTACTCAAATAACATTTAAGCCTGATAAAGATACTTTTACTAATGTCGAGTTTAGTTCAAAAATTCTTTCTCAAAGGTTTCGTGAAATGGCATTCTTAAATCCATTAATTTCTATTAATTTCTTTGATAGAAGAGAAGCTGATATTAAAGAAAACAGATTTCATTATGAAGGAGGTATAAAAGAATTTGTCAAATTTTTGGATAAATCTAAAAAACCCCTGATAGATGAGCCAGTATTTATTGAGGGCAACAAAAATAATATTGAGTTTTCGTGTGCCCTATGGTGGAACGAAAGTTATTATGAGCAAATATTAGCTTTTACAAATAATATAAGACAAAAAGATGGAGGAACTCATCTGTCTGGTTTTAGATCTGCAATCACAAGAGTGGTAAACAATTTTTATGAAGATTCAGTAAGCAAAAAAAATCAAGTTTCTACTAGTAGTGACGATATTAGAGAGGGCATCACAAGTGTCTTATCAGTAAAGGTTCAGGACCCAAAGTTTTCTTCCCAAACAAAAGATAAACTGGTTTCATCTGAAGTTAGACCTGTAGTGGAAAGCTTGATTAGTGAGAAGCTTACGATCTGGTTTGAGCAAAATCCTCAAGCTGTTAAAATTATATTATTAAAGATACAAAAAGCTGCTGAAGCAAGAGAAGCAGCAAGAAAAGCACGAGATTTAACACGCAGAAAAAGTTCTCTTGAGGTTAGCAATCTACCAGGCAAACTTGCTGATTGCCAAGAAAAGGATCCAAAGTTATCTGAAATATTCATAGTAGAGGGAGATTCTGCTGGGGGATCTGCAAAGCAAGGTCGGGATAGAAAATTTCAAGCTATCTTACCTTTGCGAGGTAAAATACTTAATACTTGGAAATCAAGAATTGATAAAATATTAGGATCAACAGAAATTGGAACACTGATTACTGCGTTAGGAGTAGGAATTGGTAAAAATGAATTTGATCCATTAAAACTAAGGTATCATAAAGTCGTTATTATGACTGATGCTGATGTAGATGGATCACATATCCGTACATTGCTTTTAACTTTCTTCTTTAAAGAAATGAGAGAGCTTATTCAGAATGGTCATTTATACATTGCAAGACCACCATTGTATAAAATCAAAAAAGGTAAAGAAGAATTATATTTAATGGATGATCAAGAATTAAGTCATGCTCTAATAAATTATGGAGTGAAAGGCTATGAATTCCACACTTCCCAAGGAACGGTTTTTAAAGGCAAAGAACTTGAGAATGAGCTTAAAAATATTTCAATTGCTGAAAGTATTTTAACGAGAATTCCAGATAGATATGATAAAAAATTTCTTGAACAAATTGCGATTGCTGGATGTTTAGATGTTTCTAAATTTAAAGATAATGAAAAAGCTGCTCAGGAAGCAAGTAAGTATTTATCTCAGAGAGTAGACATGATTACACCTGACTACGAAAGAGGTTGGAAAACTACATTTGAGTATAACAAAGGTTTTACTTTCACTAGAAAGATAAGAGGAGTAGATGATATATCAATTATTGATATGGATTTGATCAAATCTCAAGCAATTGAAACATTATCAAAAAACTATGATTCTCTGTATGCAATGTTTCAGTCTCCTGGAAAATTAATAGGGAACAATGATTTTAGTGAAACAATTTATTCACCATCTCAATTGTTAGAAATTATAAATGATGAAGGAAAAAAAGGGTTATCTCTTCAAAGATATAAGGGGCTGGGGGAAATGAATCCAGAGCAGCTTTGGGAGACTACTTTAGATCCTAAAAATAGATCATTATTACAAGTTAAGATTGATGATCAGGTAGGATCTCAACAGATCTTTGAAAATCTAATGGGAGATGATGTTGCTCCTCGTAGAAAATTTATTGAAGAAGGTGCTGCATCAGTTGTTAATCTTGATATTTAATCGAGGCGCAGTCGATACATATAATTGTCATTCTGTTTAAGCCATTTTTGAGCATCTAGCCTATTTGTAATTAATTTATCAACTAAATTCCAAAAATTTTTACTGTGATTAAATTCTATCAAGTGGCTTAATTCATGTGCAATTATATAATTAAGTACAAATTGGGGACAAAAAATTAATCTCCAATTTATACTTATTTCATTTTTTGAATTACATGATCCCCAATAAGAAAATGAATTAGATATTTTTATTTTGGAAACTTTCACATTCAACTTTCTCGAAAAATTGCTGATCACTAAGCTTGATGATTTTCTTACTTCACTTTTAATCCATTTTAAAAGAATATCAGAATGTTGCTTTTTTGACGAAACTTCTAATATATTTTGAGCAAGTCTAATTTTATTAGTTGAAGATGTAACATATTTGATTTCAAAAATATCATCGAAAAATTTAATTTTGGCTCCATTATTTATTTTTATAATTGGTTTAAACTTTTTAATCTCTTCTGAGATCCATTCTAAATTATCTTGAGCAAATTTAGCACCATCTTCATATTTTATATAATGTGGAATTGAAACAAGACCATTTAAATCTTTTTTATCAAGTGAGAGTTTGTAGCTTTTTGACAATTTATTTTTTTTTACTTTGATATAAATGACCTCTTTTTTGTATATAAACTCAAATTTTTTTATTAAATTTTTTCGATGCTTTTTTATTAAAGACATATTAATTAATATAGTGAATTTTTAAATTTAAAAAAGAAGAGAAAACTTTTGAAGCAAGGAACGCTAAATATACAAGATAATATTTCATTAAAACTAAGAACACTCATTTTTTTTAATTGGATTGCAATTATTGGTCAGTCATTAGCAGTTTTTGTTTCTTTCTTAATAATAGAAGTAGATTTTAATCTGTTCGCGACCATATCATTAATTGTTTTATTGTTATTATTGAACATTTTTTTAACCCTAAAATTTCCAATTACTAAAGCTCTTAATTTCAATGAAATTACTATCTATTTATTATTTGACCTTTTGCAATTGATTTCTTTGTTATATTTAACTGGGGGTTTAACAAATCCTTTTTGTATCTTAATTTTAGTACCCATAGTAATTTCTTCTACTTATCTTGATTTAAAGAGAACTATTTTGATCTGTGCAGCTTCGATTATTTCCTTAAGTACTCTACTTTTCTTTTATGTACCAATTAGTAGTAATTTAATTAATTTTAATAGTGATAGCTTTTCTAAAGAAGAAATCCTTTCAATTTGGGGAGCATTAATTATTACGCTCATTTTTATGTCTGCTTATTGTTATCGAACAGCTAGTGAGTCACGAAAAGCAGGTGAGGCCCTTAGAGAAACTCAAATGGCATTGTCAAATGAGGAGAAAGTATCTGCTCTTATGAGTTTAACGGCTGCCGCTGTTCATGAGCTTGGCACTCCATTGTCTACCATTTCTGTAGTATCAAAAGAACTTGTTGGAAATATTAAAAAAAATGATGTTAATTATGATGATTTACAATTAATTCAAACTCAAGTTAAAAGATGTGCTGATATCTTAAAGAGACTTAGAACTACTAAGTTTGTGAGGGATAGCGATGAGTTTTTAAATGAATTTACTTTTACAAGTTTAATAAATGAGATTTTAGAAGATTATTCGAATGAAAAAATTGAAGTATCAATTAATGCTGATGAAATCTTTTCTGAAAAGAATATTACTTTTTCAAGAGTTCCTGAGGTTATACAGTCTTTATCAAACATCATAGATAATGCATTTAAATATGCAAAAAATAAAATCATAATTAATTTGAAATATGCAGAAAAGTACATAATTGTTGAGATAATTGATGATGGAAATGGTTTTTCACCAGAAATATATGCATTGCTAGGAGAACCTTATGTTCGTAGAAGTATTGATAAAGAAGATAAAGGTTTAGGGTTAGGTTTATTTATTTCAAAAAATCTACTTAATAGATCATATGGTGATATTGAGTTCTTAAATTATAAACCTAATGGAGCTTGTGTACGAATATTTTTGAATAAGAAAGAATTAAACATAAAATAATTTTATGAATGAAGAAAATTCACTTTTAATTTTGGATGATGACGAAATCTTTTGTAAAAGACTTCAAACAGCAATGAGTCGTAAAGGTTTTAACTCTTATGGAGCTTATTCCATTAGAGAAGCTAAAGAATTACTTAAAGAGTCTATACCAAAATATGCCGTGATTGATTTAAGGCTGGGTGATGGAAATGGACTTGAAATTGTTTCAATTATTTCAAAGCAAAGAAAAGATAGCAAAATTATAATATTGACTGGTTACGGAAATATTCCAACCGCTGTCGCTGCAGTCAAAGAAGGGGCTTGCGATTATTTATCAAAACCTGCTGACGCAGATGATATTGAGGCCGCCTTACGTTCGCCGTATGAGAAAATTCCTGATCCTCCAGTAAACCCTATGTCAGCAGATCGAGTAAAATGGGAACATATTCTTAGGGTGTATGAACAGTGCAACCGGAATGTTTCAGAGACTGCTCGAAGGCTTAAAATGCATAGAAGAACTTTGCAGAGAATTCTTCAAAAAAAATCTCCAAGATAAATAGATTATGCTGATTTTTTTAATTGGTTGATTGCACTTAAAGTATTGACTCCTTGGTCAGCAATTTCTTGCCCAGCAACAGTGTCATTCTCAGAATCAAGTTCATCCATATTAACAAATTCTGCATATGTTGCTTTCGTTCTATCAGTAATTATGTGTGCCTTTAGTAAAGTTTTTACTAAAACTCTAAATATATTATTTTGATTTTTCATCTCATCTTTGATTACTTCGCCTTGGTCAATATACTTATGGAATTCTTGATCAACCCATTTGTAATCAAGTCCAACACACGAGTAAACATGTTTTTTTTCTTTTGGGTTGACTAAGTTAAATAGAAGCTCAACAAATATTTTTTCAGCCCAATCTTCAACTTTTATATGTTCTTTTTTTGATAGCTTAGGTATCGTTCTATCAGCCCATATCTTTCCAAACTTATGATGGAAAGCCTCATCACTCATAGTGTACTTTAATAAAGTTTTTAGTACTGGATCATTTGTATTTTCATAAGCCATGGCGAAAGCTCCCATTGCTAAACCTTCAATCATCATCTGCATACCAACAATCTTTTTATAAACAACATCAGATGAAACTATATCATTAGCAACCCTTCCTAATGTAGGTCCAACTTTATAAGGGGATCCCCATCTAGCTTGAATATATCGTGTAAAGCCGGCAACATGCCTTGCTTCTTCTCTAGTTTGATTAGCTGCATATTCCTGTGCTCCTGGATCTCGAAGAACATGACAAAGACTAGCACTTAGAGATAGGGCCGCTTGTTCACCGTGAAGTATTTGAGATAATACAAATCGAAAACTTTCGTTATTAAGTTTGATCAATTGTTTTGTAGTTAATTTCTCTCTTATGCTTGGTATTTGTAACTCAATACCAAACGGTCCATCCGGATCTACAATATTTTGATTTTCAATATCAAATGGAATATCAAAATCTATATATTTTTTATCATTTGGATCCCAAAAATGTTTATGTGTAGCGCTAATAATCTTATCAAAAGCATTTGATCGATCACTATAACGATCTTCATCCATCATCGGTATAAAGTGATTTGGATTAGCTGCATTATACGCAGAATCTTTAGTAAGAGAATTTTTCCCAGTGTTAGACGTTTGCCACTTTTCTTGAACTTTATATACTTTATCTTTTGCAATTATTTTCGCAATTTGTATTTTTTGTGACAATTCAACCATATTTGGAATTTAATTCATTTGTTTTAATATGTAAACAACATGCAACATATAAAAATATATATCAATGCGACAAACCGTCAAATTTATATGTCAAAAAAATACTATATATATTTCAATACCTTAATTAATATTAAGGATAAATTTTAATTTAAAAAGATATTAATTTTTGTGTACTTTGCTTTGATTTTCCAATAATTTTACAACCAATCTGAAAAGAGCTCTCAATTTAGGTAACTATCCATTTTATGATGCAAAAAATTGAAGATTTTGTTTTTAAATTTAAGCTATCGATACTAGGCATATTTGTCTTGCTAACGATTGTGATGGGCTATTTTGCTCTTCAAATTAGAATGGATGCTGGTTTTATTAAACAGTTACCAACAAATCATGAATTTATTCATACTTATTTTCAGTATCAAGATGCACTTAGTGGTACTAATAATATTACAATCTCTTTAAGAACAACTGATGGTGAAATATTTGAAAAAGATTATTTATCAAAGCTATATGAGCTTTCTGAAACATTAAGATATCTACCAGGAGTCAATCAATCGAGTATGAAGTCTTTATGGACTTCAAATACAAGAGTAATGAGAGTGACCGAAGAAGGATTCGAAGCAACCACTGTTATACCTGGCAATATTACTCCTCAAGAATTAACTGATAGTGAAATAAAAAATATTAGAGATAGAGTACTAACGGGTGGTCATGTTGGAAGTTTAGTTGCGAATGATTTCTCAGCTTCTTTAGTGAGAGTTGAGCTTACTGAATTTGATCCTCGTACTGGGGAAAAATTAGATTATCTTCAATTAGGTCGAGAAATTGAAGCTATTCGAGATGAATTTGAAGTTGGCAAATACAAAGTAGAAATAACTGGATTTGCAAAGATGATCTCTGACATTGCAAGTGAAGCTTATAATGTTGTTATATTTTTTGCTTTAGCTTTTGTATTAACTGTCTTAGCTGTTTATTGGTATTCAAGATCATGGACTTTAACTTTTTTACCGTTGGTCTGCTCTTTAACTTCATTAATTTGGCAATTTGGAATGTTAAAAGTTCTAGGATTTGGATTAGACCCACTTGCAATACTTGTTCCTTTTTTAGTTTTTGCGATTGGTGTTTCTCATGGCATTCAGCAAGTTAATCAAATTACTAAAGAAGTTATAGATGGAAGATCCCCTGAGTATGCTGCCAGAGCAAGTTTTTCAAGACTTCTTATTCCCGGAAGCATGGCTTTAGTCACAGATCTCGTTGGATTTGGTACACTTATCTTATTGCCAATCGGAATGATTCAAGAGTTAGGAATTACAGCTTCAATTGGTGTTGCTTTTAAAATTATAACTAACTTAATAATGCTTCCACTTGCTGCTTCTTATGCAAGATATAATGATAATTTTGTTAAGTCTGCATCATCTGCTATTGCGTACAGAAGAAAAAGAGTTGCAGTTTTTGCAAAGTTAGCAAAGCCTCGAGCAGCAGTGATAACTCTTACTGTTAGCGCCGTATTATTTGCAGGGGCAATATTTATGGCATCAGATAGACACGTCGGTGATTTACATGCAGGTGCACCAGAGTTAAGGCCTGAGGCCCGATACAATCAAGATATTGGTGAAATCACTAAAAGATATAATGTTACCACTGATGTATTAGTAGTAATCTTCGAGAGTTTAGCTTCTAATCTAGGCTTACCCGCTTGTCGAACAATTGAAATGATGCAAGCTCAAGATAATTTCCATTGGTACGCAGAAAATATTGATGGAGTTGTTTCAGTAATTTCCCTTTCAAGTATTGCAAAAAGAGGAATGAGCGGATACGCAGAGGGAAATTTAAAATGGTCTTATTTACCTAGAAATGATAGAGCACTATCTTTTGCTTCAAGTGTTGTTGGTCCCGAGTCAGGCTTAATGAATGAGAGTTGTTCAATTATGCCTATATATATTTTCACAGAAGATCATAAAGCTACAACAATTTCTCATATCATCGAAGAAATAGAAAATTATAAAGACAAGTTTTTAAAGTCTGATGCAACTTACACAATGAAATCTTTTATAAAAAGACCTTATGAAGGAAATGATTTTATTTCAGAAGCTAACACTGTAAGTGGTTTTTACGATGGTAGTCTTGAAGATTGGAATATTACGGAGCATAAATACTTCAATACTGATGAATGGATTCTATTTGGTCATGAGAATAATTTTAATGTCAGAGATTTATGGACAAATAAATTAACTAGCTACTTTAGAGACATAGATCAATATGATGAAAAATTAGAACCTGCAGTTAGAGAGATTAGAAAAGCAGACACAGCTATAAAAAAATTCTTTAATGAAAATAAAGATATTCCTGCAATTGTATATGACATGGATGAGGTGAATTTTCGTTTGGCTAGCGGTACGGTTGGAATTCAGCACGCAACAAATGAAATTATTGAAGAGTCTGAAATACCAATGATGTTAATAGTATATGCAGTAATTTTCTTACTGGTTTTTGGAACATACATGGATTGGAGAGCAACTGTTTGCTGTACTGTCCCGCTTACATTTGCAACAATGCTGGGCTATGCATTTATGGATATAATGCAAATTGGTTTAAAAGTTTCTACTCTACCAGTAATGGTTCTCGCTGTTGGTATTGGAGTTGATTATGCATTTTATATTTATAATCGATTACAAACATATTTAAAAGAAGGCATGGAGATATCTCAGGCATTTGAGCAAACTTTTGCAAATACTGGTGCTGCAGTAGTATTTACCGCTTTAACTCTTGCAATTGGTGTCTCGACTTGGTCTTTTTCAGCTCTTAAATTCCAAGCTGATATGGGTATGCTTTTAACATTTATGTTCTTAATTAATATGGTTTGTGCCATGACAACACTACCTGCTTTAGCAGTTGTATTAGATAAGGTTTTTCCGAGAAAAAATGATAGTGTATTTAAGTTTGTAGGTGGCCAAACAGGTGTAGCTTATTTAATAACAATATCCCTGGTCATTATAGCTTTATTTTTAATTTAACTATTCATTAACAAGCTTTATAAATATTTCCTCTAAGTTATTATCTTCAATTTTGATGTCCTTAATGTTTATTTTAAGTTTAACTAATCTTGTGAGAAGTTCTTGGTGACTAATAATACTTGGATCATACTCGATGGCTATATGGCCATTGTGATTTCTGAATGAAATGTTTAAATCATCGAAGATATCATCTTTTATTGTTATTGAATTATCATGTTCAATAATTATTTTCTTAAAATTCATCTTTGATTTAATATTTTTTGTTTTATCTACAATTAAGAGTTTACCTTTATTAATAATAGCTATGTCATCACATAAATTTTCAGCTTCATGTAAATAATGTGTTGTTATAATTATCGTTTTACCCTGAGTTTTTAATGACTTTATATTTTCCCATAAGGTCTGTCGCAATTCTACGTCTACACCCGCAGTTGGTTCATCAAGTACAAGTATCTCTGGATCATGAACCATTGCTTTTGCTATAAGTAGTCGTCTTTTCATTCCCCCAGAAAGTGTTCTAGCATAGGCATCAGATTTATCTTCTAAAGCTAATAGATTGAGAATTTTTTTTGTTTGTCTCTTTTCTTTCGGCACTCCGTAGAGCCCTGCTTGGAGCTCTAATAATTCATAAGGAGTAAAAAAGGGATCCATATTTAATTCTTGAGGAACTATACCAATGCGGGGTTTGATTTCATAAAGTTCTTTTGAATAGTCTTTTCCAAAAATTTTAATAGTACCTGAAGTTTTATAAACTAGATCAGCTAAAATATTAATAAGAGTTGATTTGCCAGCTCCATTAGGTCCCAGTAGCCCAAATATTGTTCCTGACTTTATTTCGAGAGAAATATTATCTAAAGAGTAGCTTTTTTGATTTTTATAAATCTTTGATAAATTATTAATTGTTATTGCAATGTTTTCTTTCATAACTATTTTGTACAAATAATAGTTTTTATTTAAATTTCTTGTATCATATACAATTATGAGCTCACCTGATAAAAAAAATTATCATTCTCAAGTTTCTGAAACGGTTAAAAGTAAAAAAGTCAGTTGTAATGGCGGTGGAGGAGCTCTTGGGCATCCAAAAATATATCTTGATATGGGAAAAGAAAATCAAATTATCTGTCCTTACTGTAGTAAAATTTTTATTCTAGAACTCTAGTTTATGAGTAAAAAAAATCATCTATTCTTAATTGATGGCTCTGGATATATTTTTAGAGCTTACTATGCCTTGCCTCCCCTGTATCGAAAAAGTGATGGGCTTCCAACAGGAGCAGTTAATGGTTTTTGTAATATGATTCATAAATTAGTTGAAGACACAAATCGTGATGTGAAGCCATCACATATAGCTGTTATCTTTGATAGTGCGAGAAAGACATTTAGAAATGATATTTATAAAGAGTATAAAGCAAATAGAGGAGAGCCCCCTGAAGATTTAATTCCTCAGTTTCAAATAATAAAAGACTCTGTAAAAGCTTTTGGCATTCAATCTATTGAATTATCTGGATTTGAGGCTGATGATATTATTGCTACATACGCACGTATTGGAAATGAAAAGGGATGGAAAGTTTCAATTGTTTCTTCAGATAAAGACCTTATGCAGATCGTAGACAGTAATATTTCACTTATTGATACAATGAAAAATAAGTCAATTGGACCAAATGAAGTTATGGAAAAATTTGGAGTTGACCCAAAAAAAGTTATAGATGTTCAGGCTTTAGCAGGTGACAGTTCAGATAATGTTCCAGGAGCACCCGGTATAGGAATTAAAACAGCAGCAACATTAATTAATGAATTTGGAAATCTAGAAAATTTACTTAAAAACTGTGATCAAATAAAGCAGAATAAACGACGAGAGACATTAGAGAATTTTCAAGAACAAATTTTAATAAGTAAGAAGTTAGTTACGCTTAAAAATGATGTAAGTGATATTCCTACAATTGACCAACTTAAAAGCACTAAAGCGAATTTAGACGAACTAATTTCATTTTTATCTGATTTAGAATTAAATAAATTAGCTGACAGAATAAAGAAAAAAAATCCTAACGTTAATCTTTCAGCTAGTAAAAATGAAAATAAAATATTAATTTCAAATTTTGAAAAAAAACCAGCTACCAAAAAAAATATTGATCAAACCAGCCATCAAAAAACAAATTATTTAATTATAAATGATGAAAATAAACTTGAAGAAATTACAAATCAAATTTCTAGACAAGAAATGTTTGTATTTGATGTTGAAACAGACTCATTGGATATACAAAAAGCAAAATTAGTTGGTATCTCTGTTTGTTTTAATTTAGAAAATTCTTTTTATATTCCAATTGGTCATCAAGAAGATACAAAACAATTAGAAATTAATCAGATTAAAAAAAAATTAGCTCCACTTTTTAATTTAGAATCAATCATTAAGGTTGGGCATAATATAAAATTTGACATAGCTATTCTTCAAAAGTATGAAATTCAAGTAAATAGCATTGATGATACAATGTTAATGTCTCTCGTATGTGATGCTGGAATAAATCGTCACAATATGGACGATTTAGCAAAGATTCACCTTAATCGTGAAACAATAAAATTCAAAGATGTAGTTGGTACAGGTAAATCTCAATTAACATTTGACCAAGTTAAAATTTCTGAAGCTACAAATTATGCTGCAGAAGACTCAGAAATTACATTCAGACTTTATAAGTTGTTTAAGAAAAGAATACTCAATGAGAGAAATGCGTCTGTTTATTATGAAATTGAAAGGCCACTAATAAATTCTATTTTAAAGATGGAAACAAATGGAATGAAAGTCGATAATAGTTACCTGAAAAATTTATCTAATGAATTTGAGCTCAGAATTAAAAATGTTGAAAAAAAGATTTTTAAGCTAGCAGGTAAAGAATTTAATATTGGATCACCAAAACAGTTATCAGAAATTTTATTTGATTTTCTAAAATTAAATCCTCCCAAAAAAACAAAATCTGGTGAAAGATCAACTGGCATCGAAGTTTTAGAGGACCTTGCGTATGAAGGAAATGAGATTGCGGAATATATTATTGACTGGAGGCAAATTTCAAAATTACGCAGCACTTATTCTGAAGCTCTTCAAGGACATATATCTCAAGAAACTGGTAGAATTCATACGTCTTTTTCAATGGCTTCAACAAATACAGGGAGACTAGCTTCATCAGATCCTAATCTTCAAAACATACCCATTAGAACTGACGAAGGTAGATCAATTCGTAAAGCTTTTATTGCTGAAAAAAATAAAATAATATTTTCTGCTGACTATAGTCAAATTGAATTAAGAGTTCTTGCACACATAGCTAATGTTGATCAGCTTAAAGAAGCTTTTAATAATAACGATGATATTCATAAGATGACCGCCTCAGAAATATTTAATATTAAAATGAAAGATGTCACCAGTGATCTGAGGAGACAGGCTAAAGCGGTTAATTTTGGAATTATTTATGGAATTTCAGCATATGGATTAGCTAAACAACTTAGTATATCCAATTTTGAGGCTTCAGATTTTATAAAAAAATATTTTAATAAATTTATTGGAATAAAAGATTTCATGGAAAATACAAAAGAGTTATGCCGTCAAAACGGTTTTGTTGAGACATTATGTGGACGAAAATGTTTTTTCCCCCGAATAAAAGATAAAAATTTTGCTTTACGATCTTTTCAAGAAAGAGCTGCTATAAATGCTCCAATTCAAGGAACTGCAGCAGATATAATTAAATATGCTATGATAAAAATAGA
>JAQWTH010000009.1 GCA_029242795.1 Candidatus Pelagibacterales bacterium | reverse complement strand
ACAGGAGGATATGGTCAAAAAGACCAAGAGATGGGCAGAAGTATGGATATAAGATATTCAGAAGATGCTCTTGCGAGGCAAATACATCCAATTATTAAAAAACATCCAGAAACAGGTAGAGAAGGAATTTTTGGAACATTTGGTTACACAATTGGTATTGAAGATATGGAAGATCAAGATGCGATACAATTATTGATTGAATTGAGTAATTGGCAATCTCATAAGCAATTTCAATATAGGCATAAATGGAAAAAAAATATGCTAGTCATGTGGGATAATCGAAGTGTTCTTCACAAAGCAACAGGAGGGTATCAAGGTCATGAGCGTCTTCTTCATCGAACAACAATAGCTGCTTACCAAGCTAAGTAAATTGACCCTTCGTGTTTACAAGTTAAGATTTATTTCATAGCATATTCAAAACAAGAAACATTGTTATGAGTTTGACAGATGAAGGGCATTACGGTCCGAAACAACTAAATATGCTTAAAGTGATTTGGGGTGAAGGCTATCTATCTCCTGGTGGATCTGAAGAAATTGATGAAATTATTGGAGATCTAGATTTATCTAATAAAAAAATCTTAGACATAGGCTGTGGAACTGGAGGTGCTGTTTTTCATTTGTTGGAAAAGCATAATGCAGCCGAAGCAATTGGATTTGATCCAGAACCTCTTGTAATTGAAAAAGCAACTGAATTAGCTGCACAAAAAAATTTATCTAAAAAGGCAAAATTTCAATGCATTGAGCCTGGTCCAATTCAAGTGGATAATGAATCAATGGATGTAGTATTTAGTAAAGAAGCATTTATTCATATACCTGATAAGCATGAACTCATGAAAGATATTTATCGCGTTTTAAAACCGAGTGGTCTGTTAGCTGTTGGAGATTGGATGAGAAATGATAATGGCCCTCCATCTGAACAAATGAAAGAATATATTAAAGCTGAGGGACTTGACTATTTTATGTGTTCACTTGATAAATATAAGGAAGTTTTAGAAAGTTCAGGCTTCAAAGTAATTTCAATGACTGATCGTAATCAATGGTATTTGGAAAAAGTAAGAAAAGAAGTTGAGCAAATTGAAGGCCCTCTATGGAGAAAAGTTGTAGATGCTATTGGCCCAGAAGAAGGCGCATATGCCCTTGATATTTGGAAAAAATTACTGGGTGTAGTAGAAAAAGGTGAACATTGTCCAGGCAACTTTAGAGCAATAAAAATTTAAAATACAATAATTATGTTTTATTTTTGCTTATCAAGCTCATTGGAAAAATGAGAGAATTAATAACAAGCAAAATAATCAAGAAGTTGACGAATTAGTTCATTTCTTTTAAACCCGTTATGGTGATTTTGCTATAATTCAGTACTTTAATAATGAGAGATTTTGATTTACATTAGCTTTATGAAAAAGTTCCTATTTATTATTATATTTTCAATTTTAATACCACTTTCCTATTCCTATGGAGATACCATTACTTGGGCTAATGGAGATACATACACGGGAGATGTTAAAAATGGATTACCTCATGGTCAGGGTACATTAACTTGGACAAATGGGGCTCGTTATTCTGGAGAGTGGAAAGATTTTAAATACCATGGACAAGGAACATTTACTTACGCTGATGGCGCAACATATTCAGGTCAATTTTTAAATGATAAGCGAAGTGGACAAGGTGTTTTTACTTTTCCAAATGGTGCAATTTATGACGGTGAATGGCGTGATGATAAAAGACATGGTCAAGGTACATATACTTGGGTAGATGGGGACAAGTACGTCGGTGAGTATCGTAATGATAAAAGGCATGGTGAAGGCGTATACATTTATTTTAATGGCGATAAGTATGTAGGTGAATCAAAAGATGGTCAGAAACAAGGTCAAGGAACTCTAACATATGTTGATGGATCTACTTATTCGGGTGAATTTAGAGATGATAATCCAAATGGTCAGGGAACTTTAACGTTCTCTAATGGTGACCAGTATATTGGACAAGTTGTAAATAAAGTAATGCAAGGTCAAGGGTCATTTACATATGCTTCTGGAGGAACATATGCAGGAGAGTTCAATGATGGCAAACAAAATGGTCAAGGTACGTTCACATATTCAGATGGCTCAAAATATATTGGTACATTTAGAAATGGTCAAAGACATGGTGAAGGAAATCATACATTCGTGAATGGTGATAAATACATTGGTGAGTTAAATTATGAATTAAAACATGGCCAGGGAACATTCATCTATGCAAATGGTGATAAATATATTGGTCAGTATAATGAAGATTTAATGCATGGAGAAGGCACTTTTATTTATTCGAATGGAAATAAATTTATTGGTGAATTTAGTAATGATGCAGAACAAGTTGGAACGATAGAATTCGCTAATGGAGATAATTATATCGGTGAAGTTCAAGAGGGTCTGCCTCACGGACAAGGAAATATAAAATATGCAAATGATGATAAGTATATTGGTGAATTTCAGGATGGTCAGAAATATGGAGAAGGTTCAATCGTATATGCGAATGGCAACAGATTTGACGGAGGCTTTATTGACGATATAGATGTTCAAGGCACTCTTAGCTATATCAATGGTGATGTTTACGTTGGAGAAGTTAGATTAGGAAAGAAATATGGGCAGGGAACAATTACATATGCAAATGGAAATATGTATGAAGGCGAGTTTCAAGATGATAATAAATTTGGCAAAGGAACATATACATATGCTAATTTAGGGAAGAATGTTGTGAGCTATGAAGATCAAGAGAACATTTCTACTAACAAAAGTATTTCAAGCTATGTATATGACGAGAGTTCACTTGACTTATATACAAGTGGATCAACAGATGCAGAAACTGAGTCAGCTGAGATCACTGAGGAAATTGAAAGTGGTTCAGGTCAGGGTGGGTACATAGTTTCACCTGATGGTTCAATTGTTTATAAGGAAAAGTCAGCTAGCACAGCTACAGGAACAATTAACTCACCTAATTTTAGTGGTATAGCTAACTTTTTTAAAGGGTTAGGAATTGGAAATTCTAATCAAATTACCTCTTCTAATGAGGCTCAAGTTGAAACAGACGAGTCTGAGCCTATAATTGTCATTCCTTCAAATGAAGGAGTAGCACAAGTTGAAGACAATAATAGTTTTGGTACTTATGACTATGTAGATGGTGATAAATACATCGGAGAAGTCAAAGATGGACTTCCTCATGGTGAAGGAACGTATCTTTATGCAAATGGAGATAAGTATGTTGGTCAGTTCAAAGACGATAAACGTCACGGCCAAGGAACTTATACCTGGTCAAGTGGTGACAGGTATGTTGGCGGCTATCTAGATGACCAAAGACATGGTCAAGGAACTTTTACATTTGCTGATGGAGACCAATACATTGGTGAGTTCAGGAATGGTGAATATATAAACTAAATAATCTAAATTAGTTATTAATGTTTTCTAATTTTAAGATAAGTTTATTTAGGTCGCTATCATTGTTAGCAAGGAATGATTGGAACTCTTCACGTTGAGCAATAATAAGACTTATACCTTCTATATTTAAGTCAATAATTTTAATATTGCCATCTCTATTGAGAATTCTCCATTTAAGATTAATTTGAATTGTGTCAGTGCCTTCTCTCACAATAATGCTATCAACGATTGTGTACTTTCCTTTTACTTCAGAACCAATAATTTTAACTTTTTCACCAGAATATTGATTTAGTTTATTGGCATATGAATTTATAAAATAAGTTTTAAATACCTTTAAATATCTTTCTTTTTGATCAGCGGTGGCACTCTTCCATGCTTTAGATAAAACAAATTTTGATATTAAATTTAGATCAATTGAACTCATTACAATTGAGGTGAATTCTTCACCTTTTTCTTGTTCTGAAATCTCAGTATTACTTAGAATAGATATTGCATTGTCGGAAAAAGTTTTAATAAAATCTTCTTCAGGACTATGATTGGATGCGTTGCTGATTTGAATTAGGACAAAGAGTGGAATAATTGTGCTAATGAATTTTTTTACATACTTTCGCATTTGTTATTCACTACTATACTCAATTTCTATATCTGGTCCAACATAACTGTCATCGAGCTCAAGGTCCTCAAATTCATCAAAGATATCATCTTCTAAATCACTTCCAGTTTCCAAATTATTCGAAGATTGACTTTCCCTGCTTTGATTATAAAAACTACGTACTGCCGCATAATAATCCAATGAATTATTTTGAAGATCATCAAAAATTTCAATGTTTTGAGACCTAAAATCTACAACACCAACACCCATTCTATAAGATCTAAAAGCATTTTGATTTGAATCACTCCCAATTTGATACATTGGATCAAGAAGAGACGTTGATAAAAGACCAGTAAAATCTCTTGGTGAAGAAGGTCCTAAAAAAGGCAAAACAATATAGGGTCCTGATGGCACACCCCAGACTGCAAGAGTTTGTCCAAAGTCCTCATTTTCTGAGACTAGCCCAAAACTAGAAGCGGGGTCGAATATTCCTAAAATCCCAATAGTACTGTTAATTATAAATCTTGATGAGGCAATACCAGCTTTTGATAATTCTCCTTGAAGTAAATTATTCACTGCAGTAACAGGCATACTAAGATTATCAAGAGAATAAGTAATTCTATTTCTTACAAACCCTGGAACCACTCCTCGATAGACCAATGCAGTTGGGCGAACAATTGTTTTATCAAATATTGAATTAAATGAAAAAGTTACTCTATTTACTGCTTCAAATGGATCACTGATAGAAGGTGCGTTAAGTTTTGAATCTAATTCAATACTTCTTGGATTGCTGGAGCAGCCACCAAGAAGTAGTAAACAAAAAATAAAAGCAATAATAGTACGACTATAAATCATAAAGTATGTACTATATACTATCGTTATAATTTTAAGTAATCAATGAAATCAACAGATATAGCTTTGGTGTTATTTATGAATATTGCCTTCGGAGCATCATTTATTTCAGCAAAAATTGGTGTAAGCTATTTTCCACCATTTTTATTCACATCAATGCGATTCTTAATTATTGCAATTTTATTATTACCCTTTCTTAAATTACATCAAGGTCAGATGTTTAATATTTTATTTATTTCATTGCTAGGTGGCGCGTTTCATTTTGCTTTTTTTTATTTAGCGCTTGATAATTCTACTCATATTTCATCTGTTGCGATTTTATTACAACTGGGCACTCCATTTGCAACAATTCTATCAGTTATCTTCTTGGGGGAAATTATTAGATGGAAAAGATTACTTGGTATTTTTTTAGCTTTTGCAGGAGTAGTTATTCTTATATTTGAGCCAACTATTTTTTCAGATTTAGGAGGTGTTTATTATGCATTACTGGCAGCTTTTTCTATTTCAGTGAGTCTGTTATTTATGAAAAAATTAAAAAAAATCAAAGTATTTGATCTGCAAGTATGGATCGCTTGGACGAGTTTTATATTTTTAGCATTAATTTCTTTTCTAGTAGAAGATAATCAAATTTTTATTATTCAAAGTGCATCTATCGATGCGTGGATAGCCGTAATCTTTACAGCAATTGTTGCGACAGGAATAGGACATGCAGGTTTCTATTATTTATTAACAAAGTATGATGTATCGAGAATAACCCCTCTAACATTATTAGCCCCAGTCCTTGCAATCACTAATGCATTAATTATTACCTATTTCAGTATTTTTGATGGATTTGATGAAACGATAACTTTAAAAATATTATTAGGGGGAAGCCTTACTCTTGTTGGAGTTGCGATTGTCATGATAAGAGAAAAAGAAAATGAGGTTGTAAGCACAGTATGAAAATAGCTAATAATCCTTCACCTAATTATGATGAGAAACGATATAGAAAGATTAAATTTATTATTATTCATTATACTGGAATGGCAACAGCTAAAGCATCTATTAGAAGACTAAGAGATAAGAAAAGTAAAGTAAGTTGTCACTATTTCATTGATGAGATAGGTTCACTAAGTAGATTAGTAGATGATAAGAATGTGGCATGGCATGCAGGAATATCATTTTGGAATAGTGATAGATCATTAAATAAGAATTCAATCGGAATTGAAATTCAGAATAAAGGTGAGCCTTATAATTATGAAAAATTTAAATCTAAGCAAATACAGATCTTAATTGAATTAATCTTAGATCTTAAAAATAAATATAATATTAAGGATTATCATATTTTGGGTCATTCCGACATTTCTCCTGATCGTAAAACTGATCCTGGATATTTATTTCCATGGGTTTTGCTGAAGAAAAAGAACATAGGAATTCTTCCATCAAGAAAAATATCAAGAAAAAATATACTCAAAAATGCAGAAATACCTATTGTCCAAGTATTATTAAAAGAATTTGGATATCAAATTCAAGTTACAGGAAATATGGATTTACAGACGATACTTGTATTAAATGCTTTTCAGTCACATTACATCCAGGATTGTATGAAAAATTTTCTATACGACTCTTCGATTATCCCTATTTTGAGGGATTTAATTTCACAAAAAAATAGGTGCTTGACCAAGAAAAATTAAGCCTATAAACCTTTTTTGCCAGATAATCGGATGACTGCTTTATGAATTTAAAGAGGAAAGTCCGAGCTCCACAAGAGTATGGTGCCGGGTAATGCCCGGCGGGGGTAACCCTAGGGAGAGTGCCGCAGAAAATATACCGCCTTCGGGTAAGGGTGAAAAGGTAGAGTAAGAGCCTACCGCATTTTTGGTAACAAAAATGGCATGGTAAACCCCACTAGGAGCAAGATCGAATAGAGTTAATATAGCTTTCTCTTGGCTTTAACTGGGTTGATCGCAAGATTTAAGTGGCAACACTTGAACTAGATGAATAGTCATCATTTTTTTCTTTAAAAAGATACAGAACCCGGCTTATAGATTATCTGGCATTATCTAATCATTTCAATTATTTATTTCATTTTCATAAAGTAAATTATTTAAGTAATTGATTTTTATCTATAAAATTGATTTTTTTGCTAGACATATTAATTTATAACCCATATTATCCCAAGTAATCCCAATTAAACCCAAAGAGGTAATTTTGTTGGTAATTTTATTAAGAAATTTTTTATTAAAGATGACACTGTTTCTATCTACATACATTAATCGAATTGACAAAAAGGGAAGAATTTCCGTTCCCTCATCTTTTAGAAGTGTGCTGGAACATAATGGTTTAAAAGGCTTAATTTGCTATCCGTCTCCAACTCTTACTTCTATTGAGGGCTGCACATTTAATCGAATAAAAAAATTAAGTGACGCCATAGATTCTTTAGGTCCATTTTCGGAAGAACGTAGCAGTTTTTCTTCTTCAATTTTAGCTGACAGTCATCAGGTTGGATTTGATAAAGAAGGAAGAGTAATTTTACCTTTCGAACTCATAAGTTCTGTTGGAATACAAAATGAGATTGCTTTTATTGGAATGGGTGAAACTTTTCAAATGTGGGATCCGGAAACTTATAATAATTATAAAAAAGAAAATCAAAAACAAGCACAAGAAAAATTATCAAAGCTCCAATGGAGTAAAGATATATAACTTTGAATAAAGGAGGATAAAATTCATGGTTTTAAATTTAAGCGTACCAGAACTAAAAGAGCTTAAGCCAAAGATAACTGTCTTTGGTGTAGGTGGAGCAGGTGGAAACGCCATTAACAATATGATTAGTGCAGGTTTAGCTGGAGTAGAGTTTGTTGCAGCTAATACTGATGCACAAGCTTTATCAAAATCTTTAAGTGATAGCAAAATGCAGCTTGGTGTTCAAATTACAAAAGGACTCGGAGCTGGCTCTCATCCTGATATCGGTAAATCCTCTGCTGATGAAACTAAGCATGAGATAATGGAAAGACTGGAAGGAACAAATATGCTTTTCATTACTGCTGGAATGGGTGGTGGAACCGGCACAGGAGCTGCACCAGTAATAGCGAGAGTTGCAAAAGAACTAGGTATCTTAACTGTAGCTGTAGTAACAAAACCTTTTCAATTTGAAGGTGCTGGTCGAATGCGGATAGCTGAACAAGGACTAAAAGAGTTAGAATGTTTAGTCGATACTACTATAGTTATTCCAAATCAAAATCTATTTCGAGTTGCTGATGAAAAAACAACATTTGCGGATGCTTTTGCAATGGCGGACGAAGTATTGCACGCTGGCGTTCGTAGTATTACCGATTTAATGGTTGTACCTGGTCTAATCAATTTAGATTTTGCAGATGTAAAAACAATTATGAATAATATGGGAAGAGCTATGATGGGTACAGGGCAAGCTTCTGGAGAAAACAGAGCAATTGATTGCGCAAGAGCCGCTGTAGCAAATCCATTATTGGACGATTACTCGCTTGATGGTGCAAAAGGGTTGCTAATTAATATCACAGGTGGCACAGATTTAACTCTTCATGAGGTTGATAAGATAACTAACGAAATAAGGGAACAAGTACATCCTGATGCTGACGTAATTGTTGGTTCAATATTTGATGAAAGCTTGGAGGGAAGTGCAAGAGTTTCAGTTGTAGCTACTGGTCTTGATACGACACCTCGTCCAACTAAATCAGTAATTGATCTTCACATAAGCACGAATGCTGTAATGTCTAATAGTTCAACGTCTCAATCAGAGAATATTCAATCAATAAGATCTGAAAATACTGACAGTGTTGAAGCTTCATCTGAGCCTTTTGTATATATAGATGAAACGGAAGAAACTCGACTAGCTGAAGAAGCTGAACAAGCAAGAATAGCTGAAGAAACTCGACTAGCTGAAGAAGCTGAGCAAGCAAGAATAGCTGAAGAAGCTGAACAAGCAAGAATAGCTGAAGAATCCCGACTAGCTGAAGAAGCTGAACAAGCAAGAATAGCTGAAGAAACCCGACTAGCTGAAGAAGATGAACAAGCAAGAATAGCTGAAGAAACC
>JAQWTH010000039.1 GCA_029242795.1 Candidatus Pelagibacterales bacterium | reverse complement strand
TGACCCATTTTCCTACCATCTTTAATATGCTTTTTTCCATATAAATATCTCTTTTTTTTCAAAAATTTCATGAAACTAGGTTTATTTATTAATGATTTTATTTTTTTTATATCATTGCCAATTAGATTAAGCATTATTCCATTATTTTTCCTTATAATTGATGGCGCTAGAAGTCCAGCCACTGTCATTACATGAAGATCAAACTGACTCACATTGAATGTGTCTTGAGTAATGTGCCCAGAATCATGAACCCTTGGAGCTATTTCTTTAACATAAATATTATTATTATGATCTATAAAGAACTCAATAGTTAGTACGCCCACATAACTTAATTTACGAATTATTTTTTTAGCAATTCCTATAAGTTCATCTTCTATTTTATTATTTACTCCTGAAGGTGAAAAGGTTTTATGTAAAATATGATTTTTATGTATATTTCTAAAAGAAGGGTAGTAACTTAAGTTATCTCGATAATCTCTTCCAATCACAATTGATAGTTCTTTTTTTAAGTTTATTTTTTCTTCAACTACACATGATACTCGATTAAGACTTTCCCAAGCTTTTTTTAATTCATGAATTGAATTAATTATTTTTTGTCCTTTTCCATCATATCCAAATCTAGCAGTTTTTATTATTGATGGAAATTTGAAATTATATTTTTTAAGATCATCGCTTGAATTGATATAAAATGTTTCAGCATGCTCTATACTATTTTTTTTAAAAAAATTTTTTTCTTTTTTTCGATCCTGAGCGATTGAAAGTGCATTTAAGGGTGGGTATATCTTTTTTTCTCCTTTAATTAATTTAAGTGTTCGAGTTGAAATATTTTCAAATTCATAAGTAATAACATCAACTTCACTGAAGAATATAGATAGTTTTTTTTTATCATCAAATTTTCCATAGATGATCTTATGAGCATATTTTTTAGCCGGTGCATCCTGAGTATCTGAGTAAACATAGGGAACTATTTTTTGACTCATTGCTGACTTAGCAATAAACATACCTAGTTGACCACCACCAATGATACCTAGCTTTAGAGATTTACGACTCATTATTTCTATTTTTTAGGTTCTTTGGAAACTGTCTTTGTTTGTTTTGATCTCCATTTTGAGTATTTTACCCTCAGAGACTTATCTTCATTACTTAATATTGATATAGCTAATAAGGCTGCATTTTTAGCTCCAGCTTCTCCGACAGCTAAAGTCCCAACTGGTACTCCGCCAGGCATTTGTACAATTGACAACAGACTGTCCAGCCCTTTTAATTTTTTTGACTCAATAGGTACTCCAAGTACAGGTAAATTTGATATTGATGCTGTCATGCCGGGTAAGTGCGCAGCACCACCAGCTCCAGCAATAATAATTTTTATCCCTCTCGCTTCAGCTTTCTCAGCAAATTCAAACATCCTTTTTGGTGTTCTGTGTGCTGAAATAATTTTTACTTCGTGGGCAATTTCAAATTCTTTTAGTACTTTTGAAGCGAGTTTCATTATTGGCCAATCAGATTGGCTTCCCATAATTATACTTACGAGAGATTTCTTTTTCATTAGCTTAAATGATAATTATTCTTCTTCAGATTGAGGATTAGCTTGTTCTAATTGTTGAGAACTCTCTGCTTTTTGATCCGCTAATAGTTTCTCTTCTTTTTCTTTTTTCTTTTGAGCTCTGATTCGAGATCTTTCTGCCTTAGCCAATGCTTCATCCAGTTCAACTTGTTTACATAATCCAAGGCCTACAGGATCTTGAGGTCTTATATTATTCATATTCCAATTTGTTCTATTTCTTATTCCGTCTATTGTACTTTTTGTACTCCCCACAAGTCTAGCAATCTGAGAGTCTTTTAGTTCAGGATGATTTCTTATCAACCAATAAACTGCATCTGGTCTATCCTGTCTTTTAGACAAAGGAGTGTACTTATTTTTCTTTTTTGATTGATCAGTTTTTAATGATGCTTCATTGATAATAATTTGTAATTCGGAGTCAGAATCATTTTCACATCTTTCTATCTCTTCTTTGGCTAGCTGGTTATTAGTTATTGGATTTAATCCTTTGATGCCTATTCCTACTTCTCCATCAGCAATACCTTTAATCTCAAGTTCATGCATTCCGCAAAAATCAGCTATCTGCTTAAATGATAAAGCTGTGTTATCGACGAGCCAAATTGCTGTAGCTTTGGGCATTAGTGGTAATGTCATTAAATTATCTCTTTCGTATTAAAAAAGCTCTTATAAGTGAATTTAATCATTTTTTAAAGTATATATACTAAAATTTTAGCAACAATTTACCTATATTTTGATTGCTTTCCATGAACTCGTGTGCACTTTTGACATTTAAATAGTCATATTTTTGATCAATATATAGTTTTACTGCTTCACTCTCGATTAATGGCCATACCTTTTCTATAAGTGAGTTTTTAATATCTTCTTTCTCTTTATTAGATCTTATTCTAAGAGTCGATCCAGATACGACTAATCTCTTCAACATTATTGGTAAAAGATTAGCTTTCACGGTAGATCCGTTTAAATAGGCTATGTTTATTAATCTTCCAAATTTATCAAGAATATTTATATTTTTTTGAAAATATTCACCTCCAACTATATCTAAAATAACATCTATTCGAATATTATTCTCTTTAAATCTTTTTTCAAAGTCCTCACGATTATAATTTATGCAAATTGCTAGACCATGGTTTTCGATAAATTCCTTCTTTTCATCATTTCCAACTGTAGCATAACATTTTACACCAAATTGATTTGCAATAGATAGTGCTGTGAGACCTATTCCGCTTGCTCCACCATGTATTAAGAGAGTTTCTTTTTCTTTTAATTTAGCTTGATCAAAAAGATTTGTCCAAACAGTAAAAAAAGTTTCAGGAATTGTACAAGCGTCAACTAATGAAATACCTTTCGGCACAGGAAGGACAGTTGAAATATGACATTTTGCGTATTCAGCGTATCCGCCTCCAGTAAGTAAAGCACAGACCTCACTATCTAAAATATCTATATTGATATTGTTGCCTACTTCAACTACTTTACCTGATACCTCAAGCCCCAATATCTCCGATGCTCCTTTTGGGGGAGGATAAAACCCAGATCTTTGAAGTATATCAGGCCTATTTATACCAGCCGCAGCAACTTTGATTAGAACTTCGTCCTCATTAATAGAGGGCTTTTCAATTTCATTAATTTCTAAAACTGAAGCGTCGCCATAATCTTTAAACGTAACTGCTTTCATATTACCATAGGAGCTATTTAAACTCCCATGATAACATATAATTTTTAATTTTTATGGATTGAATTTACATTATTATCGTTTATTTCAATTTTTCTGGGTTTTTGATGTTCAGGGATCTCTCTTTCAAGAAAAATATTTAAAAGCCCATTTTTATAGCTTGCATCAACAACCTTAATTGTGTCAGCTAATTGAAATTTTCTTTCAAAATTTCTTGCTGCAATTCCTTTATGTAAAAATTCAATTTTTTCATCTGAATTATTAGATATTCCTTTTACTGAAAGTTCATTCTCTTCTAGTGAAATATCTACCTCATCCCTCGTAAAGCCAGCAATTGCCATCGTTATAGTATAATTATTTTTAGATTTAATAATATTATATGGCGGATATGAAGTAGAAGACTCATTTAAGTTAAAAACTGAATCAAATATATTGTCAAATACGTCAAATCCAACACTTGATCTTAACAATGGTGTTAAATCATAAGATGTCATAATTTTAATCCTCCTTAAGCGATTAATTGTATGTCTATTTTAAGCTAGACAAATTATATTGGTGCGTAATGCCCCCAATAATTTATAGGTGAGGATTAAATTTCTATTTTCAAGAGATAAAATTAATTAAGTTTTTAAATTACTGAAACGCTTTTTAAATCTACTTACTTGACCTTTATCTTGAATCTTTTGTTGTCCACCAGTCCAAGCAGGATGAGATAGAGGATCAATATCAAGAGACATTGTGTCTCCTTCCTTTCCCCAAGTTGACTTTGTTTGAAATTTAGTACCATCTGTCATAACAACGGTAATATTATGGTAATCTGGATGTGTATCTTTTTTCATAATTCTATATTTTTTTGAATATTTACATTATATATGAGATTATATCAATAAATTAAATCGTATTCCTATTACAATAAAAATGAGCAAAATAGTCAATTATATTGAAAATTTCTATTCACGAATGGAAATTAACTCTCATAAACATTTTATAATAATAATGATTATATTTGCAATTACAGGTTCATTAGCTCTTTTTCTTACTATTCAAATTTTATTGATGATCAACCTGAAGGAATTAGTAAGTCCAATAATTTTTTGGCCTTTAAGAATTATTATATTGTTCATCATATATCAAATAACTCTAATACTAGTAGCCATTCCTTTTGGTGAATTTAATTATTTTCTTAAGTTTGTAAGTAAGTTTCTTAAAAGACTCGGTATCAAAATTTAGTATTTATATTTTTTAGCATTTCATCATGAATACTAAAATTAGAAGCCACTATTCTGCCAGAGTTTAAATAATTTTCTTTGCCTTCAAAATCAGTAACTGATCCTCCAGCTTCTTTTACAATGAGAGAACCAGCTGCAATATCCATTATTTTTAAATTTTTCTCCCAATATCCATCAAATCTTGCTGAAGCGACATATGCTAAATCAAGGGATGCTGTTCCCATTCTTCTTATTCCACTTACTTGAGACATAATTGTTTTTAGTCCTGGAATATAATCCTCATGTCCTACCATTCCATTATGGGGAATCCCAGTTCCAATCATACAATCTGAGAAATTAGTTCTCTTTGAAACTCTGATTCTTTGGTTATTACAAAATGCTCCTTTTCCATTTACAGCCCAAAAAAGCTCATCTGTAATGGGTTGGTATACAATTCCAGCAATTATCTTGCCTTCTTTTTCTAAAGCAATTGTTATTGCAAAATGTGGAATACTAAATAAAAAGTTCGTCGTTCCATCTAATGGATCAATTATCCATCTAATGCTTCCATCTGAATTTTTGATAGTACCTTTTTCTTCAGCTAGAATATTAAACTTTGGATAAAGGTATGAGAGTTCTTTTATTAAAACTCTTTCAGATTGTATATCAGCTTTGCTAACAAAATCTGAAACACCTTTGAGAGATACTTGAAGTTTTTCAACCTCCCCAAAATCGCGCAGAAGCCCCTTACTTGCTTTTCGGGCAGCGCTAAACATTGCATTAATATAAGGATCTGAAAAGTTCATTATTCAGCTCTTTTGAGATAAGTTAAATCCTCTGTGTTTATTATAACTTTTTCACCTTGTTCAATAAACGGCGGAACCATTACTCTTAATCCATTTTCTAATACAGCTGGCTTATTTGATGATGCGGCAGTTTGTCCTTTAACGACAGCCTCTGTTTCACTGACTTCAAAAATAAGAGTACTTTGTAACTGTATTCCAATTGGTTTTTCTTCATACATTTCAAGAATAACTTCATCATTTTCTCTCAAGAGATCAATTTTATCACCAATAAATTCAACATCTAATTCCATTTGCTCATAATCGGTTAGATTCATAAATATCAATTTATTTTCTTGTTGATATAAATACTGAAATTTTTCTTCATCAACTCGTACTCTCTCTACTTCTTCTGAAGCGCGAAAACGTTCATTTAATTTTGATCCATTTTTCAAACTTTTCATTTCTACTTGGTTGAAAGCACCGCCTTTTCCAGGTTTAACTGATTGAGATTTTGTCACGACCCAAAGATCATTTTTATGTTCTACTATCATTCCAGGTTTGACTGAATTACCATTTATTTTCATGATTACTTCTCTACTTCTCTAACGACATGCTCCATTCACCCAGAGCAGCTTTTTTATTCATAATTGCTCGGTGATTAAAAGCTTCTTGAGCTGCTACAGTATTTTCAGGTTTTCCTTGCCATGATTTTAAAGCAGCTTGTTGAAGCGCTCTTCCATAAGAAAAACTCAATTTCCATGGAAAGCCTCCTATTTTATTCATTGCATCTAAATGTGCTGTTGCATCAATATCACTTTGGCCACCAGATAAGAAAACAACACCCGGCGTATCATTTGAAATTGATGACTTAAGACATTCAAGAGTTTTTTCTGCCACTTCTTCAATTGGAGCTTGAATAGCATTGGTTGTCCCTGATACTACCATATTAGGTTTAAGCAATGTTCCTCTAATATTGACATCTTTTTTATCAAGAAAGTCATATAATTTTGAAAGTGTTTTTTTGCTCACATCAAAGCAACGATCAATAGAATGATCTCCATCCATAATCACTTCAGGTTCTACAATTGGTACCATATTATTTTTTTGCGCGATTAACGCATAGTCAGCAAGAGACTCCATATTTTGATCAATACATTCATTAGTAGGAATATCGTTTCCACTTATGGTTATTACAGCTCTCCATTTAGTAAATCTTGCTCCTAACGTGTCATATTCTTGACAGCGTTCATCTAAGCCATCAAGCCCTTTTGTTGCTGTTTCTTTATCACTGTCATTTAAGGGTGATACGCCTTGATCGACTTTAATACCAGGAAGTGATTTTTGATTTGAAATTACTTCTCTTAATAAATCTCCATTTGCCGCAGACTGTCGTAAAGTTTCATCAAAAAGTATGACACCGCCAATTGCCTCTGACATTGATGAAGCTCTGAACAACATCTCACGATAATCTCTTCTATTATCTTCTGTTGACTCAACATTTATTGAGTCAAATCGTTTTTTAATTGTTCCAGTGCTTTCATCGGCCGCAAGAATACCTTTTCCGTCCGCTACAATGTAGTTTGCTATTTCTTCAAGTGTTTTTACCATAATCAACTCCTGTTATAATATATTTAATGCTTTCAAACCTGGTAATTTTCTACCTTCTAATAACTCAAGAAGAGCTCCACCTCCAGTAGAAATATAACTAAATTCATTTTTTACATTTGCCATTTCCAAAGCAGCTATTGTATCACCTCCACCTGCAAATGATTTTACTAAATTTTTTGTGGATAAGTCAGCAATGTATTTAGCAATTTCTAAAGTACCTACTTGAAATGGAGATATTTCAAATACTCCTGCTGGACCATTCCAAAAAATAGTTTTAGCAGATGACAACTCTTTTTTGATTAATTTAATTGTCTGAGGTCCAATATCTAAAATCATATTGTTTTCTTTAATCTCATCAATTGCTGATGTTACAGTCTCAATATCTTTCTTAACTTCTTTTGCTGTAATTACATCGATGGGAGTAATTATTTTACAATTATTGTCCTCAGCAAATTTATAAATTTGATTTATTAGATCATCTACATCATTTTCAATAAGTGAGTCTTGCACATTGAGACCGCTAAATTTAATAAAATTATTTGCCATCCCTCCAACAATTATGATTGTATCCATTTTGATTGATAATGATTTAAGAATAGAGATTTTTGTAGATATTTTTGACCCACCCATAATTGTAACAGATGGGCTCATAGGCATCTGAATTACATCAGCTAAATTTAAAAGCTCTTCAGATAATAAATTACCACAATAGGAGGGAAGATAGTTTGTTATCGCAGCTACTGAAGCATGAGATCGGTGTGAGCATGCAAAAGCATCGTTTATATATACATCCGCCAATTTAGAGAGTGATTGTGCAAAATTATTATCATTCTCTTCTTCTTCCTTATAAAAACGACAATTTTCTAAAAGAATAATTTCTTCTTGATCCGCATTTTTAATTTTATTTTCTACATCTATACCAATGCAATCATCAAGAAATGTAATTTTACTATTAAATGCCTGTTCAAGTTGAGGTGTAATTTGCTTTAAAGATAATTCATTATCTACTTTTCCTCTTGGTCTTCCTAGGTGAGATAATATTACAATTTTTGAATTTAATAATTTAAGTTCAGCAATTGAGTTAATGATCCGAATAATCCTATCACTGACAGGAGACCCACTTACAAGTGGTACATTTAAATCAAATCTTATTAATACAGTTTTATTTTTAGTTTTAAATTTTTTAATATTTTCAACATTAATCATTCTTTTTTGTATTATTCATTTTTACAGCTGTATCACACATTCGATTAGAAAATCCCCATTCATTATCATACCAACTTAAAACTCTTCCAAATGATTCATCAATAACTTGTGTTTGAGTTAGATCAAATGTAGATGATGCTGAGTCATGGTTAAAGTCTGCTGAAACCAATGGATCTGAATTTACATTAAGAATACCTTTTAGCCTTTTTGATTTTGAAGCAGCAACCATAGCTTTATTAATTGACTCTTTAGATATCTTTTTGTTAGTCACAAATTTAAAATCAATTAATGAAACATTTGGCGTTGGAACCCTTATAGCAGTCCCATCTAATTTTCCAGAAAGATGTGGCATGACTAAGCCAACTGCTTTAGCAGCACCAGTGGATGCAGGTATCATTGATAACGCTGCTCCTCTTGCTCTTCTTAAATCAGAATGATAGGTGTCTAAAACTTTTTGGTCTCCGGTATAAGAGTGAATTGTTGTCATGTAGCCATGAACAATACCAAATTTTTCATCAATTACCTTTGCAACTGGAGCTAAACAGTTAGTTGTACAAGAAGCGTTTGAAATAACTGTATCTTTTTTCGATATCTCATCATCATTTACGCCAAATACAATCGTCTTGTCAGCATTAGAGCATGGCGCAGATACGAGAACTTTTTTTGCTCCAGCGGTTATATGCATTGAAGCTGTCTCTTTAGAGGTAAAAAATCCTGTACATTCCAGAGCAACATCAATTTTCATTTTTTTCCATGGTAATTTTTTTGGATCACGTTCACTCAGGACATTTATTGATTTCTTACCAATAATCATTTTTCCATTTTTTACTGTGACTTTTTCTTTTAAAGGGCCATGTACTGTGTCATTAGATAGAAGAAATGCATTTGTTTCAATTGGAGCAAGGTCATTTATCGCTACAACATTTATATCTTTTCTTTTACTTTCAATGATTGATCTAAGTACTAATCTACCTATTCTTCCGAAACCACTAATTGCCACATTCACTGCCATATTTACTCCTATATTTTATTAATTATCTTTTTATATATTTTTTGAGGTGTTATACCAAAATATTCATAAAGCTTTTTATAAGGAGCGCTCGCTCCAAAAGTGTTCATACTAATTGATAGCCTATTTTTAGGACATAATTTTTCCCAAGCTAGATCACTTCCAGCCTCAATAGATACATTCAAATCAGAGTCTCCAATTATTTTGTTCTTATACGCTGAAGTCTGCTCTTCAAACTTATCAAGGCATGGGACCGATATAACCCTTGATTTTATCTTATTCTTTTTTAAAAGTTTTGATACTTCAAGAGCAATCTCAACTTCAGAGCCTGAGGCAAAAATAGAAACTCTGGGTTTATTTAAACTCTTTTGTATTTCATAGGCGCCAAACGCTGTAAGGTTTTTATCTACATGCTTTTCTCTAATTGTTGGCAGACTCTGCCTTGTTAAAGCTATCGCTGAAGGAGTATCATTTGATTGTAAAGAGATTTGCCAAGCTTCGGCTGTTTCTACTGAATCAGCAGGTCTAAATACATTTAAGTTTGGTATAGATCTTAATCCTGCAAGTTGTTCTATAGGCTGATGTGTAGGTCCATCTTCTCCGAGGCCAATAGAGTCATGAGTAAAGACGTATATAACTCTCTGTTTCATAAGAGCTGAGAGTCTAATTGATGGCTTACAATAGTCAGAAAAAATTAAGAACGTACCACTAAATGGTATTACACCTTTGTGAAGTGCTATGCCATTCATTATAGCTGCCATACCATGCTCTCTGATTCCGTAATATATATAATTGCCAGAGTAATTATTGGCATTCAATATTTTCATATCAGATGCTTTAGTATTATTTGATCCGGTAAGATCCGCCGAACCTCCTACTAATTCAGGCATATGAGAGGAGATTTGGTTAATAACCATTTCAGAAGATTGACGGGTTGCTTTAGCAATTTTCTTATTTGAGCAATCTTTTTTGAAGTCGTTTAGAATTTTATTAATATTTGATGGCAATTTTCCATTTATTCTTCTTACATACTCTTTTTTAGAATTACTTTTCATTTTATTGGTATTAGATTTCCATTTCTTATACTTGCCTATTGAGCGAGTACCAGCAATTAACCACTCACTCTTTATATCATCTGGTATTTCAAATGGCTTATACTCCCAACCTAACTTAGCTTTCGTGAGCTCAATCTCATCGAGGCCTAAAGGAGAGCCATGAGCCGACGACTTACCTTGTTTATTTGGTGAACCAAAACCAATCTGAGTTTTACAAGCGATTAATGTAGGCTTATTGGATTTTTGAGCTTTAGAAATTGCTTTTGATATTTGATTTTGATCATGCCCATTAATTGATATCGTGTTCCATTGATATGCTTTAAAGCGATTAACTGTATTCTCTGAGTTTGATAAGCTGACCGGACCATCAATTGAAATTCCATTATCGTCGAAAAAAACTATTAATTTTTTTAATTTTAGGTGACCTGCGAGTGATGCAGCTTCATGACTGATTCCTTCCATCAAATCACCATCACTAGCAATAACATAAGTAAAATGATCACATATTTTTGATCCAAAATCTTTTGAGAGTTTTCTCTCTGCGATAGCCATTCCAACTGCATTCGCAAATCCTTGACCCAGAGGTCCAGTGGTAGTTTCAATTCCCTTCAGATGACCATATTCAGGATGACCTGCACACCTACTATTTAATTGTCGAAAGTTTATGATGTCTTTCAGAGAGCTGCCCTTATACCCAGTTAAATAGAGGAGTGAGTAAAGCAACATTGAGCCATGACCAGCTGATAAAACAAACCTATCTCTATCATCCCAATTAGGATCTTTTGGATTAAACTTTAAATATTTACAAAATAATACTGTCGATACGTCTGCCATACCCATGGGTAAGCCTGGATGACCAGAGTTTGCTTTTTGAACTGCGTCAATTGAGAGAAAACGGATTGCATTGGCCATTTCATGGTGAGTCGGTAATTTATTTAATTTTTGTTGTTTTCTAGTGGGCATAGTCAGTATTACTTGGAGTAGAACTTATTCAAATACTCTTAAATTATAATGGTTTATTATTAAAGGAAAATTTCTAAAATAAATGTTAATTAAAAGTTGACGCATTTCAAAAAACAAAGTTAAACTTCACACATTAATAGGGGGCTATTTTGAGATGTCTGATATAGATAATTCTAAAGAACAGATTGATAATACAATATCAGCTCTTAAAGATGAAATTAGTAACCTTAATAATAAGCTTTCCCATATATCTTCACTTGAAATAACCAATGCTGAACTAACAGCCCATAATTCTCATTTGGAAAATGAGATAAAAATCTTAAAATCCGATTTTATTGAGTTAAAGAACTTTGCTGGCAGTATTTCTGACCAATTGGATGAGAATATATACACAATTAAGGATATTTTAGACTCTTAAAAATGCCGGAAATAGTCGTAAATATTAATGATCAAGATTACGCAATAGTTTGTGACCCTGGTGAAGAAAATCATCTCAAAAATTTAAGCTCGCGTATTGATGATAAAGTCAGAGATCTCACGAAAAAATTTGGTAAAATTGGTGAAACAAGATTAATGGTTATGGCCTCACTGTTAATTTCAGACGAAACTCATGAACTTCATAAAAAAATTCAAAATGACCCTGCAAAAATTACATCATTAGAAAAAACTATTGCTGAAAATGAAAAAAAAATATTATCACATAAAGAAAGTGAAAAGACTTTTATAGATAATAAGAATCAGCAGTTAAATGATTTATTATCGCAGCTTACTTCCTTGTCATAAAATCTATGATTATTTGAAATGATGTCTGATCAATATCAGATGCAATCAAAAAAGTTTCTTAGAAGATTTTTCATAGATCGAAGAAATAACTATTTTGATGAATACGATAAAAAAAATAATGCGCATACGCACTTAAAGCTTATTTTAGAGAATACAAAACCTTGTGTAGTTGGATCATACCTACCATTTAAGAATGAGTTTCCAACTCAACTCTTAAATGATGAATTAAATAAATTGAATTTTAATTTGTCATTGCCGTGTATAAATAAAAATGACTCAAGTATGATATTTAGAAATTATACTTCTAATTCTGGTTTAGTTCCTAATAGTTATGGAATATTGGAACCATCACAAAATGCTGACGAGGTTGTACCTTCAATACTAATTGTACCTCTTGTTGCTTTCTCTCTTGCTGGCTATAGGTTGGGTTATGGTGGAGGATATTATGATAGATACATAGAAAAGAATTTAGACAATAAGAATCTGCTAAAAATTGGATTGGGTTTTTCATTTCAAAAGTATGATGAGTTGCCAAATGAAAATCATGACCAAAAACTTGATTGGATTTTAACTGAGAATTATTTATATAAAGTAAAATGAAAGTTTTATTTCTAGGAGATATAGTCGGACGTTCTGGTCGAGAGGCTCTTAACAGACATTTACACAAAATTAATTTAGACAATCAAATTGACTTCACAATTGTTAATGGAGAAAACGCTGCTGGTGGCTTTGGTATAACTGAAAAAATTTGTGGCGAACTTTATAATGCTGGCACCAATGCTATTACAACTGGAAATCATCTATGGGATCAAAAGGAAATATCAAAGTATATTGAAAAAGATAACAGATTACTTAAACCTTATAATTCTGCTGAGGGAACACCTGGTGTAGGATACAATATATTTAAAACTGAAAATGATGAAAAAATTATTGTGATTAACCTTATTGGAAATGTTTTTATGAAAACAAATGATAATCCTTTTTTAAAAATAGATGAGTTAATGAACAAATTAAAGAATGAAAATGAAGTTAAGTTTATTTTTGTAGATTTTCATGCTGAGGCAACTAGTGAAAAAGTAGCAATGGGGCATCATTTGAATGGAAGAGTTACAGCTGTGGTAGGTACTCATCAACATCTACCAACGGCAGATGCATGCATTTTATCAGATGGTACCGCTTACCAAACTGATGCTGGCATGTGTGGAGATTATGATTCAGTTATAGGGATGGATAAGCAACCGATATTGGATAGATTTAGAGGCAATGAGCCTAAAAATCGATTTACGCCAGCTCTCGGAGAAGCAACAATATGTGGAGTAATCGTTGAATCTTATAGTGATAGTTATAAGGCAAAATCAATTATTCCTATCAAAGTTGGAGGTGTCCTAGGGCAGTAAGATTTATGGCAGGCCATAGTAAGTTTAAAAATATTCAGTTTAGAAAGGGTGCTCAGGATAAAAAAAGGGGAGCCTTATTTGCTAAGATATCAAAAGAGATTACTGTTGCTGCTAAATTGGGATCACCTGATCCAAGTATAAATGCCAGATTAAGATCTGCAATTCAATCCGCAAAAGCAGCAAGCTTCCCAAAAGATAATATTGATCGAGCTATCAAAAAATCTACAGATAAAGATTTAGAAAACTATGAAGAGGTTCGATACGAAGGTTTTGGTCCTGCCGGCATTGCTATTATAGTTGAAGGATTAACAGATAATAGGAATCGAACAGCTTCTAATGTTAGAACATCTTTTAATAAATTTGGAGGTGCTCTTGGTGAAACTGGTTCTGTTTCTCATTTGTTTAAAAGGTATGGATTTATCAAATATGATAAATCTGTTTGTAATGAAGATGATTTTTTTAATTCAGCAATTGAAGCTGGAGCGGAAGATTGTTTTTTTGAAGAGAATACTCATGAAGCGTTGTGTATACCAGATGAGCTATCGTCTTTTTATGCTGAGATTGAAAAAAAATTTGGTGAGCCTGAGTCTTCTGGTTTTCAGTGGAAGCCATCAAGTCTAATAAATGTAACTGGAGATAAAGCAAAATCACTTTTTAACCTTCTTGATGACTTCGAAAATGATGAGGATGTTCAACAGGTTTTTTCAAATTTTGACGTTGACGATAGAGAAATAGAAGGTCTTGTTTAATTAATTATCTTTCAATCTATTAAATATAAATTATTGTTTAGATTAAACATTTTTTGATTCGTTGATATGTCAGGTAAAGCTCCAAAAAGAAAAGGTGACGGGTACGAAAGAGAGCTTGCCAAATATTTTAATGAAAAAGTTTTTGATGGTAGAGATACAGTTCAAAGAGCTCCATTATCAGGTGGAGGAGCTGTTAGATCTTCAGGTGGCAGTGACTTAAAAAATACTCCTTACATTTATGTAGAAGCTAAAAGAACTGAGAAATTTCAAATACATCAATCGATGAAGCAAGTAGAAGAAAATATTCAAATATCTGAATCTAAAGATATCCCAGTTGTAATTACTAGAAGAAATAGAACTGATACTGGTGACTCACTTTGTGTTCTTAAATTAGATGATTTTTTAAGTATATATAAACTACTAATTGAGAAAGAATAATAATGACTTTTTTGCCCAAATTAAGACATCTTTACTTTATAATAGTTAACTAGATTAATGGATAATGATTTAATAACTGCTGGCCAAATAAGTGATGAGTTCACACTCATGTCATTATTTTTTAGAGCTGATTTGGTTGTAAAACTTGTAATTTTAATATTATTTGCTGCTTCAATTTTTTCTTGGACCATCATAATACATAAAATTAGACTCTTTAGATCTCTTAATAAATTAACAAAATCCTTTGAAGAAATTTTCTGGTCTGGAAAGTCTCTTAAATCAATTTCTTTGGATGCTGCCGATATATCAGATAGTCCAATTAGGTCAGTTTTTTTGGATGCTATTGATGAAGTTGAAAAATCAAAAACTATATCAAGTAAAAACTATGAGAGTGTTTCAAAACGTATTGAACGAGTAATGGATGCATCTATTGATTTAGAAACTGAAAAACTTTCTGAAAACTTTGGTTACTTGGCAACAATTGGTTCAACAACTCCTTTCATTGGTTTGTTTGGAACTGTATGGGGTATAATGAACTCATTTCAATCAATAGCTATATCAAGAAATACTTCATTGGCAGTAGTAGCGCCAGGAATTGCAGAGGCTTTATTTGCAACAGCATTAGGTTTGCTAGCGGCAATACCTGCGGTAATTGCGTATAATATTTTTACAAATCAAGTAAATGATCAAAATGCTAAGATGTATAGATTTAAAGAACATTTTTCAGTTATTTTCTCAAGAAGCATAAGCTCAAAGAACGAAAGTTAAAAAGTTTTTGTGGCTAGAAAAATAAAATCCAAGCCATTTAGTGAAATTAACGTAACTCCATTCGTTGATGTCATGCTTGTTCTATTAATAATCTTTATGGTAACAGCCCCTCTGCTTACAGTTGGAGTTCAAGTTGATCTACCTGAGAGTAACGCTGACTCAATTCAAACAAATGATGAGCCACTCGAGATTACTATATCAAAAAATGGAGATATTTTTATTCAAGAAACAGAAATCGAATTAAAAGAACTTGTGCCAAAGTTGACAGCTATTACAAATAATAAACTTGATACAAAAATATATGTAAGAGGAGATGCAATCATTGATTATGGAAGAGTAATGCGAGTGCTGGGTGAGTTATCAGGATCTGGTTTTACAAAAGTTGCTCTAATCACAAAACCTCTTATTGAATAACATTTAATGCTTAAATATTATGAGATCTTCAATTTTAAGTTCAATAGTACTTCATTTAGCTATTATGATGATGGCAATTGTATCTTTGCCTATATTTAATAATCCTGATTTAGAGATACCACCTATTGTTCAAGTTGAATTAATTGAAATTTCAGAAAAAACTAATGTTCCAAAGGTTAGCAAAAAAAAAGATAAAAAAGAAGAAAAGAAAATAGAAGAAAAAGAGGTTGAGAAGATTAATCAGCCCGTTATGAAACCAAAGGTTGAAAAATCAAATGAGAAAGTAAAAGATGCATCTGATAAAGACGAGATTGTTAAAAATAAAATTGAGCAAAAAATGTTTGAAAATATTCCAATTAAAAAACCAGTAATTAAGAAAAAGGATAAGTTTGATCCTTTAAAGATAGCTGAATTAATTGATAAATCAAAAGACACTAAGACAGTTGAAGAAGACATAGAAGATTTAGAATATGACGCATTGGATTCGACACCCTCTCTTGATAATAAGCTCACTTTAAGCGAAGAAGATGCAATAAGAGCTCAATTCATGCAATGTTGGAGTATCCCAATTGGAATTCCATTTGATGATACGATGATTGTAAAAATTAAAATTTCTCTCAATACAGATGGATCACTCTTAGAGCCTCCTGAGGTGTTACAGCATGAACGCATGAATAAGCCTTCAGAAAAATATTTTAGAACACTTGCAGAAAGTGCTTTACGAGCAGTAAGAAGATGTGATCCAATTAAAGCTCCTGATATAAATCGTTATGAAAGTTGGAAGAAGATACAGTTGAATTTTGATCCAAGGGAGATTTTAAGAGGATGATAAAAAAGACTATCCAAAAGCTATTATTTTTCTATTTAGTTATTATCACAAATGCATCAGCATTAATTGAAATTGATATTACTGAGGGTAATAGAGAACCGCTGCCCATAGCTGTTACCAATTTCTTCTATGCTGAAGATGCAATTAAAGATTTAGATCAAATTTCTATCGATGTAAGTAAAGTTATTTCAGCCGATCTTGAGAGAAGTGGTCTTTTTAAATCAATTGATCAAGAAGCATTCATTCAAAAAACAGCATCAATGCACATTAGACCGAGACATGAAGATTGGAGATTAATAAATGCTCAGGCATTAGTTACAGGTGAGCTTGAAATTGATAAGGATAAACTTAGAGTAGAGTTTAGATTATGGGATACATTTGCGGAAAAAGAAATTGAAGCATTGGTTTTAATTACCACAATAGATAATTGGAGAAGGATCAGTCATATGATAGCTGATAAGATCTATGAGAGGCTAACAGGTGAAGAGGGCTATTTTGATACAAGAATTTTATATGTTTCTGAAAATGGTCCAAAAAATAACAGAATAAAAAGATTAGCTATCATGGACCAAGATAGTTTTAATCACAGATATTTAACGAGTGGAAAAGAGTTAGTATTAACGCCTAGATTTAATCCTGTTAAACAAGAAATAACTTATCTTTCGTATTTTAAAAATCTTCCAAGAGTATACCTACTTGATATTCAAACTGGCATACAGGAAGTAGTTGGTGATTTTCCAGGAATGACATTTGCGCCACGCTTCTCCCCAGATGGTGAAAAAATAATAATGAGTTTAGCAAGGGACGGTAATTCTGATATCTATGTTATGGATATAAAATCGAGAGTTGTTGAGAGACTGACTGACAGTCCTGCAATAGATACTTCTCCTAGTTATTCTCCAGATGGAAAAAAAATAACGTTTAATTCCGATAGGGGTGGATCACAGCAAATTTACGTAATGGATAACAAAGGCAGAAATCAGACGAGAATTTCTCGTGGAACAGGAAATTATGCCACTCCCGTCTGGTCTCCTAGAGGAGACTTGATTGCATTTACAAAAAATTTTCAAGGTCGATATTTTATCGGAGTTATGAGAACTGATGGAACAGGTGAAAGGCTATTAACTGAAAATTGGTACCAAGAGGCACCTTCTTGGTCATCAAATGGGCGAGTTTTGATTTTTTACAGAGAAACTAAAGCTGATGATACTGGTAAAGGGCACTCATCCTCACTTTGGTCTATAGATCTAACTGGCTTTAATGAGCGAAAAATCGAAACCCCTGAAGATGCGTCTGACCCATCATGGTCGAGGCTTATTCAATAAAAACTGAAAAAACCCATATTTTTAGTTGTATTTTTTCTAGACTTGAACATATTATGCAAATACACTTAGCCAGCTGGGCTACAAAAAAAAACTGGGAGTTTTTATGCAACTAACTATTCAATATTATAGAAATTTTATCACAATTATAGCAGCTACATTTATATTAGCCGCTTGTGCAACGACACCACCTGAGACAACATCATCTGGTTCTTCTGCTTCATCATCAAGTTCCACTGCATCATTAGTTCAAGATGGAGTTTATGTTGGAGATGAAACAATTGAGATGCTTGCTGTTGATGTTCCTGATAGAGTGTTTTTTTCTTACGATAGTTATGCTCTTACAAGCGCTGCTCAATCTACATTGAGTAAGCAAGCAAAATGGCTAAAAGCAAACCCATCAGTGACTATTTCTGTTGAAGGTCATGCCGATGAGAGAGGAACAAGAGAATATAACCTTGCTCTTGGTGATAGAAGAGCTAATGCAGCGAAAGATTATTTGATGAGCCAAGGGATAAGTTCTAATAGAGTAACTACAATAAGTTATGGCAAAGAAAGACCTGTAAAGAGTGGTTCTAATGACACAGCTTGGGCTCAAAATAGAAGATCAGTAACAGTTAGAACTAACTAAAACAATATTCTTCATTTCAAAAAATAATTTAGGCCTTTTTTTAGACAAAAAGGCCTGATCTATTTACTGTATAAATAATATGCAATTTCTAAAAAATATTTCTTTAACTTTACTATTCTTCTTTGTTTTTTCTTTAACTACTTATGCTGAAAACATTGAAGATATAATTAGAAAGCTTAATGCTATAGAAAGTCGCCTAACTGTCTTAGAAAAAGCAACGTTTAATCAAACAACTTCTGGTTTGAGTTCGACTTCAGGTAGCAATTACGACTCAATAATTACAAAGCAATCAATTCAAATTACTGAAATTCAAAATGAAATACAAAAACTCACTTCTCAATTAGAAGAAATTTTATTTTCCATGCAGACAACAATAAATACATTTAATACGTTTAAAGAAGATACAGAGTTTCGATTTGATGATTATCAATCCAAACAGAATCAGGTAATTAGTGATTTGAGTAATAATATTACAAGTGAGAGTGTCTTGAATGTACCTGAAACTAATGATCTAGAACCTAAGATTCTTGGAACCATTCAACAAGATGAAGAAGGTGTGCAAAATTTAGCTTCTCAAATACCCCAGTCAGATGAAACTGATCAAAATGAAAAACAGGAAATTGTTAATACTATTGCTCAAGATAATTTAGTTAAATTAGAGGAAAATAATAATATTATTTCAATTTTGCCAGAGGGCGATGAAAGTGGACAATATGAGTTTGCTATGAATCTTTTAAAGCAAGGCGATTATCAAACTGCTGAACAAGCATTTGTTGAATTTATCTCCATTGGAAAAAGTGAGAATTTTCTGAGTAATTCGAAATTTTGGCTTGGTGAAACGTATTATGTAAGGGAAAACTATAAGGATGCAGCAAAGTCTTATCTTGCTTTATACCAAAGTTACCCAAATTCAAACAAAGCTCCAAATGCTCTTTTAAAATTAGGAATTTCATTAATCAAAATGGATCAAAAGGAACAAGGGTGTAATACTTTTATCCAGTTAGAGCAAAACTATCCTACAGCAGACCAGGCTTTATTAGATAGAAATTTACTAGAGATAGAAAATAATGGCTGTGAAATTAGCTAAGCCAAAAAACTTTAGACAAACTCCTGATATCTTAGACTCTGATTTTGAAAATACTTTGTTCAATCTTGGAGTAAAAAAAGAATTCTGCATAGCAGCTTCAGGTGGTCCAGATAGTTTATGTTTAATTTTGTTAGCAAATAAATTTGCAATAAAAAATAAGTATAAAATGTCAGTACTCACTGTTGATCACCAATTAAGAAAAGATAGTTCTGAAGAAGCTATTTGGCTTAATAAAATTTTAAAAGGAATGAAGGTTAAGCATTACATTTTAAAATGGAATGGAAAGAAACCAAAAAGCAATGTTATGGAGGCTGCTAGATTAAAAAGATATGAGCTGATGACTGATAAATGTCTAAAGCTTAACATTCAATATTTATTAACTGCTCACCATTTAGATGATCAGATTGAGAATTTCTTTATGAGGCTTGTTAGAGGAAGTGGTCTCAAAGGCCTTTCGTCAATGTCTAAATCAGTAAAAATGAATGGAATAAAAGTAACTAGACCTTTATTAGAATATCAAAAAAAATCACTTATAAAAGTTTTAGCTAATAATAACCAGAAGTATATTCAAGATCCATCAAATGATGACTCCAAGTATGATAGAATTAGATACAGAAAATTAATTGGGGGTTTAATTGATGAAGGTTTAAATAAAAAAAGATTAAACAAATTAATCTTGAACCTTAATCAAGTTGATGATGCAATCAATTACTCAACTATAAACTCAATTGATAGAACTATTTCTCAGAATAAATATGGACATATTATTATTGATAGAAAATTTTTTTTAAAATTACCTAAAGAATTACAGTTTAGAGTTTTATTATTTGTACTTAATAACAATGAAAGTAAAAAAAAGAGAATTAAAAGTGAGTCTATTTTAATATTGATTGATATATTAAATTCTCCCGATATTAAGCGACATACACTTAATAAAAACTTATTTATAAATAAAAAGCACAACATCTTAGTTGTTAAAGAAGCTCGCCGAATAAAATTTAAAGAGCCTATTAAAAAAAAGAACTTCATTTGGAGAGATATCTATAAAATTAATATTAAAACACCATTAACAAGCGACTTGAAGATAGGATTTGCTGATGATTCTTTTGATAAAAAAAATCACTTTAAGGAGGACAAAATACTAATAAACTCTATGCCGGCAATATGGAAGAAAGATAAGATTATTTCCATACCCTTTTTAGATAAGCGAAAGAAAGTGATTGCAACTTGTACCCCTATTAAAATCAGTGAATTTAATGAGTACAAAATGATAAGTAATTGAATATTAATAACTTTTTTTATTTGTCACTTAATCCTTGTATGATCATAATTAGTGATTATTTAATGAGTAGTTAGAAATTATTAAATTTACCTATGAACCTCAAAAACGTTGCCTTATGGCTTTTCATTGCTTTTATCGCTTTCGGTCTTTTTAACCTCTTTGGTGGCCCAGGGTCTGATAATACGAGGAGTATACAACTTACCTATTCTCAATTTCTAGATGAAGTAGATGCTGGATCAATAACTGATGTAGAAATTAAGGGTAAAGATATTACAGGCAAGTATTCAGATGGGCGTTCGTTTAAGACTTATGAACCTAATGACCCAACCTTAGTTGATCGCCTTAATCAAAGAGGTGTAAATATATCAGCAGTCCCACTTGATGATGGGTATCCATCTCTTTTAGGTATACTTATTTCATGGTTCCCAATGCTTTTATTGATTGGTGTATGGATCTTCTTTATGAGACAAATGCAAGGTGGCAAAGGTGGAGCAATGGGCTTTGGTCGTTCGAAAGCTAAACTTCTAACTGAAAATAAAAATAAAGTAACATTCAACGATGTTGCCGGTATTGATGAAGCCAAAGAAGAATTAGTCGAGATAGTAGATTTTTTAAAGGACCCACGAAAATTTCAAAAGCTTGGTGGAAGAATTCCTAAAGGTGCACTATTAATTGGCCCCCCAGGAACAGGTAAAACTTTACTTGCAAGAGCAATTGCAGGCGAAGCTGGTGTTCCTTTTTTTACTATATCTGGATCAGACTTTGTAGAAATGTTTGTAGGTGTAGGTGCATCTCGTGTTAGAGACATGTTTGAACAAGGCAGGAGGCATGCACCATGTATTATATTTATTGATGAGATCGATGCAGTTGGAAGAAGTAGAGGTGCTGGTCTTGGAGGTGGAAATGACGAGAGAGAACAGACTTTAAATCAAATTTTAGTTGAGATGGACGGCTTTGATACACAAGAGGGAATTATTCTTGTTGCTGCAACTAATAGACCAGACGTTCTAGACCCAGCATTATTACGGCCAGGTAGATTTGATAGACAAGTTGTTGTTCCAAATCCTGATCTAATTGGACGAGAGGCAATATTAAAAGTGCATATGAAAAAAATTTCTGCCGCACCAGACGTCGATATAAGAACAATTGCAAGGGGCACGCCAGGTTTTTCAGGTGCAGATCTTGCGAATATAGTTAATGAATCTGCTTTATTAGCCGCTAGGAAAAATAAAAAAATTGTTACTATGATTGATTTTGAAGAAGCTAAAGATAAAGTAATGATGGGTGCCGAGAGACGTTCATTAGTAATGTCGCAAGATGAGAAAGAACTTACAGCTTATCATGAAGGTGGTCATGCGATTGTAGCAATTAATCAACCCGCTTCTGATCCAATTCACAAGGCTACTATAATACCTAGAGGAAGAGCTTTAGGTATGGTTATGAGATTACCAGAAAGAGACCAGCTATCCCTTCCAAGAGAGAAAATGTATGCAGATATTACAGTTGCTATGGGAGGACGTGTTGCTGAAGAATTGATTTTTGGAGACTCAAAAGTTACATCTGGAGCGTCTTCTGATATCGAGATGGCGACTAAAATGGCGAGAAATATGGTTACTAAATTTGGAATGAGCTCAAAACTCGGACCAATTCAATATGGAGAGAATGAAGAAGAAGTTTTCTTAGGAAGATCTGTTCAAAAACATCAAAATGTTTCAGAAGAAACAGCAAAATTGATTGATAGTGAAATTAGATTAATTGTTGATACTTGTTATGACAAAGCCAGATCCATTTTGGAAGAAAAAATTGATGATTTACATAGTTTGGCTAAGGGACTTATAGAATACGAAACCTTAAGTGGTGACGAAATATTATCGTTGATCAATGATGGATCAATTAATCGTCCTGATCCTGAGGAAGAAATAAAAAATGCTGGTCCTTCTGTTCCAAAAAGTGGTAAGTCAGGTTTTAAGCCAAAGATTGTTCCAGATTTAAAGCCAAAACCCCAATCTTAGAAAGTTTGAATATACTCTGAGTGTTTGGATATGAAACTTTATGTTCAACCATTATTCTCAGATAATCATTCTACTGGATCAACAATAAAGAAGTTAGGCTCCTCAGATCATTCCTTTTCGTTTATACGTATCTTGTATAAAGAAAAAAGTTCTATTAAAAGCCAAATTATAAATCTTAGTGATCTTTTTAAACTCCCAAAAACTGAGAGGTTGCAGATTTCAAAACAGATTCAAAATATTGAAATTTCTCGAAAAAAAATTGCTGGTTTAAGTTTTAAAAAACCTTTGATAATGGGTATTCTCAATGTAACACCAGATAGCTTTTCTGATGGTGGAATGTATACTTCAAAAAAGATGGCTATGGACCATGTCAAAACAATGATAAAATTTGGAGCTGATTTAATTGATATAGGTGGTGAATCAACAAGACCGGGCTCAGAAAAAGTAAAGATAGATGAAGAGCTAAAAAGAGTAGTACCTGTTTTAAATAATATTTCTAATCTTAAAAATAAAGTTCCAATTTCTCTTGATACAAGAAAACCTGAAGTAATGAGGAAAGGTTTAGAAAAAGGAGTAGATATTATTAATGATGTATCGGGTCTAAGATATAGCCGAGATACAATTCCATTACTAAAAAAGACTAAATCTCCAATAATTATAATGCACTCAATAAGTACACCAAAGCTTATGCAAAAAAAAATTAGTTATAAAAATGTCTTAATAGATATTTATGATTTTTTAGAAAAAAAAATTAATCAATGTGAGAAAAATAATATTGATCGTTCAAGGATCATTATTGATCCAGGAATTGGCTTTGGTAAAAATCTGAAACAAAATTTGAATCTTATTAAAAACATATCTTTGTTTCATTCTCTAGGTGTAAGCATTCTCCTTGGAGCATCAAGAAAAACTTTCATTAGCAAGATTTCAAAAAATGCACTAGAAAATGAGAGGCTTGGTGGATCTATCTCGTCAGTTATATATGCTTTAAATCAAGGTGTTCAAATATTTAGAGTTCATGATGTGATAGAAACAAAACAAGCAGTTGAGGTGTATAATAAAATTAAAAACGCATAATGAAAAAATTTTTTGGAACTGATGGAATAAGAGATAGAGCAAATAGCTCTAAACTAAATGGAAATACTCTTATGCTACTAGGAATGGCTCTCGGTGATTATTTTAGAGATGGCGAACATAGACATCGAGTGGTAATAGGAAAAGATACTAGACTATCTGGCTATATGATTGAACAAGCTGTCACAGCTGGTTTGTTATCCATGGGAATGGATGTATTTTTATTGGGCCCAATATCAACACCGGGTGTTTCTCTTGTAACCAAATCAATGAGAGCTGATATTGGTATTATGATCACAGCATCTCATAATAAATTTCATGACAACGGATTAAAAATTTTTGATAAATTTGGAAACAAATTGTCTGATAAAGTTGAAATGGAAATTGAGAAATTGATGAATAAAGAAATTGAAAAAAAGCTTGCCGAGCCAGAACATATAGGAAGAGCTAAAAGACTTGAAGATGCTAATGCTCGTTATATTGAGTTTGTAAAAAATACATTTCCCAAAAGTAAGTCACTAGAGGGGGTGAAAGTTGTAATTGATTGTGCGAACGGTGCGTCATATATATCAGCCCCAACTATATTGTATGAATTAGGAGCTGAAGTAATAAAAATTGGAGTGAGCCCTGATGGATTTAATATTAATAAAGAGTGTGGATCAACAGATACATCAATGTTAGTACACACAGTATTGAAAGAAAAAGCAGACATTGGATTTGCATTAGATGGCGATGGTGATCGTTTAATAGTTTGTGATGAGAATGGTAAAATTATTGATGGTGACCAAATACTGGGTCTCTTAGCAATATCAATGAAGGCAGAAAATAATCTTAGAGAAAATACGGTTGTTGCAACCACTATGTCGAACCTTGGTCTTGAGAAAAAATTAATGGAGCATTCTATAAAACTGATACGTACTTCAGTTGGAGATAGATATATAAAAGAAGAAATTCTGAATAAGAATTTAAACTTAGGTGGAGAGCAATCAGGTCATATTATCATGAGAGACCATGGCTCATCTGGAGATGGGATGGTTACTGCTTTAAAGATATTATCAATATTAAAAGATAGTAAAGGTAAATCAAGCGAGACATTAAATGTCTTTGAGGCAGTTCCACAAAAACTTCTTAATTTTAATATCAGTGATAGAAAGGTCCTTGAAAAGAAAGAAACGAAAACTTTATTAGAGAGTTATAAACAAGAATTATCATCTGATGGAAGAATCTTTGAGAGAATGTCTGGAACAGAACCAGTTTTGAGGGTAATGATAGAATGTGATAACCCTGAAAAATTGGATCATATTGGAGATCAGATATCATCTTATTTTTCAAAATTTAATTAGAAAGATATTTTTATCATGACTGGAGTTGTAGTCATTGGTTCTCAATGGGGCGATGAAGGAAAAGGAAAGATTGTTGACTGGCTATCAAGTCAGGCCGACGTTGTTATTCGATTTCAGGGAGGACACAATGCAGGTCACACTTTAGTTATTGATGGTGAAACGTATAAACTAAATATCTTACCTTCTGGAATTCTTAGAAATGAAAAGAAATCAATTATAGGTAATGGAGTTGTTCTTGATCTTAGTTCATTAATTAATGAAATTGATAAACTTACAGAGCGGGGCGTGAAAATATCTCCCGAAAATCTCTATATTTCGGATCGAGCAACAATAATATTGCCTCTTCATCAGTACTTAGACGAGTTAAGAGAAAATAATAATCTGATTAAAATTGGCACGACTAAAAGAGGTATTGGTCCAGCTTATGAAGATAAGGTAGCAAGAAGGGCTCTGCGTCTGTGTGATTTATTTGATAAGTCAAAATTATTACATAAAGTTGAAATACTTTTGAATCATCATAATGCTTTATTGAGAGGTTTTAATAAAGAGGAATACGATATAAATGAAGTTGCTGAAGATATATACAAACTAGGTCAGAAAGTTAAGCCATTTGCTAAAACTATTAATGAGCTATCAAATGAGATTGACAACGAGAATCAACATATCTTATTTGAGGGTGCTCAAGGATTCTTGCTTGATATAGATCATGGAACATATCCTTATGTTACTTCTTCGAACGTTCATGCTAGTTATGCTTCTATTGGCAGCGGTTTAAGTCCTAAACTGATAAATCATGTTCTTGGAATTACAAAAGCTTATACAACAAGAGTTGGCAACGGTCCTTTTCCAACCGAGCAAGATAATGAAATTGGTAATAAGTTGGGTGAAATAGGTCATGAGTTTGGAACCGTTACTGCTCGTAAGAGAAGATGCGGTTGGTTTGATGCAGTTTTAGTCAGACAGGCATTGGTTCAATCTGGTGTAACTGGAATTGCTTTAACTAAAATTGATGTTTTGGACAGTTTTGATGAAATAAAAATATGTGTTGGTTATAAACTTGGAGATCAAAAATTAGATTATTTTCCGAGCTCTGAAGATGATCAACAAAATGTAGAGCCAATATATGAGTCTTTTCAGGGCTGGAAATCTATAACAACTGGAATTAATAGTTTTGAAGATCTCCCCATTTTAGCACAAAACTACATAAATCGCATAGTTGAGTTGACAGGAACAAAAATTGATCTTATTTCTACGAGCCCTAAAAGAGAGGATACAATTCTAATTAACAAATTATTTAATTAGGCGGGAAGTAGCTTCGTTTCTTTCGCTAAGTTCATCATTTCTAATTGAAGTTTTTCAAAAGCTCTTTCTTCAATCTGTCTAATTCTTTCTCTACTTATTTTGTATTCTTTGCTTAGTTCTTCAAGAGTTTTGGGCTCTTCAGAAAGTTTTCTAACTTGTATTATATTTTTTTCACGCTCATTAAGAACATTAATTGCTTTTGAAAGAAGAGCTTTTCTTTTATTTATTTCTTCTTTTTCGGCAATTTTGATTTCATGATCTGCATCTTCATCGACAAGCCACTCTTGCCATTCCTCATCACTATCAGAGCTAACCATTGCATTTAATGAGTAGTCATTTCCAGAAATTCTGCCTCCCATTTCTGTCACCTCTTTTTCAGATACATTCAAACGATCAGAAATTTCTTTAACTTGATGAGGTTTAAGATTTCCGTCAGTGTAATCATCTAGTTGGTTTTTAATTTTTTTTAGATTAAAAAAAAGTTTTTTTTGTGCAGCTGTTGTTCCAATCTTTACAAGACTCCATGACTTTAAAACATATTCTTGAATAGCAGCTCTAATCCACCACATAGCATATGTTGCAAGCCTAAACCCTTTATCAGGATCATATTTTTTGACAGCTTGCATTAAGCCAATATTACCCTCAGAAATTAGTTCCGTAATTGGAAGTCCATACCCTCTATATCCCATTGCTATCCGTGCAACTAATCTCAGGTGGCTAGTAACTAATGTATGGGCCGCTTTCGTATCACCTTCTTTTCTCCACTTATTAGCTAAAGAAACCTCTTGTTTCTCAGTAAGCATTGGAAATTTTTTAATCTGCTGAAGGTAATGGCTTAAGCTTCCTTCATTCGAGAGTACTGGCAGTGTGTTCTTATCAGACATATCTAATATATGGGGTTATAAAGCTTATTTTTCAATGCCCTTTTTTTTATAGGAATCAATCAAATTTCTCAAGTTTTTAGGCATATCACATTGATAAATATGTTTTTTTTCTGTTTGTGGATGGATAAATCCAAGTGATTGAGCGTGAAGACATTGCCCATCTAAACTGTCGATTATTTTAATTAAATCTTTTTGAAGGTACTTAGTTTTACTTGAAGGAGTTCTTCCATAAACCTTATCTCCAATAATTGGATTCCCATTTTCACTTAAATGAACTCTAATTTGATGAGTTCTTCCCGTTTCTAATTTACATGATAATAAGCTAGCAACATTATTTCCCTTGAGGTCAAAAAAACTATCAATTGTCTTATAATGAGTAATTGCTGTTTTGCCCTTAATAATAGAAGACATCATTTTTTTTCTATTTCTATTACTTCTTGAAATCAAACTTTCTATTTTACCAACTCTAGGAATAACTTTTCCCCATACAAGCGCAAGATATTCTCTATCAATAGTATGTTCAGAAAATTGTTTAGAGAGATGAACGTGAGTTGAGTTATCTTTTGCAACAACGATTAATCCACTTGTATTCTTGTCAATTCGATGAACTATTCCAGGGCGCTCACTATTGCCAATATCTGAAAGTTTTCCTTTTGAATGATGGATAATTGCTTGCACCAAAGTCCCAGTTTTATTTCCTGCACCTGGATGTACTACCAAGCCAGATGGCTTATTAATTATAATCAGATGCTTATCTTCATATATAATATCAAGTTTAATATCCTCACCAATCAGCTTTGTATTATTCAGTTCAATTTTATTGATTATGATTTTATCGTGTAAAGCAATTTTATAATCAGGTTCACTTGGGTTCCCATTAACCAAAATATTTTTATTTAAAATTAATTGTTTAATTTTAGACCTACTTTGATTTTTTGATTTCAAGCTAATAAATTTATCTAATCTTTCACCAATCAAGTCATTTACATTTACTTCAATATGATGCATTTTATTCATATGCAGGATAATCCAAAATATTTAAGATCTTTAAAAATTGCAGTTATCACCATGGGTATTTTAATTATCTTTGGCGTAATAATTATTATTTCGACAATTGTTTATAGAATATCTTCACCTAATTATAGCCTAAGCTCTGATAATAGAGAATTAAATATAAAATTAAATGTACCAGATACAGCAGAGATAAAATCAGTTAATTCTAATAGAAAAACTCTCACAATTTTTTATGAATTAGATGAAGAGAAATTTGTCAAAATACTAAGTTTGGAGAGTGGAAAAGTAATTAAAAATATTAAACTTGAATTTTAGGAAGCCTTATAAAATTCTATATTAACTTTTTCAGCAGTTATTTTGTTTTGTATTAAATCTGAAGCCTTTTCAGCTATCATTACTGTTGTGGCATTTAAATTACCTGAAACTATGTTAGGCATTATTGATGCATCAACCACTCTCAGTTTTTCGACACCATAAACTTTAAGGTTTTGATCAACAACTGACATATCATCATTACCCATTTTACAGGTACATGATGGATGATAAGCTGTATCTCCTTTTGATCTAATAAAGTTATTTAGACCATCATCACTGTTAATGTTCTCTCCTGGGGAAATTTCTTTTCCTCGGTAATGATCAAAAGCTTTTTGGTGAAAAATATTCCTCGCAATCTTTATTCCCTCTCTCATTTCATTAAGATCGTGTTCAGTTTGCATATAATTAAATTGGATCCTTGGTGAGTCAATTGGGTTTGATGATTTTAGCTTAACAAAACCTCTACTGGTAGGTCTCATAGGACCTACATGAGCTTGGAATGCATGACAACTTGGATTTTGACGTCCATGGTCAATAACTAGAGAAGGAAAAAAATGATATTGCATATTTGGATAGTCAACCATTTCATTTGTTCTTATGAAGCCACCAATCTCTAAATTTGAATGTGCAGCGATACCTTTTTTAAATAAAAACCACTGCATGCCAATAAGTGCCATATTGATAGGATTAAATGAGCTGTAAAGAGTAACGGGTTTTGTGCATTCATACTGGACATATGTCTCCAAATGATCCTGTAAGTTTTCACCAACACCATTTAGA
>JAQWTH010000026.1 GCA_029242795.1 Candidatus Pelagibacterales bacterium | reverse complement strand
ATGAATTGTGCATTCATAAGTTTTAACATTTTTTTTGCGCTGGAACTATGAGGAACTATTGTTAATAACTTTTCATAAGTTTGAATAGATTCATAAAAGTTATTTAATTTAAATTGTATCTGACCTAAGCCATCTAAGGCTCCAAAATGACGAGGTTCTAAAGCTAATGTTTTATTAATATCTTGAATAGACTCATTAAAGTTACCCATCAAAAAATGAAGGGTTGCTCTTTTATTCCATCCCTCTGCAAAATTAGGCTCTTTATTAATAAGGTCAGTAAATATCACTAATGACTGCTCATATTTACGTTGTTTTAATAATTGGTTACCAAGATCATATAATTGCTGAGAACTTTGATTATTTGTCTCACTCCATATCCTCCAGATACTTGTGATATAAATTGAAGAAGAAAGTTCATTTTGAGAATCTTTTACATTTAGAAAAAGAATATCTAACCTGGAATCATTTTGATCAGCAAATATATTAGAAATATTAAAGAAAGAAGTGATCAGTAAGATGGTGATTAAGAATCTTTTTTTTATCACTTTGCTTCAAATAAATATTGTGAAACACTTAGTCTTGTAGATAAAAATCCTCCCCTGCAATAGGCTAAATAAAAATCCCAAAGTTTTTTAAATCTATCATTAAAACCAAGCTTTGAAATATCATCCCAATTATCATTAAATTGATGAAACCATATCTCAAGAGTTTTTGCGTAGTCGTGAGCAAATGATTTTGTATTTAGGGTTTCAAGCTTAAATTTATCAGCCATTGATTTGAAAACACCATCTGATGCCATTAAGCCTCCAGGAAAAATATATGTTTGTATAAAATCTGTTGTTCTTGCATATTTATCAAATAATGCATCATCAATTGTAATTGTCTGAATAAGTGCTTTGCCGTTTTTCTTCAATACCTCTCTTACCTTGCTAAAGTAGCTATTCCAATATTCTTTTCCTACAGCTTCAAACATTTCAATTGAAACAACAGCATCAAATTTTCCTTCTATCAATCTGTAGTCTTTTAAGATTACTTCAGGGTTATTTTCTGCAGTTGAAAGCCTCTTAGATGCAAATTTATGCTGCTCATCCGATATAGTGATGCCTTTAACCTTAAAACCTTTTTTTGATGCATATTCCATAAAACCACCCCAACCACATCCAATCTCAAGGATTGATTGTCCTGGCTTAAGTTCTAATTTATCAATTATCCTTTGATATTTATTTTCTTGTGCTTCGGCTAATGACATATTTTTATTATCAAAAAAAGCTGATGAGTAAGTCATCGTACTGTCTAACCATTTCTGATAAAAACTATTTCCTAAATCGTAATGAGCTAGAATATTTTTCTTACTTCCAGAAATACTATTTTTATTTCTAAGATGATAGATATAAGTAAAAATTTTAAAAATATTTTTTCCATCTGAAATTTCAGATATATATTCTACGTTTAGAGAAAAGAACTCCATGAGGTCTAGAAGATTACTTGTACTCCAATGATTTTCAAAATAGCCCTCTGCTAACCCAATATCCCCTCGAGTAATAGCAAGCCAAAGCATTTTCCAAGAGTTAATATTTAAATCGACAGTAGACCCTGAATTTCCAAAGACTGAAGTTGATTTATCTGGATAAGTAACCTGAATTTTATTGACTTGAATCTTACCTAAGCCTTTTTCAATATTTTTTTTAAGAATACTACTCAGCATAACCATTCCCTTTATGACTATATACTTTAAGCTTTTTTCTCCAAAGATGAAAAGCTTGATAGTGAATTTTAGGCAGTACAGAAAGTGAATTCAAGTATAAAGAACATACGAAATAAAAAAAATTAAGCCTATTATACTTCATTAGTGTTCCCGAGAGCCTTGTAATGATTTCAAGATTATTATTTGGGTCAAATTCATTAATTTTGATTGTCAAAGACTGATCATCAAGTTGGAATTTATATTTGCCAACCTTATCAGCAAAAGGAGATACATACATTTTCTTATCTGCCTCAAGCCATAAATTTTTTTCAATTTCTTTTCCTTGATTTTGAATATAATAAATCTGTTTTTCTTTAAATGTATTTGTAACTTCTGCTATGTAAGAAATTGTTTTGCCATTTTGCTTCAAAAACCAAAAACATACAGGATTAAAAGATCTTCTAAGAAATAAATTTGGTGTTTTTAGTAAATCTAGTGAAATATGATCTAAGCATAGTGTATTTTTTTCTATATATCGTTCAAACCACTTAATTATTTTCTCACTAATAATTTCTTCATGAAAATCATAAGATGAAAAACTAAATTTAAATTTATTAAATTTTTTTAATTTAAAATCATAAATATTTTTATTAAATAGTGACCTATACTTATATTTAAATGAATGTTTTTTTGGATGATTTCTACTATGCAAAACCTCACCATTATAAATGGAGCTTCTTATCATTCTTTTAAAGCGTTTATCATTTGAGCAACTCTTAATCCAGATTTTACACCATCCTCATGAAAACCATAACCTAAATATGCGCCAGCATAGAACAGTCTATTTTTGCCTTGTAAATCTTCAATCTTTTCCTGACCGATTATAGTTCTTTTTTTATAGACAATATGATCATATTTTTTGGCACGAAAAATATTATTTGAATTAGAAATATTAAATATTCCCAATGTTACAAAAATATTTTCATTAGTGTCTAACTTCTGTAGATTGTTCATCCAGTAAGTTACATATTGATCATTACCTTTCTTAACTGAATTCCAAGATGACCACTTATCTCTATCTTGAGGCATTAAAGAGGTATCATTATGAAGTACAACTTTATTATCTAAATATTCAAAGTATGAATAGGCTTCTGTTTCGTCTTTAGTTTGATCAATTAGAATTTGATTAATCTGTTTTGTATTACATGTAAAAATGACATAATCATAATCAGTTTTTAAGTCATTATTTATAATAGTAATTTTATTACCATTTCTTCTAATAGTAATAGATTCAGATAATTTAATACTTTTTACACTTGTCTTATTTAATATTTTTTTAATATAAGATGAGCTTCCATTTTTAATTGAATACCACTTAGGACGATTAAAAATATCTAATAAACCATGATTATTAAAAAAACTAAGTAATCGATTTGTTGGAAAATCATTTATTTGATTAGGATTCATTGACCAAATAGCAGCTGACATAGGATAAATGTAATTTTCTGCAAAATTTTTAGAAAAATTATTTAAATTTAGCCATTCAGATATGGGCAATTCATCATTGATATCTTTCTTTCCAAGCTTATTAAACTTAAGAATATTAAATAAAAATTTGATATTAAAATAAGACAAATAATAACTAGGTTTAAAAAAATCATTAGAGCACCAAGTTTTATTATCAATTGATGAGCTATAGGACATATCAGACTCATTTAAACTAACCTTACATTCATTTATTAACTGAAAAAAATTCTTATAATTTCGATCATTGCAAACTATAAAGCCAGTATCAACTCGAATTTCTTTATTTCTTAAGTTTATTAAATGAGTATCAGTATGGCCACCAAGTCGGTCTTCAGAGTCATATAAATCGATATCGATCTTTTTATTTAAATAGAAAGCAGTTGAAAGTGCAGATATTCCTGTGCCTATAATTGCAATTCTCATATTGAATATATATGACCTTAAATTTAAAAATCAAAGAGTACGCTACTAAACATGATCATCTATTTCTTGATCCTTCATTTTTAATCGCCACATAATTGCAAGACATATGCTTTTTGATATGGGAAGCAGATATAATACTACAAGCAATGAAAAAGGTATCCACAGAAGAGCCTGAAGCCATAAAGATGGAGCAAAAGTTTGTTCAGCACTTAATACAAGAGGAACTACGATGTGGCCAGCTAATACTATTGATAACCATGGTCCAAAATCATCTGTTCGGTAAATTGATAAGTGTTCATTGCAATGACTGCAATATTTATTGATGCTTAAGTATCCCGAGAAAATTTTTCCCTTACTGCAATTAGGACACTTTTTTAGTATTCCATTCAATAATACCCTGACTAGTGAAGTTTTATTTCCTACCATCTCCTAGTTAGTAAACTCAGAGCAGGAATCTGAAAGCCAATCCCACAAATAGTCTGCAAAACTCCATCTAATCAAGATATCAAAGACTTGATCTTCTGATAATCTATCAATTAATACTGTTCCTTTGGATATATAAGACTGAGCACAAGTATTTTTATTTTTTAAATATTCTTTAAAATTTAAAGGACAGCCTTTTTCTAAGACTTCAATGCTTTTTTCTCCACTCAATCGAATAGTAATGTAATAATCAGATACATCCGTTAAAGCATAAAAGCACTCATTTAAATTTCTATTAAGATCTTCAATAAATTTATCTTTTTTGTCTTCAGCGCATTGAATTAAAAATTCATTTGGCCCAAGCCATGCTGTTCTGGACTCATCATTTGTACTTACTTCACCAGAATTTTTTGGTAACTCATAACCCAAGTAAGCTGAAACCTTATTTAGAACATCAGTATCGACATCTCTTATCCTTAAATTTATTTTTCCAATAAAATCCATGTATTCAAGATTTATATTGGATGATTTTATTTGATCTTTGCTTTGCAAAGGGGAATTAGTATTATTCATTATTTCTAGCCCCTTCCTTATCATAAAATATTGAATCTGTGATAGTTGCATCGATTACTTTACCGCTCATTAGTGGAATTTTCACAACATCACCCATACGGTTTAAACCATTTTTAATTAACGAAAGAGCAATAGGATGATCACATGTTGGACTATAATAACTAGAACTTACATGGCCAATCATGTCCATTGGTGGCCTCGGTTTTGCCTCATCAACAACATAACTGCCTTCAGGCAAAACAGTCTTTTTGTCATTTACCAAAAGACCTACAAGTTGTTTTCTATCAATTCGCCTTGTATCTGACCTTGAAAAAGAACGCTTACCAAGAAAATCTTCTTTTTTCTTAGAAACAATCCAATCCATATTTATATCTTTAGGAGTAACACTGCCATCAGTATCTTGTCCAACAATGATAAAGCCTTTTTCTGCTCTTAAGACATGCATTGACTCAGTGCCATAAGGAGTAATATCATATTTTTTTCCGTGCTTCATAAACTCATTCCAAACGAATAAACCATATCTAGATGGAACATTAATTTCAAAACTCAATTCACCCGTAAAACTAATTCTAAATATTCTTGCATCAATTCCGCACACTTTACCCTCTTTCATTTTCATGAAAGGAAAGGCTTCCTTTGAAATATCTACATCAGCAAGACTTGATAAAAACTCTCTTGAGTTAGGACCAGAAATACTGAGAACAGTCCATTGCTCCGTAACAGAAGTACAAAAAACTTCCATATCAAGCCACTCAGTTTGAAGAAATTCCTCTAACCATGACATAACTCTCGCGGCGCCACCTGTGGTTGTGGTCATATGATATCGATTTTCTGAAATTCTGGTTGTGACTCCATCATCAAATACCATTCCATGCTCATTACACATTAAACCATAACGACAAGAACCTACCTCAAGCTTTGACCATGCATTGGTATATATAAGGTTTAGGAACTTTGCGACATCAGGTCCCTGTAAATCAATTTTACCTAATGTGGAGGCATCAAGAATACCTAAGCTATTTCTTACAGCCCTACATTCTCTATTTACAGCATCGTGAATATTTTCATTTTTTTGAGGAAAGTAGTGTGGTCTTTTCCATTGACCTACATCTTCAAATTCAGCACCATTATCAACATGCCATTGATGAATAGCTGTCTTTCTCTCAGGATCAAATAAATGATCAACATTTCTACCTGCAATGGCTCCTATTGTTTGTGGAGAATAAGGCGGTCTAAAGGTAGTATGGCCGATATTGTCAACTGGCTTATTGTGAATATGTGACATTAAAGCTAAAGCATTAACATTTGACGTTTTTCCTTGATCAGTTCCCATTCCAGTAGTCGTGTATCGCTTAGTATGCTCAACGCTTATATAACCTTCTCTTTGCGCTAGAAAAATATCAGCTGCTGTTACATCATGTTGAAAATCAACAAAGTGTTTAGATCCATGAGTAACCTTCTTTTTTCCAATCATATATGGTTCAACCTTCGCTTCGGTAAACTCCAAATCTTCAAATGCAGTTTCAATTTCTAAACTTTTATTTGCAGACTTCCCGAGTTCAGTTGCAAAATCCAAACCTGCTTGATAAGAATTTTTTAAAACTTCTAATAAATTAAAGTTTCCATTATTGCATCCAACAACCTTTTGGTTTTTAATCAAATCTTTTGGAATGAATGAATTTAATTTACTATGATATTCAAGCTTACCTCTTGATTGACTAAATAATTGAACCGAAGGATTCCATCCACCTGACATTAAAACAAGATCACATTCAATTTCTCTTAGACTGCCAGTTAATTCATTATTATCCTGATCAACTTTTTGTATCTCAACTTTTTTAATCTTTTGGTACCCATGAGTATTAATTATTGAATGAGATGGATAAATTTTAATTTTTACTTTATTACATCTATCACTCAACTCAGAGGGAATATCTTCTCTATTGTCTACAATTGTTACCTTTGCTCCTTTATTTGCAAAGTCAATTGCTGTTCCATAGGCATGGTCATTATTTGTGAAAAGGATAACTGATTTTCCAGGCAAAACACCAAATTGATTGAGGTATGTTCTGGCTGCAGAGGCTAACATAATTCCCGGCCGATCATTTCCTGAAAATACAAGAGGTCTCTCAAATGCACCTTGCGCCAAAATAACTTTTTTAGCTCTTATTCTCCAATATCTCTCCCTCGGCATTTTATCAGATAAATAAGGTAAGTGATTTGTAACTTTTTGAAGAGCTGTGAGATAATTATAGTCATAATATCCCATTACAGCTGTTCGATTTAGAATTGTAACATTGTCATAAGACTCCAATTCTTTTAAAATTTCGTTTGTCCAGTCATTTGAATTTAGATTATCAATTTTTGCTGATGTATTTCTTAAGTATCCTCCTGGCTCAGGCTTTTCATCAATAAGTAGAACATCACAGCCTGATCTTCCAGCTGCAAGAGCTGACATTAACCCTGAGGCGCCACCTCCTACTACAAGGATATCACAGTAGTGAAATTTTTGCTCATATCGATCAGGATTCTTGACTGTTGGAGCAACTCCAAGTCCAGCTGCTTTTCGAATAAAGTGTTCATAGAATAGCCATAGACTTGGGGGCCACATAAAAGTCTTATAATAAAAACCAGCAGGAAAAACTCTTGATAGAAAGTTATTGATACTGCCAATATCAAAATTCACTGATGGCCAACAATTTTGACTAGAGGCCTCAAGGCCTTCATAAATCTCAATTTCAGTAGCTCTCATGTTAGGCTCAGTCCTTGCTCCTAAACCAAGCTGTACTAGAGCATTTGGCTCTTCAGAGCCAGAAGTGAGTATTCCTCTTGGTCTGTGGTATTTGAAACTTCTTCCTATTAAATGAACATCATTAGCTAACAATGCAGATGCAAGGGTATCTCCTTGATAACCAATGTATTCTTTACCATTGAACTTAAAATTAATAGCTAGATCTCTATCGATTCTTCCACCTTTGTATATTCTATTTTGATTACTCATAATTATGATTTAGGTTTTTCCTCACCCATTTTGTAAGTTGCAAGTATTTCATCAGAAACAGTGTCTCTCATTACATTGAACCATCGTCTACAACCATGATCATGC
>JAQWTH010000035.1 GCA_029242795.1 Candidatus Pelagibacterales bacterium | reverse complement strand
ATTTAATGATGAATGCGCCTGCAGATATTCCTGAAACAGCTTTAATTGAACTATCTTTAATAAAAAATATTAAAGAAGATTAAGAGCAGCCTGTTGTCGCTCCACAGGTATCACACTTAAGACATGTACCATTTCTAACTAAAGTAAAGGAGCCGCACTCAGGACATGAGTCTCCTTCGTAACCCATCATTCTAGCATTTTTAATCTTATCCATTCTTTCATCCTTACTTGTTGAGCTAATAACAGCTTCAGAAACCTGAGGCTGATCAGAAACATGAGCATCCTCTGCAGAGTACGTTTCAGATGAGTTTACAACCATTAGATTATCAGATCCTTTTCCTCTTAAAAAACCCTGGCTAGACATCTTTTTTACTAATTTCCAAGGTATCTCATTATTCTTAAGTGTGCCTTCGTCAGCGCCTGTACCTAGAGCAAAGTCTACATCTGTATCATCAGCATGTGCTAAATCATTTCTACCTAAGTATGAAACAGCAAGTTCTCTAAATACATAATCTAGAATTGATGTTGCATTTTTAATTCTATTGTTACCTTGAACAACACCCGCTGGATCAAATCTAGTGAATGTATAAGCCTCAACATACTCTTCTAATGGAACTCCATACTGTAGCCCTATAGATATAGCTATAGCAAAGTTATTCATGAGACTTCTCAAGAAGGCCCCTTCTTTATGCATATCTATAAATATTTCTCCCAAAGATCCATCTTCATATTCACCGGTATGTAGATATACCTTATGTCCACCAACAATTGCTTTTTGTATGTATCCTTTTCTTCTATCAGGTACTTTATTTCTTGAGCCATGAACAATTGAGTTAGCAGCTTCTTGAGCAACATTAATTGTTTTTTCAATCAGGTTTTCTGGTTCACTTAGAGACTCTTCACTTGGAACATCATCTTCATCAACAAGTTTTGATGCAAGTGGTTGACTAAGTTTCGATCCATCTCTGTACAGAGCGTTTGCTTTAGTTCCAAGTTTCCACGATAACAGATAAGCCTCATTACACTCTTCTACATCAGCGTCATTTGGCATATTTATTGTTTTAGAGATTGCCCCTGAAATAAAAGGTTGAGCTGCAGCCATCATTCTTATGTGACTTTCAACAGAAAGAGCTCTTTTTCCAATACGTCCACAAGGATTCGCACAATCAAAGACACTCAAGTGCTCATCTTTTAGATGAGGTGATTGTTCAAGAGTCATTGTTCCACAACAATAGGTGTTAGCTTCTTCAATTTCATCAGGACTAAACCCTAGAAAGCCGAGCATATTAAAACTAAAGTCACTTAGCTGCTCTTCGGAGACGCCAAGACTATTGAGACAAAACTCTCTTCCAATAGTAAATTCATTAAATGCAAATTTAATATCAAATGCACTTTCTAAATTTGTTTCTAAATCATCCAAGATCTCATCTGTAAAACCTTTTTCCTTCAGTGACACATGATTGACACCTGGGGCATCTTTCAACGTACCGTACCCAACAGCGTAATTAATGATGTCACTTACTTCATCATTTGTGTATTGCAGTTCGCTTAAAGCCTTAGGTACAGTTTGATTTATAATCTTAAAATATCCACCTCCTGCAAGTTTTTTAAATTTAACCATTGCAAAATCAGGTTCAATTCCAGTCGTATCACAATCCATGACTAAACCAATGGTGCCAGTTGGTGCAATTACTGTTGTTTGAGCATTTCTATATCCATGCTTTTGACCTTCTTGATAAGCTAAGTCCCATGCTTTTTGGGCTTCGATCCCAAGATTAGTGTCTCTAATATTTTCAACGATAAGTGGAACAGGGTTAATATTCAGTTCCTCATAACCGTCCTCATGCCCATATGCAGCACGACGGTGATTTCTGATTACTCTAAGCATATTTTTTGAGTTTTGTTGGTAGCCTGGAAAAGGACCAAGCTCAGAAGCTATTTCAGCTGAACTTGCATAAGACATTCCAGTCATTAGAGCTGTTATAGCTCCACATATTGAACGGCCTTCATCGCTATCATAAGGAACACCCTTTGACATGAGAAAGCCACCTAAATTTGCATAACCAAGACCAAGAGTTCTATATTCATATGATAGTTTAGCAATTTCTTTTGATGGGAACTGAGCCATCATAACTGATATCTCTAGAATCAATGTCCATAATCTTACAGCATGCTTGAAAGCGCCAGTATCTAGTGATTTATTTTCATCCATGAAAGTCATAAGGTTTAAGGATGCAAGGTTACATGCCGTGTTGTCCAAAAACATATATTCAGAACATGGATTCGAAGCCTTGATTTCACCACTTTCAGGACATGTGTGCCAATCGTTTATGGTTGTATGAAATTGAATACCAGGGTCAGCACAAGCCCAAGCTGAATAACCAACTTGATCCCAAAGATCTCTCGCTTTGATTGTCTTATTAACCGATCCATCAGTTCTATTAATCAAATCCCAATCTTTGTCTTCCTGAATTGCATGAATAAAGTCATCAGTTACTCTTATTGAGTTGTTCGAGTTTTGTCCTGAAACTGTTACATACGCTTCTGAATCCCAGTCAGTATTGTATGTTTCAAATTCAATATTTTTATATCCTTGTTTAGCAAAATGAATGATTCTTTGGATATAATTATCTGGAACTTGATTATTTTTTGCTGCTAAGATTTCCCTTTTAAGAGCAGGATTCATTTTTGGATCAAAACAACTCTCTCCATCAGCCTCACAATTATGACAAGCAGACATAATTCTTTTAAGGTGTGAGGAACAAATCTTTGATCCTGTTACTAGAGCCGCAACTTTTTGCTCCTCAGTCACTTTCCATTTAATAAACTCTTCAATATCGGGGTGATCAATATCGACTACCACCATTTTAGCAGCTCTTCTTGTCGTTCCTCCTGATTTAATCGCTCCAGCTGCGCGATCACCTATTTTTAAGAAACTCATTAGTCCAGATGATCTACCACCACCTGACAACCCCTCCGTGGATCCTCTTAAGTTTGAAAAGTTTGTTCCAGTTCCAGAGCCATACTTAAAAAGTCTAGCTTCACGAACCCAAAGATCCATTATTCCACCATCATTCACTAAGTCATCATCAATGCTTTGAATGAAACATGCGTGTGGCTGCGGTCTTTCATATGAACTGTTTGATCGAGTTAGTTTTCCGGTATCATTATCTACATAAAAGTGACCCTGTGATGGACCATCAATTCCATAAGCCCAGTTTAATCCAGTATTGAACCACTGAGGGCTATTCGGCGCAATCATTTGTGTGGCAAGCATAAATCTTACCTCATCAAAAAATGATTTTGCATCATCTTCACTTGAAAAGTAATTTCCCTTCCAGCCCCAATATGTCCATGCTCCAGCTAGACGGTCGAATACCTGTTGAGATGTTTTTTCAGATGAATAAGATAAGTCTTCAGCATCTTCATCAGCTTCTCTCGGAGATAACCATGAAGGCACAGACTTTTCATTTTTTCTTTTTAGCTTATTGGGCACCCCGGCTTTTCTAAAATATTTCTGGGCAATTATATCACTTGCAACCTGACTCCAAGACTCAGGAACTTCTAAATCTTCTAATTTAAATACTAGCGATCCATCAGGATTTTTAATTTCACTAGTTACTTTTTTAAAATTTATTCCGCTGTAAGGGGATTGATTATCTTCAGTAAAATGTCTTTGTATTTTCATTTATCTTCTTTCTGTATATATTATCAAGATAACATCAAACTGATCACAGGATTTTAACTCGCAAGTAGATGACCTTCGACCGGTAGTGCCAGAAATTTATTAAGTTCTTTCTAGATGTCTTAATATTTAGTATTTGAATTATGAAGTCAATATGTAGTATAAAAAATATTATAGTATACAAGATGGTGTATCTTAATATGTGGTTAATTTTGATAAATTCAATAAATTCAGCTATTTATAGGATAGTTATGACTGCAAAACTGTTGAAAAAACTGTGTATTCAAATTAAACAAACTTATTAATGCTAAAAGAAATATTTACATGGTGGAATGGCCAGACTCTAGGTGTTAGATTATGGACATATTTAAATGGTCAATTTGTAGCTGAGGATCAATATAGGAATCGCTATTATTCGAATAAAAAAGACTCTCGCAGATGGGTTGTTTATCATGGTGAAATTGATGCCTCAAAAGTAACGCCAGAATGGAATAATTGGTTAAGATTCACATCTGATCATGTGCCATCAGAAGAAAATGATAGGTATGATTGGCAATTAGATCATACTCCAAATCAAACAGGAACCACTAATGCATATTCACCTAAATCATCAAGTTTTAACAGAAAGAAGTCTGATAAAGATCTAGACTATGAAAAGTGGAAACCTGGCAACTAAATTTAATTTTTTATTTCTTTTAGTATTTTTTCTTTTAACTCTCTCAGTTAACTCAGAAGAAGTTCAGATCAGTCCACTTTTAAACTTTGATGAGATATCGCCATCATATGAAGAGGTTTTTGATGAAGATTTGAATATAATAATTGATGAGAGTCAGATAAAGCAGGAATCTTTAGAAATTGATGATGTTGATTTTGTAATTATCAGTATATTAAATAAGATAACAGCTAACGTTTTGCAAGTTAAGCTTCATTTGAAAGAAAACTATTTTCACGATGAGTTAAGAATATATCCAATTTATTGTAAGATTAATGATCCAGATGAAAGACCAGAAGTTTCAGTATATCTAAATATATATGATAAAAAAAATAATGATAAATTATTTGCAGGGTGGATGCTTAAAACGCTTCCGTCAGTATCGTCGTTAGAGCATCCTCTTTATGATATTTGGGTAAACGATTGCACATAAGAGTTTATAAAGAGGCTATATTATCTTCAAGCCACTTAATAGAAACTGCTCCTTTTTTAAAATCTTTTGATGAAAGAATTTTTTTATGAAGATCAATATTTGTTTCAATACCATCAATGATCATTTCATTTAACGCTCTTAATGCCCTTTTAATAGCATGATTTCTTGTTCTTCCTGTAACAATAAGCTTTGCAAGTAAATTGTCGTAATAATGTGGGACTTTGTATCCAGAATAAATAAATGTATCCAGTCGTATTCCATTCCCCGCAGGTGGATGATACATTTTTATAGATCCAGCAGATGGCTTAAAATCCTTGGGACTTTCCGCATTAATCCTACATTCAATGGAATGACCAAGTGGTTTAACATTTTCTTGAGAAAAAATAATTTTTTCACCAGCGGCAACACAAATTTGTTCCCTTACTAAGTCAATCCGAGTTAGCATTTCAGTTATTGGATGCTCAACTTGAAGCCTTGTATTCATTTCCATGAAGTAAAAATTTCCTTTTTCATAGAGAAATTCTAGTGTTCCTAATCCAACGTAGTTCATCTTTTTCATAGCTTTTAAACAAATATCGAAAAGTTTATTTTTTTCTGTTTCATCTATTTCAGGTGCAAGAGCTTCTTCAATAACCTTCTGATTTCTCCTTTGAATTGAGCAGTCTCTTTCATGCAAATGTAAGTAATTACCGTGAGTATCACAAATAACTTGAACTTCTATATGCCTTGGAGAATCAATGAATTTTTCAACATACACTGCATCACTTCCAAAAAAAGATAATGCCTCTTGTTTTATTATAGGCAAGCTTTCTTTGAGTTCATTTTCATTATGAACAACTTTCATTCCTCGCCCACCGCCTCCAGCACTAGCTTTTAATAAAACAGGAAAACCAATTTCATTTGAAATTTTTATTGCGTGATTTTCATCTTTAACAATATCCTCAGATCCTGGAACTGTTGGAACCCCGTATTCCGTCATAATTTTCTTTGCTTGAATCTTATCTCCCATCATTTCAATATGTTTATAGCTTGGTCCAATAAAACTTAAATTATGATCTTGAAGTGTTTTTGCGAATCCAGCATTTTCAGATAAGAAACCATATCCAGGATGAACAGCTTGAGCTCCGGTTATTTCACATGCCGATATTATAGAATGAGCATTAAGGTAACTCTTATTGACAGGGTTTGGACCAATACAAACGCTTTCATCTGCAATTCTTACATGCATTGATTCTCTGTCTGCTTCGCTATGAACTGCTACTGTTGAGATACCAAGTTCTTGACATGCCCTGTTTATTCTAACTGCAATCTCACCACGATTAGCAATTAATACCTTGTCAAACATTTAATCTATAAGCATCAGAGGTTGACCAAACTCAACTGCCTGCTCATTTTCAACTAAGATTTTAGATACTTTTCCTTGCAAAGTTGATTCAATAGGATTCATGGTCTTCATTGCTTCGATAATTAATAATGTCTGACCATTTTTTACCTGATCACCTTCTTTAACAAATGTATTTGCACCCGGCTCAGGCTGCAAATAAACAGTACCAACCATTGGTGATTTAATAGCTCTTGGATCTGAAGAATAGTCATCTTCATTGTTTCCTTGATCCTGCGAATTTACTGCATTAGTAGAAGATGAATTAGATACAACACCCTTTGCAGCACGAGAAACACTTATTGCAAAATCACCCTCTTGATAAGAGATCTCCGTTAAGTTTAATTCATCAAGCAGTATTGAAAGATCTTCAATTGGCTTTTTATCTATTATCTTTTTGTTTTTTGAGGTCATATATCAGTGTTCTATATTAATTTAGAGATCCCATCAATAGCAAGTAAATAGCCGTTGATACCAAAGCCACATACAAAACCATCTACACCTTTACTTACATATGAATTTTGTCGAAATTCTTCTCTAGAAAATAGATTAGAAATATGAACTTCTATTTTTGGTATTTTTGTAGAGAGCAGGGCGTCAAGAATTGATATTGAAGAATGTGATAAACCTCCAGCATTAATAATGATACCATTTAAGCCTGCTGAATCTTGTATTTTATTAACAATTTCTCCCTCAGTATTCGACTGATAAAAATCTACACTTAAGTTAGGAAAGTTTTTTTCTATATGAGAATTAACAATAGACCTTAAATCCTCAAGACTTTCATTACCATAAATTTCAGGTTCCCTTGTTCCAAGTAAATTTAGGTTTGGACCGTTTATTATTATAATTTTTTGACTCATTATGTTCTAATTTTCTGATTCTTTCTCTTCTTCTTTTTTTCTTGTCATTATATTTAATAAATCATTAGCTCGATACCATTCAGGAGTATTTTTTTCAATCTCTTTTAGGCTTTTTACAGTGAATTTATAGGACATGGGGTAATCTCCAAGTAAAAAATACCTCTCAGCTGTAGCATAATGAGCTCTTGGTAGATCATATTCAGAATATAAGTCAGCAAGCAAAAACCATGAATAAGTATTACTATCATTAATTCTAAGAGAAGACTTGATATACTTTATAGCTTCATCACGAAGTTTTTTATCATGCTTGAGATAGTTGCCCATCAACATGTATAATAAATCACTTTCTCCTTGAAAATGCTTCAGAGAGAGTTTTTGTTTATCAATGGCGCCATTAAAATCGTTTCTTGAAAATAAGATTTCTGCCAATAGTTCATAAAAAAATGGATTGTTTGTACCCTCATTTATTAATTGCTCCATTAAGATAATTGGCTTATCTGAAAATTCGTTGTAATGAGATGACACAGAGAGAGCATAACGCCCTTCAATACTAGTTACATCATATAAAGCTTTTACTTCTCTTGGAGGATATGTATATCCAATCAATTTTGCTTTTAATAAGTTAAATTTTTTTTCTAGAATGGGATCTTTTTCATAGTTGCAACCATTGTATTTAGCCAGAGAATTTTTGGCAAATTCATACCTTTCTTTGGTCATGGGGTGTGTTTGATTATATGGGCTAAAATTGATAAGAGAATTTTCTGCTTTTTCTAATTTTTCAAAGAAACTTATAAGCCCTCTCGCGTTGATTGAGTTTTGACACATTAGTCTTATTGCCCCTTGATCAGCTGATGACTCCTGAATTCTGCTGTAAGATAAGTACCCTCCTTCAACACTTGCCGTCCCAACCATCATAGATGCTATTGCCGTGTCAGCTGACCCAGTTAAAGCACCAAAAATACCAAGCATATAAACAGGTAACGCTTTTTTAGAAAGTCTTGCTATTTCAGATTTAGTTCTAGAAACATGAAATCCTGTCATATGAGACAGCTCATGAGCAATAACGGATACTAATTCAAGATAATTATCGGAGGCAGTAATAAGTCCAGTGTTAATAAACATATCTTTGCTATTTATAACGAAAGCATTGATATCTCTGTTATTTATGAAGTGTATTTTTACCTCTTTTGGATCAATATCGGTTCCAACTGTTAATTTATATAAAATATCTTTTGTAAATGATTCTAGTTCGGTGTCTCTTATGAGTTCTAACGAAAAAGATTTTTGACTGATTAAAAGTAAAATAAATATAGAATATAAAATATTTTTAAACATTATCTTTATTTACTTAGACCACCACCCTGTTTTTTTGTTTGTTATTTCTTTTAATGGAGCGATTTCTGCAACTTCATTAATCATTGGCTTAGCTTGTTCTCTATAATTATCAGATTCTTTTTTCTCAGATAATTTAACCTTCTTTGATATTTTTTTCTTAGTCTGGGTATCTTTCTTTTTCTTTATCTTTGTTGACTCAGTAGTATTAGCCTTTTTCTTCTTTTTACTGGTTGATTTTTTCTTATTAGATTTTTGATTATTTTTAATGATTTTTATTTCGTCATTTTCAAGACTTGTATTTTCTTTTAACATTATTTCTAAGCCATTTTTCTTAAATGACTCAATATCTTCAGATAAATTATCATTAATATAATCTTTTACAGATTTGTTTAATTCAATTTCAGCCTTATTAATTTTTTTGTCTAATGAATTTAGATGACTTTTTAACAAATATATTGCCTTTAATGCCGAAGAGTTAATTGAAAGAGATGATCTCCATTCAATGAAGCTTTGCCTTAATCTTTGGCGAGACATTTCAAGTAAACCAAATTGGCTAATCCTGCCAACTTGTATTCTAGCTCTATCAGTCCTTACTGACTCTTTTAATTTTTTTTCTACATTTCTGTTATTGCGCATTTCATACATATCAATAAAATCAATTACGATTAAGCCTGACAAATCTCTAATCTTTATTTGTTTTCCTATTTCTTCTGCAGCCTCCATGTTCGTTTTCAGTGCAGTTTTTTCAATATTCCTCTCTTTAATTGCGCTTCCTGAATTAACATCAATTGCAACTAAAGCCTCGGTTGGATTAATGACTAAATATCCACCAGATCTAAGCTTTACTTCAGATTCAAACATCTTTGATATTTCTTTATCAACATTGTGCTTTGAAAATAGAGGAGTTTTATTTTTATATGATTTAACAAATTTTGAGCAGCTGGGCATGATCTGAGACATATATTTTTTTGTCTCTTTGTAGGCCTCTGATCCTTCAACAAGTACATCTTTCATTTCTTTTGTGTAAATATCTCTTATTACGCGTCTTAATAAATTCCCCTCTTCATGTATCAGTGCCGGAGCTATGGACTTTTTAGTTTCTTCAATGATTGTATTCCACAGTTTAAACAAAGAGGTATAATCTCGTTTAATTTCATTTTTTGTTTTATTTAAACCTGCGGTTCTAATAATAAGCCCCATTTCACTTGGGACTTTTAAGTCATCTATTATTTTTTTTAATTTATTTCGATCATCAGTAGTAGATATCTTTCTAGAAATACCTTTAGTTTTCGTAGAATTTGGCATTAACACAGAGTATTTACCTGCAAGGGAAATATAAGATGTAACAGCCGCACCCTTATTTCCTCTTTCTTCCTTTACTACTTGAACAAGGATTAGTTGACCTGTTTTAATAACTTCTTGAATTTTATACGATCTAAATAACCTTCTTCTCAGCGATGGTTTTGAAGCTCTTTTTTTCTTAGTTGAAGTATCTTCTTTTTTAATCTCAGTATTAACAAGCTCTTCATTATCGCTTTCATTGTTTTCCTGGTCTGAATTTGATTCTGTTTCGTTATTTTTCAGTGTAGCTTCTGTTTCACCTGTATCTTTTGATTCTTCCTCATTATTTAGACTATTTTCACTTACTTCATTTTTAAGTTCATTATCATCATCATCATCATCATGATCAATTTCAGCCTGTGCCTCCGCTTCAATTAAAGCCTCTTTATCTGCTATTGGAATTTGAAAATAGTTTGGATGAATTTCACCAAATGCTAAAAAGCCATTTTTTTCAAAGCCAATATCTATAAAAGCTGCCTGTAACGAGGCTTCTATTCTAGTGACTTTGCCTAAATATATATTTCCTTTTAAATGCTTCTTAGATTTTGATTCAAATTCAAAATCCTTAATTTTTTGATCTTCAACAAGAGCGACTTGTACTTGATCTTTATGTGATCCATCAATAAGTAGTTGAGTTGACATTTTTTTAAACCTTTCAAAATGAGAGTACTTAGCTCTCCAGAATACGAATATTTTTGTTGATAAATTTTAATCATTACTTTTGGTGTTTTTTTAAAACGAATATGATATTTTTTTATATACGTATTGCATGAGATATCAATAACTTAAAAATAATGTTGATCAGATTGTATGAAAAACCAGCCTTTTTTGAATGTCTTCAACACATACAGGCCATAATTTTATGAGAATTTTTTTAAAATGATTATTAAGTTACTAAAGTCAGCAATATATTCATCCATATTCCTAGCAATATGTTTTACTGTGACGATTGTTTATTTTTTGAATCTTCTTCCTAACTATGAGAGCTTAGAAAACTATAAGCCTAATGTTATGTCTCGAGTTCATGCTGCAGATGGAAAATTAATAAGAGAATTTTCGCGGGAGTATAGAATATTTATTCCAATTGAAGATATTCCAGAAAATGTAAAATTAGCTTTCATTGCAGCTGAAGATAAAAATTTTTATACTCATTATGGAGTTGATTTGATGGGGATCTTACGAGCGGCAATTAATAATACCGCTAATATATTTACCAATAAAAGACCACAGGGAGCATCAACAATAACTCAGCAAGTTGCAAAAAACTTTTTTTTTAGTGATGAGCTTGCACTATCGAGAAAGATTAAAGAAGCCTTACTGGCTATAAAGATTGAAAGCGCTCTTGAGAAAAATAGAATTTTAGAATTATATCTAAATCAAATTTATCTTGGGTCAGGAGCATATGGTGTAGGAGCAGCATCAAATAGGTATTTTTCAAAAAATTTACATGAATTAAGTATTTCTGACTCTGCTTATCTTGCGGCTCTTCCTAAAGCTCCTAATAACTATCATCCTGTTAGGAATTATGAAATAGCTTTAAACAGAAGAAATTGGGTTTTGGCAAAGATGTTGAAAAATGATTTTATCAAACAAGATATATATGAGTTAGAAGTCCAAAAACCAATTGACCATAATATAAAAAGATATGCATCCAAATTTACATCTGATTACTATTTAGAAGAAATTAGAAGAAGAGTTATAGATTTGTTTGATGAAGCTGATCTCTATGGAGGAGGATTATCGATAAGAACTTCTTTAGATACTGAGTCTCAATCAATGGCAATTAAGTCACTTCAAAAAGGTTTAAAAAGGTATGATAAAAGACATGGATACAGAGGAGTAATCGCTAATTATGATCAAGATAATTGGTTAGATTATGCAAAAAAAAATTTTAAGATTCCTGAGGATTATTTATTTGCAAGAGTTCAGAGTTTTGCAGGTAAAGATGTTGTTGTTGAAATAGATAACTCAAAATTAAAATTTTTTGATAATGATGCAATTTTATCAATTGATGAATATAGATGGGCTAGGAAATATATTTCAGATTATTACATTGGCCCTAAGATAAACAATCCCAATGATGTTTTTAATGTTAATGATCTTATTTATATATCCATAGATAAAGAAAATCGCCTCATACTTGAACAGATACCAAAAATAAATGGTGCAATTGTTGTAATGGATCCTTATTCAGGTCGTGTACTAGCCTTATCGGGAGGTTTTGATTTTAAATTGAGTAATTTTAATAGGGCCTCTCAAGCAAAACGTCAACCAGGATCGGCTTTCAAGCCATTTGTTTATCTATCAGCTCTAGAAAATGGACTTAAACCAAACTCATTAATCTTAGATGCTCCATTTGTAGTTGATCAAGGCGAAAAACTCGGCAAGTGGAAGCCAGAAAATTATGGAAAGAAGTTTTATGGACCAACACCTTTGCGAAAAGGAATTGAGAATTCAAGAAATTTAATGACAATAAGAATCGCTCAATACTTAGGCATGAATAAAGTCAGTGAGATTGCTGATAGATCAGGAATTATGAATAATATGCCAGAAGTGCTCTCAATGTCATTGGGCGCAGGTGAAACGACCTTGTTAAATTTAACGTCTGCTTATTCATCATTTGCTAATGGTGGGCTAAAGGTTGAGCCTGTAATGATCGATAGAATACAAGATAGAAGAGGAAAAAATGTTTACAAATTTAATTTTGGAGAATGTGCATTGTGTCAACAGCCTTTTTTGTCTGAAGCGCCAAACCCCCAATTCAAAAGTTCGTTTAAACAAATTTTTAACTCTGTTGAAAGTTTTCAAATTGTTTCCATGCTACAAGGAGCAGTAGAAAGAGGAACTGGACGAAGAACTAAAATAAATGGATTAGAGATAGCTGGTAAAACAGGAACGACTAACAGCAATACCGATGCATGGTTTATTGGGTTTACGTCAGATATAATAGTAGGTGTCTATGCGGGCTTTGATAAGCCATCAAGCCTTGGAAAGACAGAAACCGGTTCCTCAGTAGCGGTGCCAATTTTCAAAGAATTTATTTCAAATTATTATTTGGATAAAAGAAATATACCATTCAAAATTCCTCAAGGCATAGAGTTGATCAGAACTGATATTGATACTGGAGAAATTAAATCGAATCAAATTAACAGTAAAACTATCTATGAAGCTTATCGAAAAAATGATAAATTATTATCCAATAAAAAAACACTAGTTGGTAAAGATGGATTTCAGATTATCCAAATTGATGAAACAGTGGGTAGTGACGAATTTGTAATTTATTGATGATATGGAAACAGATATTAAAAACTTATTAACTCTTGCCTCTGATAAACTAGACTCTATCAGGAGGCACCTTTGACACAGAAGATTCTGAAAATCAAATTAAAGAGCTAAAGCTTAAAAGTGAACAAGATGATTTCTGGTCTAATACAGATCGTGCAAAAAAAGTAATGCAGCAATTATCTGAGTTAGAGGGCAACTTAAAAAAAATTAGTGAATTTGGAAACAGATATTCTGATATCAAGGAATTATTCGAATTAGCTGTAATTGAAAATGATACTGAAGTTCTTAACTCATGTCAGATTGAGCTCCATGAATTTGTTTCAATTCTCGAGGATAAAGAATTTAAATTACAATTTAATGGCAAGGCAGATGATAAGAGTTGTTATGTAGAAATTCATGCAGGTGCCGGAGGAACCGAAAGTCAAGATTGGGCTCAGATGTTGACAAGAATGTATTTGAGATGGGCAGAAAAAAATAATTTTAAATTTAAATTAATTCATGAAGCAATAGGAGATGAGGCTGGCATTAAATCTTGTACCGCTTTAATTGAAGGTAACTATGCATTTGGATACTTAAAAAAAGAGTCTGGTATACATAGACTTGTAAGAATCTCGCCGTTTGACTCAAATTCAAGACGTCATACAAGTTTTTCAAGTGTTTGGATTTCACCTCATGTTGATGATGACATTCAAATAGAAATTTTAGATAAAGACTTACGTATTGATACATTTAGAGCATCTGGGGCAGGAGGGCAGCATGTTAACACAACTGATAGCGCAATAAGAATTACTCACTTACCAACCAATATTGTAGTTCAATGTCAAAATGAAAGATCTCAGCACAAAAATAAAGCAACAGCAATGAATCTACTTAAATCTAAATTATATGAACTGGAGATAAAAAAAGTAGAAGATGAAAGAAAAGCCAGTGAAGATCAGAAAACAGAGATTGGGTGGGGCAACCAAATAAGATCTTATGTTCTTCATCCATATCGCATGGTAAAAGATTTAAGAAGTAATTTTGAAGATCCTGACCCTGATGCGGTTTTAGATGGTGATATTGATAAGCTTATAAAGTCAAATTTTAAAAATTAACATGAATAAAATAATTAAATATTTGATCTTAATTTTTTTATTAACTTTTATTTTATTTTCTTCATATAGCTTTTATTTACTATTTAATAAGGGCCTGCCACTCGATTATTTTAAACAGCAAATAATAGAAAGAATTGAAATTAATTCTAAAATTAATGTAGGAAATATAAGTGGTATCAACCTAAAATATAATAATGATAAAGGTATTTATTTAAAGATTGATAACATTGATCTCAAAACAGATTTTTTCAAAAATAAAATTACAATTGATAGCTCTATAATTGATTTCAAGTTAAAAGAATTACTTTTCACAGAACAGAATTTATATATTGAAACTATTGTAGATTTTTCTAATAATTATAGTTATGAATTTGCCTTCAATATTATTGCAAATGACAATAATCAAGAGATTATTTTTCATAAAATACTTGGACCTGATTTATATTTAGTAAATACTTCAAATTTAATTATTAAAAATAAAAATAAAATTTTTATAAATGATACTTTCGAAATTAAGGCCAATATTAAATCTTTAAATCAAAACTTAGAATTAATTACGCCTTTTCATCTTCCTAGTGAACTAGAGTCATTTGAAAGTTGGACTCATATAACTATTGAAGATGAAATAGATTTGAGCAAAAGATATTCGCAAAATAATTTAATAATAAGTTTATCAGGCATAGTTAATTTTGGTTATTTATTGCCTGATTTGGGACACACATTAAATCTGGGCGAAGCTATTGGATTTGGAGGTAACCTTGGAGTTGCCGCTGTAAATGTTGAGGCTTCACTCTCTGAAAAATACAATAAGATTCATTTTAAATTATTCACAAACGGAGATCTCAATTTGAATGGATCTCAGATAATACTGAGTAAAAATTTAAATACAGCAGATTTTAATATTAAAACTAATGGCTCATATAAATTGTCTAAATTATTCGACTCTATGGACATGAATACTGATAATAAATCCTTTCATTCATTTAAGAGAATACTAAAGAATAATCCAGTAGAAACAAAAAGCCTGAATTTTAGTTTTAACGCTTCAAATTATTTTGAAAAACCATTTATTGAAGCAATTTCTGATTTAGAGATAACGGCAGAAAATAATATTAACATTAATTTAAAATCAAATTTAAAAAATAACCCATCTAAAATTATTGGATCTGCTTCAGTCATTTTTAATCTTAATATCGAGGATTTATCTTTTGAAAAATTTAAATCATCAGGAAAAATTTTATTAGATAATTTAGATATATTTTATCGTCCATTTAATTTCACAAAATCAAAAAGTGAGAATTTAGAATTATACTTTGATGCAGAGATGAATGAATCCCTAAAGATCAAATTAAGAAGTAACGATAATATTTATATAAATAGTGATATAGAGGTGACACAGGATAGAAATATAATTGTCTCAGAATTATTATTAAATAATTTTAGCAATTTGAATCTAGCTTTATCGGGCAACATTCATAAAAGTGTCTTTAATGGAAAAGTTACAGGTGATTTGATTGACCTTTCTGCATTAAAAGTAGAAAGAAAGAAGAAAACTAAATTTTTCTTTGATGAGGAAAATTATGAAATAGATGTAAAAACTGCAATCTTAGAAGGATCTGTATCCGTAAATAACTTTTTAATGTCGATTAATCAGAAACGAGAGAAACTTCGAGCAAAAGGGCAGGCGGTTTCTAATGGACATGATTTATATTACTTAAGAGTAAAAGATGAAAAAACCGACAAAAGTCTTATTAAATCAACAAATATAATTTCATTTATTGGTGAAAATCATCCATTTAAGAAAATTTTAAGTAAAGGCGATGTTAATATTAATTCAACAAGGGATTCATACTCAGAGAAATCTTTTAATGAAATAAGATTAAATGAATTCACTTTAATTAATACGCCTGCCGCCCTAAAACTCTTAACACTTCCATCTTTATCAGGAATTTCTAACTTAATTGAAGATGAAGAAGGTATTAGCTTTTTAAATGGCGAAGTGACCTACTTTGAAGATCCTTACACTTTTTCAAAGATTGAAATGTTTGGTGTAAGCGACAGCATAGGACTTGTGATGAAAGGAGACATCAACAGAAAAGATAAAAGTTTAAATTTTGAGGGTGAAATTAGTCCTATCCATTTAATAAACATGCTTTTAAAAAAAGTTCCTATAATTGGCGATTTGTTGGTTGGTGAAGAAGGTGAGGGATTGTTTGCTTTTGAATTTGAAATGAAAGGAGATTCATCTGATCCTGAGGTTACATCAAACCCTCTTTCAATAGCCAAGCCTCAAATCTTAGAAAGAGCTTCTGAATATTTAGAAACTATTGATTAACCTCAACTATAAAGTGTTTTTTCTTACCTACGCTAATCATGGCCTTATTATCTGAAACATCTTCTAATAAAAGTTCATCGAGTTCATCTTTAACTACAGATTGATTTAGTTTAACTCCATGTCCTCGAATAAGTTTTCTAGCTTCAGATTTTGAATTAGAAAACCCAATTTTAACGATCAGATCATAGATATATACAGGTTGTTTAAATTCTTTTTCTAACAAAGAAATTTTTGGGAGGTTCTCAGAAATAATGTTGCCACTAAATGTGTCTTGAGCAGTTTTTTTAGCTTTACTTGCTGCATCTTTTCCATGAAGAAGAGTGGTTGCATGGTTTGCTAAAATAATTTTTGCTAAATTAATATCGTCCTTTGAGTCACTTTCTATTTTTTTAATTTCATCTAGTGGAAGATCAGTAAATAGTTTTAAAAAACGAAAGACATCTCGATCATCTATATTTCTCCAGAACTGCCAATAATCATATGAAGAAAAAAACTCTTCATTTAACCAAATGGCACCATCTGCAGTTTTACCCATTTTATCTCCGTTTGCATTTGTAAGTAGAGGAGTTGTTAAACCAAAAGACTCTTTTCCAATTGATCTTCGTATTAATTCAATACCATTTACGATATTTCCCCACTGATCTGAACCTCCTATTTGTAAAATACATTCATTTCTTTCATTAAGCTCAAAGAAATCATAAGCCTGAAAAATCATATAGTTAAACTCAACAAAACTAAGTGACTGTTCTCTTTCTAGTCTTATTTTAACACTATCAAATGATAACATCTTGTTAATTGTAAAATGTTTTCCATAGTCTCTTAAAAAATTTATATAATTTAGCTTATTAAGCCATAAAGAATTATCACTTAGAATTGCCTTATTGTTTGATTGGAAATTAAGAAATTTATTAAATACTTTTTCTAAATTTGAGGCATTGATATCTATATCTTTTGAGGAAAGAATTTTTCTCGTTTCATCTTTTCCTGATGGATCACCAATTTTAGTTGTCCCCTTGCCAATCAAAACAATAGGATGATGTCCATATTTTTGAAATAAACGCATGATCATTATTTGGATTAGACTACCAACATGTAGAGATTTTGCTGTACAATCAAATCCAATATAAAATTTGATTGACTCGGAATTCAGCATATCACTTAATGCTTTTTCATTTGTACATTGATGTATAAAGCCACGTTGTTTGAGCTCTTCAATTAGTGTCATATAAGTAATATTAATATACTATGTATTAAATATATAAACTCAGAAATTCTATATTTATGAAAAAAAACAGATATTTATCTCTTGGAATTATGAGTGGAACATCAAATGATGGTATCGATCTTTCTCTGATTCAGAGTAATGGTATAAGTAAATTTGATGTTTTGAGTTCTATGTATATCAAATACAACAGTGATTTAGTAAAAGATCTCAATGATCTTACGAACAATATAAATAAATTGAGTATTTATTCATCTCGAATAATTCAAATACAGGACAGAGTTACCAAGTCTTATATTGATGCTATTAAAAAATTTAAGAAATCTAATCACTCAAAAATTGATCTAATTTCTCTGCATGGTCAGACAATATTTCACGATCCCTATAAAAAAATTTCAATTCAATTATGTAACGCTGAATTGATTAAATCAGAATTTAATTCTCTCATTGTTTATGACTTTAGACAAAACGACCTTAAGTATGGAGGACAGGGGGCACCTTTAGTGCCAGTTTTTCATAAATTAATGAATAATAATCTTTCATTAAGTGGAACTAATGCTTTTTTAAATATTGGAGGTGTTTCTAATATTACAATTATTGAAAATAATAAAATAATTAGCGCCTTTGATGTGGGGCCAGGAATGGCAATTTTAAATGATTATGTCTTTCATAAGAAAAAAAAGTTTTATGATAAAAACGGAGTTGACAGTTCTAAAGGTAAAATTAATAAAAAGTTAATTATTTCTTTAATGAAAGACAGCTTTTTTAAAAAAGATCCACCAAAGTCATTGGATAAAAATTATTTTAATAAGTCAGGATTTTTAAAATTATCATATTATGATGCTTGCGCATCAATAGTTGAATTTACTGCTGAGTGTATAAAAAGAAGCATGATTTATAGCAAATCTAGAGTAGATAATTTAATTTGTATGGGCGGAGGTGTAAAGAATGATCAACTCATGAGACGCATCAAAGATAAGATCAACACTAACACTTTACGGGCAAAAGATCTTGGCATAGATGAAGACTTTATTGAAGCACAAGCATTTGCATATCTAGGAATAAGAAAAATAAAAAAATTACCAATAACGTATCCTCAGACAACAGGTGTTACAAAAGCAACAATTGGTGGTAAAGTTATCTAAATCGAGAATTAAGTTCTTTCTCAATATAAGAACAAAGTATTTTATTAAGTTTATGAACTTCATTATCATAAAAATGATTAGCTCCACTTATTTCTTCATATTCAACAGTGATATTTTTTTGAGATTGTAATTTCTGCACAAGTCTTTGAGTTTCTTCAACAGGCACTAGCTCATCTTTTTTTCCATGAAGCATAATTCCAGAAGCTGGACATGGAGCGAGGAAATTAAAGTCATATAAGTTTGGTTGAGGAGAAATACTAATGAAGCGTGTGATCTCAGGCCTTCTCATTAATAGCTGCATGCACATGAGTGCTCCAAATGAAAATCCACTTACCCAACACTGGTTCGCATTTGGATTCTGTCTTTGAAGCCAGTCAAGGGCAGCCGCTGCATCAGCTAACTCTCCAAGGCCATTGTCAAACTTTCCCTCACTTTTGCCAACACCCCTGAAATTAAAGCGAAATGTTGAAAAGCCAAATGAGTCAAAAATATTATAAAGTTCTATTACAATAGGATTGTTCATAGTGCCTCCATATAATGGATGTGGATGAAGTAACAGGGCTATTGGAGGGTTGAGCGATTGACCTTTTTTGTATTTTCCTATTAGTTTCCCTTCGGGGCCACTTAAAATGATTTCTTTAACTTGATTATTCATAGAATGAGATTATCTAATAGTTGACTATTTTACTAAGGTATTATATGTACTCAGTTGTTTGGTATACCTAATTTGGTGCGTTAAACACAAGACTTTTTTTTAATATGCTGCATTTTATTAGCCTAATAGACTCCTACAATAGGAGAGATCCGGCCGCCAAGAGCCGATTAGAGACATTTTTTACCTCTCCAGGATTGCATGCAATTGGTTTTTATAAAATATCCAATTTTTTATGGTCAATTAAGCTTAGTTTCCTAGCTAGAATAATATCTTATTTAGGGCGTTTATTGACTGGAATTGAAATTCATCCTGCTGCAAAAATAGGAAAATTTTTATTTATTGATCATGGAATGGGAATTGTTATAGGTGAAACAGCTGAAATTGGAAAAAATGTAACTCTATATCATGGGGTGACTTTGGGAGGAGTATCTCCAAGTGAAAATAGCGAAAGTCAAAAGGACAAAAAAAGACACCCAACGATTTGTGACAATGTAATTATAGGGTCTGGAGCACAAATACTTGGACCAATCATGATTGGTGAAAATGCTAAAGTAGGGTCAAACTCTGTCGTAACTAAAGATATTGAAACGAATAAAAGTGTAGTTGGTAATCCAGCTAGATACACTGTTTCAGGTGAAAAAAGCAATACTGAATTTATGGCTTATGGAGTGAGTGGAGAAGATGACAGTAGAACAGCAAGAGTAAGAAAATTAGAGCAAGATAATGAACTTTTAAAAGAGCGATTATCCAAATTAGAAGAAAGATTGAGAGATTAGTAATGAAATTGAGCACTAAAAGTAGGTACGCTGTTCAAGCAATGGTAGATTTAGCTAAGAATAGCTCTAATAAACCATGTAATTTAACTGATATTTCGATGAGGCAAAATATTTCTTTATCTTATCTAGAGCAGATATTTAATAAGTTAAAAAAATCAAATTTAGTATTCAGTATCAAAGGCCCTGGTGGTGGATATAACTTATCGAAAGCGCCCAATAAGATAAAGATTTCTGAAATCATCAATGGTGTTGAGGAAAATATTAAAGCAACAGGATGTAGTAATGACCCGTCAAAGTTTTGTACTGGAAAAAATGAAAAATGCACCACTCATCATTTTCTAGAGGATCTGGAGGTACTTATCGAAAATTATTTAGACTCAGTTGCTTTATCAGATATTGCACTAAGTAAAGAGAACAACTTTTTAGGATTAAGTCAGTAATGAACAAAGTAAATAAAGATAATTTTAAGCAAGATAAGTATAAGTATGGTTTTGTTACTGACATTGAAAGTGAAAAAATTCCTAAAGGCTTAAATAAAGATATAATTAAATTAATTTCTAAGAAAAAAGAAGAGCCGGAATGGATGCTTGAATGGAGACTTAAAGCATATGAAAGACTTCAACATATGAGTCCTCCAAAATGGGTAAAAGCTAAATTTGACGATATTGATTTTCAAGATCTTTATTACTATGCATCTCCAAAAAATTTCAAAGAAAAACCAAAATCACTTGATGAAGTTGATCCTAAGTTACTAGAAACTTATGAAAAACTTGGTATTCCACTAAAAGAACAGAAAGTATTAGCTGGTGTTGCTGTTGATGCTGTATTTGATAGTGTTTCAGTTGCCACTACTTTTAAAGATAAATTAGATGAGATTGGGGTTATTTTTTGTCCAATTTCTGAAGCTGTTAAAAAACATCCTGAACTAGTTAAAAAATATTTAGGAAGCGTTATTCCTGTGACAGATCATTATTATGCTACGTTAAATTCAGCCGTGTTCAGTGATGGGTCTTTTGTTTATATTCCAAAGGGTGTCAGATGCCCTATGGAGCTATCTACATATTTTAGAATTAATGCATCAGAAACAGGACAGTTTGAGAGAACATTGATTATTGCAGACGAAGATAGCTATGTGAGCTATTTAGAGGGTTGTACTGCTCCAATGCGAGATGAAAATCAGCTTCATGCAGCTAATGTTGAACTTATAGCCCTGAAGAATGCAGAAATAAAATATTCAACTGTCCAAAATTGGTATCCAGGTGATGAAAATGGTGTCGGTGGCATATATAATTTTGTTACTAAAAGAGGTCTTTGCAAAGGGGACAATTCTAAAATTTCTTGGACTCAAGTTGAAACTGGTTCAGCAATTACCTGGAAATATCCAAGTTGTATCTTAAAGGGGGACAACTCAAGTGGAGAATTTTACTCTGTAGCGATAACAAATAATTTTCAGCAAGCTGATACAGGCACTAAAATGATACACCTTGGTAAAAACACTAAAAGTAGAATAATTTCAAAAGGTATATCTGCAGGTAAATCTTCTAACACTTATAGAGGACTCGTAAATTTCCATAGAAAAGCTAAAAACGCTAAAAATTTTACACAGTGCGACTCCCTCCTTGTTGGTGACAGATGTAGCGCTCATACGATTCCATTGACAGAGAACAGTTCAAATGACTCTTCAATTGAACACGAGGCAACTACATCAAAAATAAGTGATGACCAGTTATTTTACGTTATGCAAAGAGGTATGAGTGCAGAAGATGCGCAAGGTTTAATAGTGAATGGTTTTTGCAAAGAAGTCTTACAAAAGCTTCCTATGGAGTTTGCAGTCGAGGCCCAGAAGCTAGTAAATATTAGTCTTGAAGGAAGTATCGGATAATTATGCTTGATATAAAAAACTTAAATGTTTCTGTAGAAGAAAAACAAATACTTAAGAATTTATCTCTAAATGTTGGTAAAGGCGAAGTTCATGCAATAATGGGTCCAAATGGATCAGGAAAAAGTACAATTGCTCATACATTAGCGGGAAATCCAAACTATGAAATAATTTCAGGTAATGTTAATTTTAATGAGAAAGATTTGCTTGAGATGGATCCTTCAGAGAGATCTTTATCAGGTCTTTTTTTAGCCTTTCAATATCCTATAGAGTTACCAGGAGTAACTAACGCTTCATATTTAAAGCAAATAGTTAATGTTCATAGAAAACACCGTGGAGAAAATCTTATTGAAGCTGGAGATTTTTTGAAACTATTAAATGATAAATCAGCAAGATTAAATATACCAATGGATATGCACTCACGCTTTGTTAACGCTGGCTTTTCAGGTGGGGAAAAAAAGAAGAATGAAGTACTGCAACTGGATCTTTTAAACCCTAAATTAGTTATCATGGATGAAACTGATTCTGGACTTGATGTGGATGCTTTAAAAAGTACATCAGAAGCTGTAAATCAACTCAGATCATCTGATCGCTCATTTATAATAATCACACACTATTTGAGGTTGCTTGAATATATTGAGCCAGATTTTGTTCATGTTTTTCAAAATGGATCAATCATAGAATCTGGAGATAAATCTCTTGCAAACAGAATTGATAAAGAAGGTTACGCATAATGATGAATAACTCTGAGAAAAATATTTGTTCAATTATAATTGGTGAGGATGTTAAATTTGAGAATATTCCTAATGGATTGGATATAGATTTTCAAATACAAAATAATCAAATAATTGGTAAAATTAATATTATAAAATCTAGTGAAAAATTTCTCATTAATCTATCAAATACTATTGAGAAAAAGTTTAATTTAGAATTAGAAATTACTATAAATGAAAACAGTTTTCTCGAATTAAGAGATGAATCAGATTATAAATACGGGACAGATATTATTATTAAATCAATAATGAGTAAAAATTCAATATTTGAATTTTTTAGACTTAATAATTTTAAAAATAATACAAAGAATACTTTTAATCATAATATTGAACTTGCTTTGAATTGTGAATTTAGAGACTTTAATTTTTCAAATGGCTCTAATGAGATGGATAATAATACAACTGTCTCATTAAATGAAGAAAATGCTAGTTATGTTGGAAGTGGTGTGATGATTTCAAATTCAACAAATTCTAATAATGATTTATCAATAAAGCACTTATCAAAGTCGGCAAAATCAGACTGCTCATTTAAAACAGTTTCAAGGGGCAGCTCTAATATTAAATTTTCGGGTAAAGTATTTGTGGATCATGGCTGCTCCAAAACTATTTCAAATCAGATAAGTAAGGGATTAGTAATGGATGAGTCAGCCAAAATAAGCCTAATCCCAAAACTAGAAATAAATAACGATGATGTTATTTGTGCTCATGGCGCTGCTTCCGGTAAGCCAGATGAATCTGTAATTTTTTATCTTAAGTCGCGAGGTATCGCTCATACTGATGCAGAGAAAATTTATGTTCAAGGGTTTCTGGGTGAGTTTTTAGATAAAATTTCTAATTCTGAGATGCAAGAAAAAGCTATGAAATATATCTCTACTCATTGTTAATATGTTAGACATAAAAAAAATTAGAGATGATTTTCCAATTCTCGATAAAAAGATTCTTGATAATAAAGATCTTATTTATTTAGATACAGCTGCTTCAGCTCAAAAGCCAAAAGTTGTTATTGATGAAATTAATAGTTTTTATTCTAATAATTATGCCAATGTAAGCAGAGGTGTTCACACTCTCTCTGTTGAGTCTACTTTTAAATATGAAGATGCAAGAAAAAAAGTTCAAAAATTCATTAATGCAGACTCTGAAAGAGAAATAATATTTACTAAAAGTGCCACCGAAAGTATTAACCTCTTAGCAAATTCTTTTGCGTTAAAATATATTAATGAGGGTGATGAAATAATTTTGACTGTTATGGAGCACCATTCGAATATTATTCCATGGTTTTTAATTCGTGATAGATATAAATGTAATATATTATTTGCAAATATTGACTCAACTGGAAATATCGACCAAAAACATTTTGAGTCTTTAATTTCTGAAAAAACCAAACTCGTTTCTATTACTCATTTATCAAATGTATTTGGAACAATAGTTAATCAAGATATAGTTAACTTATGTAATAAGGCAGGTATTCCAATTTTACTTGATGGATGTCAGTCAGCTGCTCATATTCCAATAGATGTTAAAGCTTTAGGATGTGATTACTACGTTTTTTCAGGCCATAAACTCTATGCTCCAACTGGAGTAGGTGTTTTCTATGGAAGAGAAAATTTAATTGAAGAACTGCCTCCATATCAAGGAGGAGGAGGAATGATTGCCGATGTCTCAACTGATGGTGCGACTTTTACTGATTTACCAGCAAAGTTTGAAGCTGGAACACCCCCGCTAGTTGAAGCTTATGGTCTAGGAGTTGCAATTGATTATGTGACTGAGATAGGGATGTCTGAAATATCAGAGCATGAATTAAAATTAACTAATTATGCTTTACATAAAATGAAAGAGCTTGACTTCGTAGACATACATGGAGCGAATGGCAATAAACATTCTATTATCTCCTTTAATATAAAAAATATTCATTCTCACGAAGTTTCATCATTTTTAGATGTTGAAGGTGTTGCTATTAGGGCAGGACATCATTGTTGCCAGCCACTTATGAAACATTTGAGTTTAAACTCAACTGCACGAGTATCTTTTGGAGTATATAATACAGAAAATGAAATTGATACTTTTATAAGTGCCCTCAAAAAATGTAGAGATTTTTTCACTAAATGAATGACTTAATAAAAGAACTGTATCAAGAGATCATACTTGACCATGGTCAATCTCCAAGGAATTTTGGTGAATGCGATCCTCATAATAGAAGCGCAGATGGTCATAACCCATTGTGTGGAGATAATCTAAAATTAACTTTTTTTATTAATAATGAAGATGTTATAGAAGATATAAAATTTACAGGAGAAGGGTGCGCGATATCTCTCGCATCAGCATCACTAATGACTGAAAAACTTAAAGGAAAAAAAATTCATGATGCTGAGGAGATATTTAGTGATTTTACTAACCTGGTATCAGGGACAAATGAGGATCTTAAGGTATTGAACGAGGAGGACTCTCTTTATGCTCTGAAGGGTGTTGGAGGTTTTCCAATGAGAGTTAAATGTGCAACAATGGCATGGCATGCCTTTAAATCTGCTTTAAAAAGCTAAAAATGAGACTATATCCCTTATATATTGCATTACTTTTATTGTTTATTGTTTTGCAACTTATTTATGGCAAGGGATCATTTGCCGATGTAAATTTAGAGGAATATGATATGTCTAAGGTCGAAATAATAGATAGCCCATTTTGGTGCTCATTAACTACAGAGGATAGAGCTGAGGCAATAGCATCGCTTACACAAGAACAAAAAAGAGTCGCTTTAAGAGATGGAACAGAGAAGCCATTTGCTAACGAATATTGGGATCATAAAGAATTAGGTGTATATGTTGATGTAGTATCAGGAGAGCCTTTGTTTGCATCAATAGATAAGTTTGACTCAGGTACAGGATGGCCAAGTTTTGACAAACCCATTGAAGGCATTGATATCATCGAAGTCGAAGACAACTCTTTTTTTATGAAAAGAATTGAAGTTCGCAGTCAGTATGCAGATAGTCATTTAGGACATTTATTTGATGATGGCCCAACTGAAACTGGTCTGCGGTACTGTATTAACTCTGCATCCTTAAAATTTATTCATATTGATGAAATGAAGGATAAAGGTTACGGAGATTTTATTAAACTATTAACAAAAAATGACTAATGATATTGATCAAAAAATTATAAATGCTCTTAAAACAGTATTTGATCCAGAAATTCCTGTTGATATTTACGAGTTAGGACTTATTTATAAGTGCGAAGTTACTCCAGAAAATAATGTGCTAATTGATATGACTCTGACCTCACCAAATTGCCCAGTCGCCGAAGAGTTGCCAATTAATGTTAGTAATGCTGTAAAGTCTGTAAATGAAGTTAATGATGTTAAAGTTGATTTAGTTTGGGATCCTCCATGGGATATGTCTAGAATGTCAGATGTTGCAAGACTTGAATTGGATATGATGTAAATATGGCACAAGTACTATCACTCACTGAAGATGCAAGAGTTAGAATAAAAGAAATTTTATCCAAAACAGAAAAAGATAAAATTGGCGTTAGAATTGCTGTATCAGAAGGAGGCTGCGCAGGATATTCATACGAAATGACCTATGTTGAGAATGCTGATCCAAACGATGAACTAATAGAACATGATGATGTTAAAATTTTCATTGATCCAGCGGCAATAATGTTTTTATTAGGATCTACAATGGATTTTAAAAGTGATAAATTTAAATCTGGTTTTGTATTTATGAATCCAAATGAAACTGAACGATGTGGTTGTGGTGAATCTTTTAGTGTTTAAATCTATTGAAATTAGTTTTTAGAAGTATACTTTAATAAAAATTTCTATATAAATTAAATTTTCAAGAGCCCGTAGCTCAGCTGGTAGAGCACTCCCCTTTTAAGGGAGTTGTCCTCGGTTCGAACCCGAGCGGGCTCACCAC
>JAQWTH010000028.1 GCA_029242795.1 Candidatus Pelagibacterales bacterium | reverse complement strand
AAATGTTCCAAAAATTCCTTCTCTACCTGTTTCTGGATGTTTTTTAATAATTGGATGTATTTGCCTCGCAAGAGCATCTTCTGAATATCTTATATCCATACTTCTGCCCATCTCTTGGTCTTTTTGACCATATCCTCCTGTTGGAGAATATGGAATCATAGCAGAATGGATACCTTGCTTGCCCTCTAACTTTTCTCTTAAATCAGATGACATCATATCCAATGCTAAGTGTTGATTTGCAAAGAGAGTATCACCTCCCTCTGGAGGAATTGTGATCCCAAATAAACACGTTCCCGCTGGTGGCTTCTCTTGAAAGCTCCAGTCCGTATGCCAATTGTCTGCAAAAATTGGAACTTTTTCATCTGCAGTTCTTTTGACGGCTACAATATTTGTGCGACCTGGAATTGGACCAATGAATGGGTCGTCTCCGAAAGATCCAAAATATAATGTGAATCTTTCAAGATCATCATCACTCATAACTTGATTTGGAAAACTTAATACGTGGTGTGATAACCACGCTTCTCTAATTGATGTTACCTCTGACTCTGATAATTCTTTTGTCAAATCAATACCAGTAATTTCAGCCCCACAAGCTTCTCCAGATGGTCTAATATTTAACTCCATAATATTTAGAATACAGGATATTTTTTAACTATTTAATTAATAAATTCTCTAATATCTTCTGATAATTGAAGAGGTGCTTCCATTGGAATCATGTGTCCGGTCTTTGGGTATGATATCAACTTCGCATTGGGTATTTGTTCTATAAAGTGATCAATAAATCTTATATCAACAAGATTATCTTCTTCACCATGAATTATTAATGACGGAATAGTGATTTTTTTCAGATCAAATGGATCAGCGATAAAATCATCCTCATGAACCTCAGCAAGTCTTCCCACTGCCAACCTTGTACCTTCCATCAAAATGATATCATGAAATTGATCAACAAGTTCATCCGTCACTATAGATTGATCGTATACTGATTGGGAAATACCCTCTTTTACAAGAATTCGTGGCGTAATAAATTCTAATAATCTTATAAAAAATTTCGACTCAATTAATTCAAAAGCTATCGGTGGTGCATTAATAGATTGAAAATCTTCGAACTCTTGCTCATTTCCAAAAAAAGCTGATCCGATTATAATTAATCCATTTAATCGATCCATATTATCTAAAGCATACCTCCAGGCGATCATTCCACCCATGGAGTGTCCAACAAAATAGAATTTATCAACTCCTAATATTTCTACTACTTCCTCAATAACATTTTGATATGCTTTATGAGAGTATAAATCAGACTCAACAGCTCCTGTTAAACCGTGAGCAGGAAGATCAAGTGAAATCATTCTATAATTATCGCTTAAATAAGGCACTAAAGGCTCATAATTAAATAGTGATCCATTAAACCCGTGAACTAGCAACAAAACTTTTCCATCTTTATTCCCTTCATCTTTAAAATGTATTTTTGAACCATCTGCTAATTCTAAAAAATCAGATGCACCTTTAGCATGTTTTGAAATAATTTCATTTTTTGGAATATCAAAATAAACAGAGTTGTAGATTGATATAAATAAAATAATTAAGATTAATATACCTACTATTTTAGTTATTTTTTTAATAAGCATTTCAAAATTAATAAAGATTGGTGGGCCCACTAGGACTCGAACCTAGGACAACTCCGTTATGAGCGGAGGGCTCTAACCAACTGAGCTATGGGCCCCAAAAACTTGTTATACATAATATGATCTTATTTTGAAATAAGAATAATTTTTAATTCTTATCAAGAAAGCTCTTAAGATGCTTAGCTCTAGTAGGGTGTTTAAGCTTTCTAAGTGCTTTAGCTTCAATCTGTCGTATACGTTCTCTTGTAACTGAAAACTGTTGCCCTACTTCTTCAAGAGTATGGTCAGAGTTCATACCAATACCAAATCTCATTCTTAAAACTCTTTCTTCTCTTGGAGTAAGAGATGAAAGTATTTTTGTTGTTGTTTGACGAAGGTTTGAATGTATCGCCGCATCAATTGGTATTACAGCATTTTCATCTTTAATAAAATCACCTAAATGACTATCTTCTTCATCCCCAACAGGAGTTTCTAAACTTACTGGTTCTTTTGCGATCTTAAGAACCTTCTTTACTTTTTCCAATGGCATATTAAGTTTTACTGAAATCTCCTCTGGCGTAGGCTCTCTTCCTATCTCATTCAGGAGTAATCTTTGAGTCCTTACAATTTTATTAATTGTTTCAATCATATGAACTGGAATACGAATTGTTCTAGCTTGGTCAGCTATAGATCTTGTAATTGCTTGTCTAATCCACCATGTTGCATATGTTGAAAATTTATATCCTCTTCTATACTCAAATTTATCAACTGCTTTCATTAATCCAATATTACCTTCTTGAATAAGATCTAGGAATTGTAAACCTCTATTTGTATATTTTTTTGCAATTGAGATTACTAGCCTTAGGTTAGCTTCAATCATTTCCTTTTTTGCTATACCTGATTCACGTTCCCCTTTTTGTACATGATTGACAATTCTTTTAAATTCCATCAGCGTTAATCCTATATCGCTGGCAGCGCCTCTTACTTCATTCATGATGTCTTTGATTTCAGTCTTTTTCTCTTTAACAAATATTTCCCACCCAGCAAGTCGCGTTATTTTTCTAAGCCAATAAGGGTTATTTTCATTACCCATATATTTATCAAGAAATTCTTCTCTTGATATTTTATACTGCATAGCAAGTCTCAGTAATTTGCCTTCAAGACCGACAATTGTTTTATTAATAACGTATAAATTGCCAATTAATTCTTCAATTTTACTTGTATTGATTTGAAGGCCCTTAATTAATTCAACAACAACCAATTTAGATTCTTGATATTTTTTTTCAGAATTTTTTGGAAACTCTTGTCCTTTTTCTTGAAAGTCGATTTTATTTTTTTGCAACTTTTGAAGTTTTTGAAAGCTTTTTGACAATTTTTTAAATATTTCAAGAATCTGAGGCTTCAATTCCTGTTCCATAATTGCAATTGAAACATTTAATTCATCCTCAGAGTCTTCGTATTCTTCTATAGTATCATCTATTTCTTTTGGTGCAGATGTATCTTCAACATCATCACCATAGGTTGAGTTTTTTTTCTCTAGCTCCCGTCTCTTTCTAAGTTCTTCTTTTTCTTCCTGGTCTTTTTTCTTTTTAGCTTCTTTAATTTTTTTAGTAAGTGCTTTTTTGTCTGGAGATTCATCAAATAAAGAGTCTAAATCTATAACTTCTCTTAATGTTATTTTTTCATTAATGATATCATCTCTCCAATCTAAAATTGCTTTTAATGTTAGTGGACTTTCACACAAGCCAGATATCATTGCGTCTTGGCCAGCTTCAATTCTTTTCGCAATAGCGATTTCACCTTCTCTTGATAGAAGGTCTACAGTGCCCATTTCCCTGAGGTATAGTTTTACTGGATCGTCAGTTTTTTCAGAAGTTAACTTTACTTCAGTGCCCTCTTCACTTTCAGTTTCATCATCATTATCTGAGTCATCTGAATCTATAATATCAAAACCAACTTCTGATAATTTGGTTGTATATTGCTCAATCTGTTCAGATGTGAATTTATCTTCAGGAAAAGATTTTTTAATCAATTCATTAGTTAAGTATCCATCTTTTTTACCTTTACGAATAAGTTTCTTAATGATTGATTTTTCAAGATCTAAAACTGGTCCATCTTGATCAGTAGCTGAGGAGTTTTCATTTTGAGGAGTACTTAAGACTACCTTCTTTTTTCTACCTCTTTTTTTCATTTATTATCCTTGTTTAAACTTTCCATCTTGGCTTTTACAAAATTTTCAAAACTTTCTTGGTCCATATTCTTCTCAAGATCTAATACCGCTTGATCTAAAGTCTCATTACTAAGAGAAACACTATGCATTTTTAGCAGCTCTTCAAAACTTTTTTCTTGTTCAATTTGCTGTTTATTTATTAAAAATTTATACGTCTCTACAAGAGAAGGATTATAGACACCTCTTATTAATTTCGAAAATTCCGATGCTTCTAAATATGTCTTTAAGTCTTTATTTTCAAGATTTTTGTTATCTTGAGAGCAAAAATCAAGAATTTTTGAGCATATTTTTGCTAAATTCTTGTCATTAAATTGTATATTGCCGATTTCTTCGATGTATTTGTCAACTAAGTGATGATTCTCTATCATCATCCATAACATAATTTTTTCTCTAATTATTGACTCAGGCTGACTTGAATTCGCTCTTTCGCTTTTTAGTGCCTCACTAGATGGTTTTGAAAAATTTTTATATTGTTTTGAAATAATATTAACATTATTGGATCTTTTAAGTTCAGTTATTTTATCATTAAAATATTTTTTATAGTAATCGGCAATTGTTTTATCAGCTATTTCATTCGTGATACTAATTATCTTCTTTTCAAATCCTGCTTTTTGTTCAGGAGTTGAAATATCAGAATTACTATATTCACTATTCCAAATAAAATCTGACAGACTTTGAGATTTATTTAATAACCTTTTAAAATCTCCATCGGAGTTTTGTTTAAGATAATCATCTGGATCAATATTATTCGGCAAAATACAAATTTTAAGAGAATACTCTGGTTTTAATAAAGGCAAACTTAATCGTGCAGCTCTTAAGGCAGCTTTCTGCCCCGCTTCATCGCCATCAAATATTATTGTAGGGCACTTACAATACCTCCACATCGCTTCCAATTGAAATTTTGTAACTGCAGTACCTAATGGAGCAACAACTGTCTTGAATCCATTTTGATATAGAGAAACCACATCCATATACCCCTCTACTAAATAGAGCTCATCTAAGTTTCTTTTTTCTTCAATTGCTAAACTTATATTGTAAAGATTAAAACTTTTTTTAAAAATGATACTATCAGAGGAATTAATATATTTTATTTCAGAATTATCTAATTCTCTTCCACCAAATGCAATTACTCGAGATCGATAATCTTTAATAGGAAAAATTAATCGATTTCTAAAGAAATCATAATATTCATTTTCTTTATATTTTGATTTTTTAATTAAACCAAGTTTAAGAATATCTGCAACTTTATATCCTTTCGATTTAAGAAAATTAAATAAATCATTATTTTGATTATTAGCATATCCAATCTCGAACTTAGAAATGATCTCTTTATTCACATCTCGTTTATCTAGATATAACTTCGGAATATTGGATATTTTTAAATTTTCTATGTAAAAATTTTTAGCTTCATCTATCAGTTTAAAAAAGTTTAAATTTATTTGTTCACTATAGTTATTATCTTTTATTTTTCCTTTTTCAGGATCAAGCCCAGCTTGTCTTGCAAGCGTTTCAATTGCTTCAGGGTAAGTAAGACCTTTAGTTTTCATAATAAAAGAAAAAATATCCCCATGTTCAGAGGTACTGAAGCAATGATAGAACTCTTTTTGATCGTTTACTGTAAATGATGGTGTCTTCTCATTTTTAAAAGGACTAAGACCTACAAACTCAGCGCCTCTTTGAGTCAGCTTCACTGATCTTTGGACAACATCAGATACCTTTAAGCGTCCTTTAATTTCACTGATAAAATCTTTACTGTATCGGGCCATAATTCAAATTATAATAGCGATATCAAGTAAAATTGTCTTAAAATTAATTTTAAACTATTTTAGTTTTTCCTTTAAAATTCTACTTGCAATTGACATGTCAAGAGAGTCAGAGTGTCTCTCTTTTAATAGTTTTATTACTTTCCCAATGTCCTTTAAATTTTGAGCACTTGATTGACTTATCGCTTCTTCACAAACTTTTATTGTTTGAGATTCGTCTAGTTGAGCGGGCAAAAACTCACTTATAATTATGATTTCTCCCTGCTCTTTTTCAACTAACTCTTGTCTATTAGCTTTTTCAAACATCTCAATAGAGTCATTTCTTTGTTTGATCATTTTTTTTAGAAGATTGATAACGACTTCATCTGAGATCTCTTCATTTTCTCCATTAGACCTACTGGCAATTTCTTTATCTTTTATTGCTGCGATTATTAATCTTAAAGTATGAATTCTTGTCTTGTTGCCACTTTTAAGTGAGCTAGATAGCTCATTAACAATTATATTTTTCATGATCAATATTATTAAAAAACAGCTGAACTTATATTAAGATAGTTATCATATCAACAAATGTTACATAATTTTTTTTGAGCTTAAATTCTGGCTTGCAACGGGCAAATTATTAGATTAAGTTCCTATAAATCTAGAATCATTTTTAATGAAAACAAGTAATCGATCGAGAAAACTTAATAAAGTATCCCGATCTTTCGATTCTCAAGCAAATATAGTTCTTCAAGATAAATCTGTTTTTTCAGGCTTCGCAATTGGTGCTAGAAAGAAGGTGGTGGGAGAAATATGTTTTAATACTTCAATGACTGGATACCAAGAAATTATTTCAGATCCTTCATATGCTGGACAAATAATTAACTTTACTTTTCCTCATATAGGAAATGTTGGAACAAATAAATTTGATAATGAAACATTTGTTCCTTTTGCAAGTGGAGTGGTAATAAGTGCTGACATATCAGAGCCCTCAAATTTTAGATCAATTAAGCATTTAGATTCTTGGCTTAAGGAAAATGATATACCTGGAATTTGTAATGTCGATACTCGATCCATGACAAATTTAATAAGAGAAAATGGTGCTTATAAATGTTTATTAAATACAAAAAAAAATGATCAATCATCTCTAAAAAATAATCTAAAATTAATTAATGACTGGAGCGGATTAAATAATCTTGATCTTGCAAAAGAAGTGTCATGTAAAAAACCTTTTACCTTGAAATCAAAAAACAAAAAAAACCTAATTAGAATAGTCGCTATCGATTACGGAATTAAGCACAACATTATAAACTCACTTATAAACTTAAATGCTGAAGTAATAATTGTACCTGCAGCATCTAGCACAGAAATGATCATGAGTTTCAGGCCTGATGGAATTTTTTTATCGAATGGGCCTGGCGATCCCAAAGCTACAGGTAAATATGCAATTCCAATAATAAAAGAATTGATAGAAATGAAAATTCCAATATTTGGTATATGTCTAGGGCATCAGCTTATTTCATTAGCTCTCGGAGCCAAGACAAAAAAAATGTTTCAAGGGCATAGAGGTGCCAATCATCCAGTTAAAAACTTAATTACAAATAAAGTTGAAATTACTTCTCAAAATCATGGATTTGTAGTTGAAGAAAAATCTGTGCCTAAATCAGTTCTAATTACACATAAATCACTTTTTGATGGATCTGTTGAAGGAATAAGACATAAAAGCAAAAAAGTATTTTCAGTTCAGTATCATCCAGAAGCTTCACCTGGTCCTCATGATAGTCATTATCTATTTGAAGATTTTATTTCATCAATCAAAGATCATTTAAAACATGGCAAAAAGAAAAGATATTAAATCAATATTAGTTGTTGGTGCTGGTCCAATAATCATTGGTCAAGCGTGTGAGTTTGACTATTCAGGCACACAGGCTTGTAAAGCACTTATGGAAGAGGGCTACAGGGTAATACTTATTAACTCAAATCCAGCAACCATTATGACAGATCCTGAAACTGCGGACGTTGTATATATTGAACCGATTACCCCAGATGTAGTTAAAAAAATAATTATTAAAGAAAAGCCTGACGTAATGCTTCCAACGATGGGGGGTCAGACAGCCTTGAATATTGCGTTAAGTCTTGCAGAGAATGGAACTCTTAAGAAATATAATGTCGAATTAATTGGGGCAAATTTAAAAGCAATAAAAAAAGCAGAAGAAAGAGAAAGTTTTTATAAGGCCATGAAAAAAATAGGACTTGATTGTCCTAAAGCTGAAATAGCAAGAAATGTAAAAGATTCATATAAGTCGCTCAAAAAATTAGGTTTACCTGTTATTATTCGACCGTCACTCACTTTAGGTGGAACAGGGGGTGGTATAGCAAACACTAAGAAAGAATTTGATGAAATAATAAAGTCTGGCCTTCATAACTCTCCCATAAATGAAATATTGATCGAAGAGTCAATTGCTGGATGGAAAGAATATGAAATGGAAGTCGTTAGAGATAAAAACGATAACTGTATTATTGTATGTTCAATTGAAAACCTAGATCCTATGGGAATCCATACTGGAGACTCTATTACAGTTGCCCCCGCCCTAACACTTACTGATAAAGAATATCAAGTAATGAGAAATGCATCTATAGCATGTTTAAGAGAAATTGGTGTTGAAACAGGAGGATCAAATGTTCAATTTGCAGTAAATCCAAAAAATGGAAGATTGGTTATTATTGAAATGAATCCAAGAGTTTCAAGATCCTCTGCTTTGGCTTCGAAAGCTACTGGGTTTCCAATTGCAAAGATTGCAGCAAAATTAGCTGTGGGCTATACGCTTGACGAACTTGATAATGAGATTACTAGAGTTACTCCTGCTTCGTTTGAACCAACAATAGATTACGTCGTAACTAAGATACCTCGTTTTACTTTTGAAAAGTTTCAGGTTACCAAACCATTACTTTCAAGCTCAATGAAATCAGTTGGTGAAGTAATGGCAATTGGTCGCTCTTTTAACGAATCTATTCAAAAAGCTTTAAGGTCACTAGAAGTTGGTTTTGAAGGGTTCGACAATGTAAAAGAAACAAGTAGCCAAAAACCTCTTACAAAAAAAAATATCCTTACTGAATTAAAAAAACCAATTGTTGATAGAGTCTTGCTTGTTGCACAAGCTCTTCGATTTGGTAAGTCAATTAAAGAAATATTTAATGCATCAAAGATAGATCCTTGGTTTATTGGTCAGATCAATGAAATTGTCAAAAAAGAAAATGAAATTAAGAGAACGGGTCTACCAAAATCTGCTCATGCGTTTCAGCATATTAAATCAATGGGATTTTCAGATAAAAAATTAGCTCAATTAGTTAGTAAAAAATCTGATGATATTCTTCAAATTAGAAACAAACTTAAAGTATTTCCTGACTTCAAAAGAATAGATACCTGCGCAGCCGAATTTAAATCCCTAACACCATACATGTATTCAACTTATAAAAAAAATGACGTTACAAATAAATTTTGTGAGTCAAGGCCTTCAAATAAGAAAAAAGTAATAATATTAGGCAGTGGTCCAAACCGAATTGGTCAAGGGGTTGAATTTGATTATTGTTGTGTTCACGCATCTTTTGCAATCAAAAAAATGAACTATGAGACAATAATGATTAACTGCAATCCTGAGACAGTTTCAACTGATCCTGATACGAGTGATAGACTTTATTTTGAGCCATTAACAAGTGAGGATGTATTTGAAATTATAAGAAGAGAAAAATTAAATGGAAAACTTATGGGGGTAATTGTTCAGTTTGGAGGTCAAACGCCATTAAAGCTATCAAGTTTTCTGGAAAAAATGAAAATACCTATTTTAGGCACATCTGTTGACTCGATTGATCTGGCAGAAGATAGAGAAAGGTTTAAGAAAATTGCAGAAGATCTTAACTTGTTACAACCTGCAAATGGAATTGCATTCTCCGAGAAAGAAGCTTTTCAAATTATTAAAAAGATTGGATTCCCAGCCGTAATCAGACCTTCTTACGTTCTTGGAGGAAGGGCAATGGAAATCGTTCATAATAAAGAATAATTAAAAAAATACTTCAAACAAGCCGTTATTATTTCAGGTGATAGTCCAGTGCTAATAGACAGTTATTTAAAAGACTCAATCGAAGTAGATGTAGATGCAATTTCAGATGGTAAAAATATATTAATAGCAGGGATTATGGAACATATTGAAGAAGCGGGTATCCACTCAGGAGACTCTACGTGTACCCTTCCACCATATTCTTTATCTGAAAAAATAATTGAGAACATAAAAAAACAAACAGTTAAGCTAGCCAGAGCACTCAATGTTAAAGGATTGCTAAATATACAATTTGCGATTCAAAATAATAATATTTTTCTGTTAGAAGTTAATCCAAGAAGTAGTCGAACCGTTCCTTTTGTAGCAAAAGCAACAGGAAATCAAATTGTCAAGATTGCATCAAAAGTGGTCATGGGCCAAAAATTAAAATTAAATGAATTAAAGAAACAAAAAGGAAATTTTATTGCAATCAAAGAGCCTGTTTTTCCTTTCAAACGCTTTCCAAATGTTGATACAATTCTAGGGCCTGAAATGAAATCAACTGGCGAAGTAATGGCAATTGATAAAAGTTTTGAGAGTGCTTTTATTAAATGCCAGCTTGCTGCCTCTAATCCATTACCACAAAAGGGAACTTTATTTGTTTCTGTAAAAGACACTGATAAAGCAAAAATACTTCCTGTTATTCGTTCTTTTAGTAAACAAGGGTTCAAAATCTTAGCTACATCAGGTACGGCTCAATTTCTATTAGATGGAGGAGTAAAAACTAAAATAATCAATAAAGTATCTCAAGGATCACCACATTGTGTTGATGCACTACTAGAAGATAAGATTGATATTGTTATAAATACGACAGAAACTAGAAAATCAATTAATGACTCTTTTGGGATTAGAAGAACAGCATTAATTAAAAATATACCTTACTCATTGACAGTTTCAGGTGCTAGGGCCTGCATTAATTCTATCAAAAGGCTAAAAGCAGAGGATATTACTGTAAATCCAATTACTAATTTTCATTAATCGAGTGGTACTTTCCCTAATGATTTAGTATTTTTAATAGCAAATGCAGTTTTAACACTAGAAATATTTTCATAGGATGTAACTTGGTTTGTCAAAAAATTATTAAAATCTTCCATATTTTTAGAAATACACTTCAAAATGAAATCTACCTCCCCATTTAACATATAGCACTCTCTTACTTGCTCCCAGCCCCACACAAGTTTCTCAAATTGCCTAAGACTTTCTTCATTTTGGTTTTTAAGACTCACAAAAATCCATACAGTAAGATCAAAACCAAGCTTTGCTGCATTAATATTTGCCCTATACTCATCAATAAAACCGCCTTGCTCTAAATCTCTAACACGTCTTAATGTAGGTGGCGGAGACATATTAATTTTTTTTGCTAAATCTAAATTAGATATCCGACCTTCATCTTGTAAAATTCTTAATATTTTTAGATCAGTGCTGTCTATCTGTTTCTTTACCACTACTCTACTGGCCAATCAGTTTTAAAAGTGACATAATTTATCTGTATACATCGTCTCTCTTTTTTTATTTTCTTCTTTTCAAGCCCATGCCAAGAGTTTTTTTCTGCAGTAAATATATAACCATAATTATTTCGATATGGTATTGTTTTGGCAATACTAAGATCTGGGTGATAAAAATCTGTGCCAAGATTCTCGTCCTCTCCATACTTATTTACAAATATGATACTTGACATTAGTTTTTCTTTAATATCGCAATGAGGTTCTAGCCAAAAACCATCCTTATCTGCAATTACTTCAACACGAACATAAGAATTTGTAAGATTCACATTAAGCATGCCTTCAATTAATTTCTGACACTCCTTTGATTGCATTTCGGAAATTAAATTTTTCAAGTTAGGAAATTCTGTATAGTTATTTTGATCGATGAAAACCCTTAATTTAGAAAGAAGATCTTTTCCATTTTTATCACCAGCTCTTGTTCCATCAAAAATAACATCTCCTGATGGTATTGGAGTTTTATAAATTTCATCAATCGTATCGTCAAATAATGGTTCATCGATTATCCAATAATTGAATGGACTTTGATATTTAGATGATTTGGTTCTTAGGGAGTTAATAAGTGTCATTTTTATTTAAACTTATTTCTTATTTTTTCTGCAATAATAGCAGTTTCATTTCTGTAGTCATGTTTAAATTCTTCTAGTTTATAATCAAGCTTTCTGGCTAATCCTTCTAAAATCACATAATCGTTGAAATTTTCAATTCTATTCTTTGATTTACTGCTTTGTAGACGAAAAATATAAACCGGCTTCATTGATGAAATTGCTTCCGATATCATTGAAACTGAGTCAGATGTACAAATTATATACTTTGAAAAACCTAATAAAGCGATGTATGGGTTCTCTTTTTTATCTTTATCAGACCAAACAATTTCACTTTCATTAAACGCTGTATTAATTTTATTGATTATATTTTCCTCAGTTCTACGTGAAAAAAGAAAAAAAAATTTTATTTTTTGGTTTTCTTTGATTTTTTTTATTTTATTTATTAATTGATCAATCTCATTGTTATCAAAAATATAATTGTTACTTTTTCCACCGATGAGAACTGCACAAATTGGAATGTCATTCACATTTACCAAATGAGAAAATTTTTCTATTTCCTCAGTAATGAGAGTCTCTGATATATGATTTATAGCCAGGCTTGTAACAAATGAATTTGTGAGACTCAAATTGTCATGTTTTGGAGAAATAATTAAATCAAACTCATCATATTTAGATTTAGGATTTTGAATATGAATCGTCACTACTTTTTCCTTGTACTTTCTTTTTAAGAAAAGAGATAAATAAACACTTTTTCTTCCACAAGAAATAATAAATTTTGGTGGAATACTTTCACTGAACTCTGAGAAGTTGCTGAATGTACTTTTAACAATAGGCGTAATGCCCACAGGCAGAATATTCCAAGGAAAGTTGACCTTAACTTCTTTAAAGGTGAATTCTAAATTCATTGCCTGAGCCAGTCCTTTAACTTGACTAATCATACCTGCGGATCCATCGGTAATACACCAGGCAGAATTTTCTCTATTGAAATTGTTCATTTAATTATTAATTATAATTAAAAGTACTTTAATTTTTATTATTAAAATATACATTTATTTAGATCGTATGCATTCAAAAGTCTTAATCATTGGTTCCGGACCTGCTGGCTATACAGCAGCAATATATGCTGCTAGAGCAATGCTAAGCCCTACATTAGTTCAAGGCTTACAACCTGGAGGCCAATTAACAATAACAACGGATGTTGAAAACTATCCCGGATATGGAGATGTTATTCAAGGTCCTTGGCTAATGGAACAAATGGAGACGCAAGCAAAAAACGTAGGTACTAACATAATCAATGATATGATCAAATCTGTCGATTTTGAAAATAGACCCTTTACTGCAGTTAGTGAAAATGGTGATACCTATACAGCAGATTCAATTATTATCTCAACAGGTGCTCAGGCAAGATGGCTTGGCTTAGATAGTGAACAAAAATTTCAAGGATATGGTGTTTCAGCTTGTGCTACATGTGATGGTTTCTTTTTTAAGGATAGAGAGGTTGTTGTAGTAGGTGGAGGAAACTCTGCAGTGGAAGAAGCTCTTTTTCTTACTAGTTTTGCATCAAAAGTTCACCTTGTTCACAGAAGAGACACATTAAGAGCAGAGAAAATTCTTCAAGATAGACTTTTAAACCACGCAAAAATAAATTGTATATGGAACAACCAACTTGATGAAATATATGGTGAAGATAGTCCACCAAACGTTCAAGGTGTAAAACTTAAAAGCACACTTGATGGATCTATTACTGATCTAAAAGTTGACGGTGTATTCATTGCAATCGGACATGATCCAGCAACTCAAATTTTCAAGGGGAAAGTGGAAATGGATGATGAGGGTTATATAATTACTAAGCCCGACTCTACGGTTACAAGTGTCGAGGGCGTTTATGCTGCGGGCGATGTAAAAGATAAAACATTCAGACAAGCTGTAACGGCTGCAGGCATGGGATGCATGGCGGCGCTTGAGGCTGAGAAGTATATTTCTGGTCTAGAGTAGTCTTTAACCAAGACTAAGTCAGTTCATTACAAAACTTGGATATTCTCTCACATGCACTTGATAAAAGTTCATCAGACGTGGCATAAGAAATTCTAAAATAACCCGCAAGACCAAAAGCTGACCCTTGAACGACTGCAACACCGGCATCCTCAAGCAAGGCGGTTACAACATCATCATCATTACTTAATATTTTTCCATTCTTTGTTTGTTTACCAATAAGTCCTGTACAATTTGGAAACACATAAAAAGCTCCTTCTGGCTTAAGGCATGTAATTCCATCTATTGAATTAAGAGCACTCACAACAAAGTCTCTTCTTTTTTTAAAAACTTCTGCTCTATTTTTTAAGAAGCTTTGATCTCCACTTAAAGCCTCAACAGCCGCAGCCTGACTAATAGAACTTGGATTGCTTGTCGACTGAGACTGAAGTTTTCCCATCGCTTTAATTAATTGTTTCTCCCCGGCAGCATACCCTATTCTCCAGCCAGTCATTGCATATGCTTTACTGACTCCATTAATTATGAGTGTTTGGTCGATAATATTTTGGTTAACTTCAGCAATTGTCTTAAATGTAAAATTATCGTAAACGAGATGCTCATAAATATCATCAGTCATGACATTGACATGAGGATTATTTTCTATCACTTTTGAAATCTCAAGTAATTCAGACTCCGTATAACAACTACCTGTAGGATTAGAAGGTGAGTTTAAAATAACCCACTTTGTTTTATCGTTAATATTCTGAGATAATTGCTGAGCTGTAATTTTAAAATTTGAACTCTCATTACACTCTACCGAAACTATATTTCCTCCAGCAAAAGCAACGATATCAGGATATGATACCCAATAAGGCGCTGGTATAATAACTTCATCTCCTGGATCAACACTTGCTAAAAGTGCATTAAAAATAATTTGCTTACCTCCTGTGCCAACTGAAATTTGGTCAGAAGAATAGTCTAGATTATTTTCATTTTTAAACTTTTGAATAATAACTTTCTTCAAAGAGGGTGTTCCGTCAACAGCAGTGTACTTCGTATCACCATTATTGATTGCCTCAATAGCTGCTTTCTTGATGTTATCAGGTGTATCAAAATCAGGTTCACCAGCACCTAGTCCAATAATATCCACCCCGGCAGCCTTTAGTTCTCGTGCTTTATTGGTAACTGCCATAGTTGCGGAAGGTTTAATTCTTGAAATATTTTCTGATAATATTGCCATACTTTTTATTTATAAGATGTAATTATTAGATTTTTAATAATCTCAGGCTATATTTAATACCAAGGAGCAAAAATGTCTAAAAATAAAATGCTTAAAACTGTATCCGATTATTTGCCATCGGGAGATCAACCTCAAGCAATAAAAGAAATAGTTGAGAATATAGGAAAAAAAGAAGCTGATCAGGTTTTACTAGGAGTAACAGGATCAGGAAAAACATTTACAATGGCAAAAATTATTGAGGAAACTCAAAGACCTACTCTAATTCTTGCTCCGAATAAAACCCTCGCAGCTCAATTATATGGCGAAATGAAGTCTTTCTTTCCTAACAATGCGGTTGAATATTTTGTTTCATACTATGATTATTATATTCCTGAGGCATATGTACCTAGATCAAATACGTATATTGAAAAAGAAGCTTCAATAAATGAACAAATTGATAGAATGCGCCATTCTGCTACGCAGTCACTTCTTGAAAGAGATGATGTAATTATCGTTGCCAGTGTTTCATGTATTTATGGAATTGGCTCAGTTGATACTTATCGATCTATGACGATCAAACTTGAAGAAAATCAAAAAATTGGACGTAATGAAATTGTACAGAAGCTTATAGCATTACAATACACACGTAATGATACTGATTTTCATAGAGGAACATTTAGAGTAAGGGGTGATTTGATTGAAGTGTTCCCATCTCATTATGAAGACAGGGCATGGAAAATATCTCTTTTTGGGGATGAGCTTGAAACCATAAATGAATTCGACCCACTAACTGGAAAAAAAACTGAAACGCTCTCAAATATTAAAATTTATGCGAATAGCCATTACGTTACTCCTAGGCCAACTTTACAAAGTGCAATCAAGCAAATTAGAAAAGATCTTGAAGTTCGAATACCAGAGTTTAAGAAAGATAATAAATTAATTGAAGCACAGAGAATTGAAGAGCGTACAAGATTTGATCTTGAAATGATCGAAGCTACTGGCAGCTGTCCAGGTATTGAAAATTATTCACGCTATCTATCTGGAAGGAAGCCTGGTGAACCACCGCCTACACTCTTTGAGTACTTGCCTGAAAACTCACTTCTATTTATTGATGAAAGCCATGTGACTGTACCCCAACTAAATGGAATGTATAAAGGAGATAGAACTAGAAAACATACTTTATCAGAGTATGGATTTCGGCTGCCTTCATGTAAGGATAATAGACCTCTCAAGTTTGAAGAATGGGAAATGATGAGACCACAAAGTTTGTTCATTTCTGCTACACCAGGGCCATGGGAATTAAAAAAAACACAAGGTGTATTCACTGAACAAATTATAAGGCCAACAGGTCTTATAGATCCTGAAGTAGAGATAAGACCTGCAAAGAACCAGGTTGAAGATCTCATATCAGAATCTAAGAAAATTGTTAAAAATAAATACAGGGTTCTCATTACAACTCTAACAAAAAGAATGGCGGAAGACCTCTCTGAATATATGCATGAAAATGGTATCAAAGTAAAATATATGCATTCAGACATTGATACCTTGGAACGAATAGAAATAATTCGAGACTTAAGAAGAGGCATATTTGATGTTCTGGTTGGAATTAACTTGCTTCGTGAAGGCCTAGATATACCTGAGTGTGCATTAGTCGCAATTCTAGATGCTGATAAAGAGGGATTCTTACGATCCGAACGTTCTCTTGTTCAAACAATTGGAAGAGCTGCAAGAAATGTAGATGGTAGAGTAATATTATACGCCGATAAAAAAACAGATAGTATGATAAAAGCTATTGAGGAAACAAAAAGAAGAAGAAAAATTCAAGAAAAATTCAATAAAGATAATAATATTACACCAAAAACTATTAAAAGAGATATAAGTGATATACTCGCAAGCATCTATGAAAATGATAGAGTGAATGTAGAACTACCTGAAAATGAGGAAAAACATCTAGTTGGCAATAATTTAAAGAAACACTTAGATGGCTTGAAAAAGAAAATGTTAAATTTCGCAGAAGATTTAAATTTTGAAGAAGCAGCTAAGTTGAGAGATGAAATTAAAAGACTAGAAAATAATGAATTGGAGTTACCTAATATAAAAAGTACTAGTTATAATAGAAAAAAAAGAAAAAAATATTTTAGTTAAATGATAACAAACTCTATTTTAGTCATCTTTGGTCTTCTTTTATTGCTTTATTGTGCAGATCGTATGATCATATTCGCAGACACAATTGCAAAAGAATTTTCTCTCTCACCTATTTTAATTGGTCTAACTATAGTAGCTTTTGGAACATCAGCTCCTGAATTAGTGATAACCGTAGTTGCATCATTGAAAGATATTCCTGCTACAGATGCCATAATTGGAAATGTAATTGGGTCAAATGTGGCTAACCTAATATTAATTTTAGGTGTATCAGCATTATTTTTTAATATTGACTTAGGACAAATTAAAAATGCTACAAATGCATTCTTATTTTTTATAACTTTTTATTTTGCTTTTATTTTTTTTATAGGCACCTCATTTGGATTTATTTTTTCAGTTGGTTTTTTTATTTTTCTAATTGGTTTTATTTACTACTTAAAAAATTATCAAAGTGAAATCACTGATGAAGATGAAAATAATGAAGAAGGTTTCCAAAGATCAATATATATAAAATTAATGCTTACTTTTATTGGGATATTTATTGGTGGAAAGTTATTTTTAAATAACTCACTTGATCTCTTTAAGTATTTGGGTCTTCAAGAGACAGTAATAGGTGTTTCAGTCCTAGCGATTGGAACTTCATTACCAGAACTAGCAACAGTAATCCTAGCCTATATCAAAAAAAAGGGGGCAATTGGCATTGGGAATGTAATTGGTAGCAATATTATGAATATATTGTTTGTCTTCTTTCCAGGACTCCTAATCATTCAGTCTAGGGGCTTAACTTTTAATATTCCTGAGAATTCAATTTTACATATTTATGCACTAATGCTCTCAACAATTACAATTATAATATTATCTCTATTCAAAATAAAAATTGGTAAAGTAGTTGCTTTGATATTTACTGGATCCTATGCTACTTACATTTGGTACATAGTATGATGAAAAAAAGAACAGTTTTAATCACTGGTGGTGCAAAAAGAGTAGGAAAGGAAATAGCTTTATCCCTAGCTAATAAAGATACAAATCTGATTATTCATTACAATAAATCTTTATTAGAGGCTAGAAAATTAAAATTATTATTAGAAGAAAGAGGTTCTAAGTGTGCTTTGATTAAAAGCAACCTTAGTAATCAAAAAGATCTAAAAAAAATTATGAATAATGCCAAAAAGTTCTTTGGGACAATTAACTGTTTGATAAACAATGCTTCATTGTTTTTAAATGACAATGTCGAGAGTTTTTCTGATAAACTATGGAATGATCACTTAAATATAAATCTTTTAGCTCCAGTAAGATTATCTCAGGAATTTAATAAACAATTACCAAAAAAGTCACAGGGCCATATAATAAATATTCTTGACCAAAATATTTTTAATCCAGACACGTCTTTCTTCTCATATAATATTTCAAAATCAGCTTTGTATACTGCCACAATAATTTTAGCAAAATCCTTTGCTCCAAATATCAGGGTTAATGCAATCGGGCCTGGACCAACAATAAAGAATATTCACCAATCAAAAAAACACTTTGAAAAATCGGTAAAAAGTACACCGCTTAAAATTGGATCCCCACCTTCTGAGATTGTAAAATCAGTTATTTTTTTACTTGAGTCGAAAGCAATTACAGGTCAATTTATTACAGTTGATGGCGGAGAACATTTAAAATGACTTCAAAAAATGTTTTAAAATTGAATGATCTGAGATCTGAAACTGATCTGATTAATAAGAAATCTGGCTACGACCTCATTTTTCTAAATGACTTTACTTTACAGGCTAATATAGGAGTCTACAAACATGAAAAAGAAAAGACTCAGCCTATTAAAATTAATGTGATCGCTAAAGTAAGAAATCCAAAAAAAATAAATGATAACAATTTACAGAGTGTTGTTTGCTATAATCAAATATCTAAAAAAATAAAAAAAATTATTAAATCTGGCCATACAATTCTTCTTGAAAAACTTGCAGAAAAGATATTTCAAGAATGTTTTAAAAATAAAAGAATCGAGACAATGAAAATTAGACTTGAAAAACCAGAAGCAATTGAAGGTGCCGCAGGTGCTGGAATAGAGGTTGAACGTTCTCGTATAGAAAAATGAAGAATATTGAGACACTTAAAAAAATAGTTAGTCAACAGCCAAAATCTTCTGGAATTTACAAAATGGTAAATGATCAAGAGAAGATTCTTTATGTAGGAAAAGCAAAAAATATTCAAAATAGACTCAAAAGTTATCTTAATCCAAATAACCTATCAAATCGTATCAAGAGGCTTATGTCTCAAGTTGAAAAAATTGATGTTGTCGTTACTGAAACTGAAAAAGAAGCCCTATTGCTTGAAGCAAATTTAATAAAAAGAATAAAACCGCAATACAATATTCTTCTAAGAGATGATAAATCTTTCCCATATATCTTGATAAATTATGAACATGACTATCCTCAGATAAAAAAACACAGAGGTAAGCAAAGTATTAAAGGGAAGTATTTTGGGCCTTTTGCAACTATTTCATCTCTCGATTATACTTTAAAAATACTTCAAAAAGTTTTCTTATTAAGATCATGTGAAGATACAATATTTGAAAATCGAACAAAGCCCTGTCTACTTTATCAGATTGAGAGATGTAGTGGACCTTGCGTTGATTACACAATAAATAAGGAAGATTACTTGGAGTCTGTTAAAAGTGCAGAGGATTTTCTCTCAGGTAAACATAGTAATTTACAAGAAGAGCTATCACAAAAAATGGAAAGTGAGAGCAATAGCCTTAATTTTGAAAAAGCAGCAAGTTATCGAGATAAAATTGTTGCGCTAACACAAATACAAAGCCAGCAAAATATTAATTTAAAAGATATAAAAAATACAGATGTAATCTCAATTGCACGACAGGGCAATAAATCTTGTATTCAAGTTTTTATATATAGATCAGGTCAAAATTGGGGTAACCGATCTTATTTTCCAAAACACAGTGATGAGGATCAAACATCAGAAATATTAGAGAGATTTATAGTAGATTTTTATACAAAGTATAGCCCTCCACGTGAGGTATTAATCAATCATGTTTTGAACGATGAGAGTCTGATTGTTTCCTCCTTATGCTCTATTTATGACTTTAAAACTAAATTCAATGTACCTATTAAGGGAAAGAAACTTGATATTGTTAAATATGCAGATAGAAATTCTCAAATTTCACTTAAAAATTACATAGCTCAAAAACTCAGCGACTCCAAAAACCTTGAATCACTTAGAGATACCCTGGGAATTACAAAAAAGATTGATCGTATTGAAGCTTATGACAATAGTCATTTATTTGGAAAAAATGCGGTTGGCGCTATGATTGTATATACAAGCGAAGGATTTGACAAAAAGAGTTACCGAAAATTTAATATAGACTCAAATAAAGTTAAATTAAGTGATGATTATGGAATGATGAGACATGTACTTAGCCGTCGATTTAGCAATGAAGCAATAAAGAACAGTAAAAAATACAATACTCTCCCAGATATAATTGTTATTGATGGAGGTAAAGGCCACTATGATATTGCCAGAAAGATATTAGACGAGAACAGTCTTGAGAGTATTAGTGTGTTATCAATTTTTAAAGGTGAAGGACGCAGAGAGACATTAGATCAAATAATTTATAATAATAAGAAGGGCTTTATTGAAAAAGATACACCGTCATTTTTCTTTATCCAAAGACTTAGAGATGAGTCTCATAGATTTGCCTTAGGAGCTCATAAAGCAAAGCGTAAGAGAGATATGAAATCATCAGAATTAGAAGCCATTGATGGACTAGGCCGAATAAAAAGAAAGCTTCTCTTAAATCATTTTGGGTCAGTTCCGCACATAAAAAATGCATCGTCTCAAGATCTAATGAAAGTTAGAGGAATTCATAAAGGGCTTGCTCAAAAAATATATGACTTTTTTAGGAACTAATGAAAAATCTTCCTAATATACTCACTTTATCAAGAGTTATATTTTTGCCACTTTTACTATTCATGATTTTATCATCAAATTTTCAATTAAATATGTATTCTGTAGTATTATTCATAGCTATTTCATTCACTGATTTTCTTGATGGTTTTATCGCAAGAAATCAAGGTAGTACTTCTGATTTTGGTAAAATGCTTGATCCTATTGCTGATAAATTATTAGTTGTAGGTGTTCTTACATCACTGATGATTACAGGTACAATTGAGGACCTAAATATTGTTCCAGCATTATTAATTATTTCTAGAGAAATATTTATTTCTGGGCTTCGTGAATTTGCTGCGAATAGTAAACTTGAGAATACGATTGAAGTCTCCAATATTGGTAAAATAAAAACTGCACTTCAAATGATAAGTTTAACACTAATTCTACTTAGCATCTCATTTCAAAATTCAATAGTTATACTCAATATTGGAATTATTCTACTTTGGGCATCAATGATACTTACACTAATTAGTGGTTTCAAATATTATCGAACAATTTTTAATTAAGATCTTACAAGATCATGAAATTCTTGCATGAATTTAAATGTCTGAGTATCTTCACCAGTCTGAAACAGATTTTCGTCTATTGATTGAATTGGCGTAACTTCAGCCGCGGTCCCTGTTAAAAAAGCTTCATCATAGTTTGAAACTTCATCAGGTTTTATGTATTTCTCTATAACTTTAAAACCATTCATAGAAACCATTTCAATTACTGTTTGACGGGTTATTCCGTTTAAAAAACAATCTGGAATTGGAGTATGTATCTCTTTATCTTTTACAAAAAATATATTTGCTCCTGTACCCTCAGCAACATAGCCACGATAATCTAACATTAGAGCATCATTATAACCTTTATTTTCCGCAAACTCTTTAGACATTGTACAAATAACATATGGTCCAGATGCCTTAGCTTCGCATGGCGCTGTATCAGGAGAAGGCCTTTTCCAAGGAGATGTAATTAGTTTCAAGCCTGCTTTTCTATCTTCTATTTTAAAATAAGATGCCCAATCATCCCATACTGCGATTGCAATATTTATGTCAGCGTTTGAAGTTGATAGCCCCATTTGCTGACTACCCCTCCAAGCAATGGGCCTAACATAGCAGTCACTTAAAGCCATTTTACTAATCAGTTCATCTTTAGCTTTGTTAATCTCATCTTCACTGTAAGGTATCTTGATGCCTACTATTTCAGCAGATTTAAATAATCTCTTCGTGTGTTCTTCAGACTTAAATATTTTACCATTATAAGCCCTCTCTCCTTCAAAAACAGCACTAGCATAATGCATTCCTTGAGTGATTATATGGCACTTAGCATCATTCCAATCAATGAACTCCCCATTCATCCATATAATGCCATCTCTATTATCAAAAGGTTTTACAGTCATAATTTATCTAATTAAATTCGTGAAATAGCTAATTATCATAAATATTTCTTGATTAATATCTATTTTTAAAATTATTATGTCATAGTGTCTGACTTAAATTTTAACAATCCAAAAGGATCGCCTCTGCTTTATCTTAGAGAAGATAAAGTAAAAGAATCTTTAAATACATTTTTTAATGTCTCTAAAAGTTTTGAAAAAATTATCACTGATAAAATCAATAACGATATATTTGGTATAGCAGATATAAGATGTCTTTTAGTTATTAATTTAAATCCTGGAATAATATTTAATGAATTAATGGAAGAGTTGGATATAAGCAAACAAAGTCTTAATCGAGTTCTTAAAAAACTTATTCACAATAACTTTATAATTCAAAAAATAAATTCAGAAGATGCTAGAAAGAAGAATCTTTATTTATCAAATCAGACTAATAAAATGTTAGATAATATATTAGAGCCAATACTAAAAGATATAGCTGAGGTATTCCAAAAATCAGGGTCTAATTCTGTTCAAGGATTTAACCAAATAATAAACAATATTATAAAGAGTAAAGAAAATGATGCCTGAATTTCACTTATTAATTGTTGATGATGATGATAAAATTAGATCACTTCTAAAATCATTCTTAATTAGTAAAAATTTCTTAGTTTCAACAGCAGAAAATGCTTATGAAGCAAAAGAAATGGTTGAATACATTAAATTTGACTTATTAATTATTGATATAATGATGCCTGGAATGAATGGTTTTGATTTGACTCGTGAGATAAGAAATTATTCTAATGTACCCATAATTCACTTAACAGCAATGGATGAAAAAAAGGATGTAATACAAGGTTTAGAGATAGGTGCTGATGATTATATTGCTAAACCATTTGAACCTAAAGAATTAGAACTTAGGATAAACAATATTTTAAAGAAAAATTCAACAAAATCAAAAAACAAAACCTTACAATTAAATAATATTTTACTTGATTTAAGTACTGGATCCATCAAAGGACTTAATAAAGACTTATCGCTTAGTGAAAATGAAATTAAAATCTTAGAAATTTTATCTTCAAAACCAGGGGAATCCTTTAAAAGAGAGTTCTTAATTAAATCACTTGGTTTTAATCAAGAGAGAACATTAGATGTTTGTATTAACAGATTGAGAAAAAAAATAGAAAAGAATCCTAAGGTCCCAAAATATCTTAAAACCAAAAGAGGATCTGGATATGTTTTATGGATAGATTGATATGAAAATAAAAAATTTTTTACCTCAGAACCTACTTGGTAGAACAATACTGATAGTGATATTCCCCTTCATAATGTTTCAACTCATAATTTTATCATACTATTACAATAGTTTATGGGAAAGAACGTTGCACCAATTATCTCGTTCTGTAGTTCAAGAGATTAATCTTGTATCACAATTGATAAATAGTAAGGGCTATTCAGATACAGAGGCAACATTGATTGAAAAATCAATTGGTCTTGAAATAAATTTATATGAAGAAAACCCATACCAATTAAATGAAGAATATAAAAAAGAGAGCATCATATTTCAAACTTTGAGAACTGAATTATCAAACTCTTTTAAAAAAGAAATATATATTAAAGATTTAAATGATAATGATAAAGTATCAGTAGTGCTACAATTTGATACGAGCTTTATGGAATTTATTTTTTATAAAAAAAGAATTAATACATCAAGGAATCATATTTTTTTAGGATGGCAAATTATTTCTTCATTAATACTGATAATCATTTCTATGCTTTTTCTTAAAAATCAAATTAAGCCAATCACTAACCTTGCAAGAGCTGCTGAAAGTTTTGGAAAAGGTCAAAATATTGATGATTTTAAGGTTTCTGGGGCTTCTGAAGTTAGACTTGCCTCAAAAGAATTCCTCAAAATGAAAGATAGAATTGTAAAACAAATTGACCAACGTTCTCTCATGCTTGCAGGAGTTAGCCATGACTTAAAAACTCCTCTTACTCGAATTCGTTTACAAACTGAGTCAATTAAGGAAGATGAAATAAAACAATCTCTAAATGATGAAGTTCAGCATATGAATGAAATGTTAAATGAGTATTTAGAATTTTCTTCTACTGAACAACAAACGAAAGGTGGCAATATTAGTCCTATCGAAGCAATTTTAAAAATAAAAAATGATATAAATTTTAAGGATAAAAATATTGAAGTTGAAGTTACTGAAGATACTGGATCAGTTGTAAATGCAAATATCTTCAATAGAGTAATTATAAATGTACTCAATAACTCTGTATTACATGCAGATCATATTAAAATATTGATAGAAATTAATAGTCAATTAATACTCGTTAGTATTCATGACAATGGTCCTGGCATTCCTGATCATGAAAAAGAAAGAGTTTTTAAACCTTTTTATCGAATAGATAAAAGTAGAAATCAAAACAAAACCAATTCAGGACTGGGCCTATCTATTTCAAAATCATTATTATCTCAAATCAATGGCTCAATTGTTCTTAAAGATAGTTTTCTTGGAGGCCTAGAGGTAAAAATTGAGATTGAGAATAAATAAAAAAATTAATTTAGTTTTTTAGATCTGTCTCTTGCCTGTGTTATTGCCCTATTCAAAATTTTGTAAAAATTATCTGAGGAAATAAGGGACCTAATTGCAGCATCAGTCGTACCTCCTTTGCTAGTAACTTTTTGTCTTAATATTGAAGGGTGCTCTCCCTTATCAATCATGAGCAATATAGATCCTAAAAAAAGATGAATAATCATTTCATCAGATTGTTTAAAACCATTTTTTGAGGCAATTTTTGATAGTGTTTCAATAAAGAAATAAACATATGCCGGACCGCTTCCAAATATTGCAGTAAAAGTATCTATCTGAGACTCTTTATTTACTTCAACGACCTGACCTACAAGACTCAAGAATTGCTTAGATAGTTTTTTTGCTTTTGAACTTGTTTTTTTATCAAAATAAACAATTGATGATCCCATGCCAACTGATATAGGGGTGTTTGTCATTGATCTAACAATATTTAAATTTTGATTCGATAACTTTCTTAATGTTGAAGTCTTTTTGCCTGCAATAATTGAAATAATTACTGATCTTTTTATAAATTTTGCCAGATTTAGTGAAAAAAGATTACCAACTTGATTCGGTTTCACTGCGAGTAAAGCTAGGTCCGGTAGAGCTACATTACTAAGCTCTTCTTCTTTTTTTATCAAAACTATTTTTTTCCTTTTTTTTAAATTTAAAACATTTTTTGATGGCTTTGGCTCAAGTACAATAATTTTTTTACTAGAAAATTTGTTCTTAATCAATGAAGATATAAATGAAACACCCATGTTGCCGGCACCAATAATTAAGATAGTTTTATTATATATTCCTGTCATCTTTACCTAATCTCTGTTTATTAATTTTTTTTTCGTCTCTAAATTTTTTAAAAATTACTATTTCATCTTTAAATATGCTTGAGAACTCATAAATATTTATAAATATCTTTGATGCTATTGTTTTTATATTATTACTAGGTTTCATTGAGGATAAATTACTATTGGTTTATATTAAGTTACATGATTTATCTCGATTATCCATCTATTAGCCCAATTATATTTTCTATAGGTCCATTTGAAATCAGATGGTACTCAATGGCTTATATAATCGGATTTTTATTTGCATGGCAATATATTAAATTCTTATCAAATAAAAAAGAATTATATGGGTTCAAAACAAATCTTGATAGTCAATCAGTAGATGACCTCATTTTTTATTCCATAATTGGATTGATTGTTGGTGCTCGCCTTGCCTATGTGATTTTTTATAATGGTTCATATTATTTAAATAATCCTATTCACGCACTTTATGTCTGGGAAGGAGGACTGTCTTTCCATGGTGGTTTGGTAGGAATTATAATTGCTATTTTTTATATTAAGTTAAAATATGAAATTAAATTTTATATTATTAGTGATTTAATATGTTCATCTGCCCCTGTAGGAATTTTCTTTGGTAGAATTGCAAATTTTATAAATGGTGAGTTATATGGAAGACCTTCATCATCATTTTTTGGAATGATTTTTCCAAACGCAGATGGAAAAATTAGACATCCAAGTCAACTTTATGAGGCTTTTTTTGAGGGTATTTTAATATTTTTGATTCTAAACTTTTTAATATTTGGATTTAAAAAATTATCAAATCCAGGGGTAACAAGTTCAATTTTTTTGATTCTTTATGGAACATTCAGATTTTTAATAGAATTTACAAGAGAACCTGATTCTCAATTAGGCTTTATTTTTGATTTCCTAACAATGGGGATGATACTATCGGTACCGATGATAATTGCGGGCTTTATAATTTTATTTATTTCAAAAAAAAATAATGTTGATTGAGCCAGAAGTTAAAATTTTAAGCATTATTGACAAGAGAGGCTATATTCACCTTGATGAGTTTATTGAGATTTCTCTTAATAAATTAGAACTTAGCTATTATAGATCTGGAAACCCTTTAGGCAAAAATGGAGATTTCATCACTGCTCCTGAAATATCACAGCTTTATGGAGAAATAGTAGGCCTTTTCATTGCCAACTATGTAAAAGAAAATCATCTTAAAGAATTTGATTTAATTGAATTAGGTCCAGGCAAAGGAACCTTAATGAAAGATATTGTTAGAGTCTTATCGACTATTTTTAAAAATGAAATTCATTATGATATTCATTTTGTTGAAATAAATAAAAATTTTCAAAATAATCTTAAAGAAAAATTTAGTGATTGCATCATTCATTTGTCAGATGATACACTGCCAAACAAGAATTCAATATACGTAGCAAATGAATTCTTTGATGCTTTTCCTATAGTTCAGGCTCATAAGATTGATAACAAGCTGTATGAGACAATAATAACAAAAGACTCTGGAAAGCTTATTTTTGATAAAAAAGAAATTAGAAAAGAATACGAAGCACTATTTGATCTAGATAAATTTTCTAGTAACCAAGTTATTGAAAAATCACCAGCTGCTATTCTATTATTTGAGGCATTAGTTAATCGCATATTAAAAAATAAAGGTATGATGATAATTATGGACTATGGATATATATCTGAACAGAATGTAAGCACTCTTCAATCAATCAAAAATAACAAAAAAACTAACTTTTTTGATAGTATAGGAAAGCAGGATTTAACATCTAACGTAAATTTTAATGAATTATTAAAAATCCTTGATAAAAAAAAGATAAAAAATAAATTGATACGAACTCAAAGAAAATTTTTGATTGAAAATGGTATCAATTATAGGGCTGAAGTACTAATAAGAAAAAATAAAGAAAAAAAAACTGAAATTCTTAATCAAGTGTCTAGATTAATTGATATTGATAAAATGGGAACCTTATTCAAATTTTTACAATTTAGCTCTAATTAACAGATGTTTTTTTCTAAAAATCTTGAAGAAATTGATCATTGTTTTTTTTCAAAATTAGGGGGGGTATCAACTGATCAATATTATAGTCTTAATTGTGGCAAAGGATCCAATGATAGCAATTCAAATATTAAAAGAAATTTAAAATTTGTAGCAGATTACTATGACTTAAAAATTAATGATATTATTACTTTACACCAAACTCACTCAAATAGAGCTGTAATAATTTCTGATCAGAATATAAAAAAATATAATTTATGTTTTGATGGATTAGTGACAAATAAGAAAAATATTATTTTGGGTATTTTAACTGCTGATTGTGCTCCAATTTTATTCTACGATCCAGATAATATGGTTGTGGGTGCATGTCATGCTGGTTGGAAAGGTGCATTAACGGGAATTATTGAGAATACATTAATCAAAATGAAAAGTATTGGCTCGAAAACAAATAATATCAGATGTGCAATTGGGCCTTGCATCGGCCAAGAGTCGTACGAGGTTGGAAAAGATTTTTATGATGAATTTGTATCTACCAAAAATAGTGCGTATCAATTTTTTGAAAAAAAATCCAAAAAGAGAGGTAAATATACATTCTCTCTAGAGGGATATATTATTGATAAATTATCAAGACTTGGTGTTAACAGTATCAATTCAATAAGAATTGATACGTTTAAAGAAGACCATATCTGTTTTAGCTACAGAAAATCATTAATAAAAAAAGAAAATGATTATGGTAGAATGATCTCAACAATTGTTATAAAAGATTAAATATAATGAAAATTATTGCCGGAAATAGCAATCTTCCACTTTCCTCAGATGTAGGTAAATACCTTAAAATTGACCTTGCAAAGGCTTCAATTCGACGATTTGCTGATGAAGAAGTTTATGTTGAAATTAAAGAAAACATTAGAGGTGAGGACGTATTTGTAATTGAGTCAACATCTTACCCGGCTAATGATAATTTAATGGAACTTCTTGTGATTATTGATGCATTAAAAAGAGCTTCCGCAAAACGGATTACTGCTGTGCTGCCTTACTTTGGCTATGCAAGACAGGATAGAAAACCAGGACCAAGAACACCTATTTCTGCAAAATTAGTTGCAAACTTAATTTCTACTGCTGGCGCAGACAGAGTTTTAACTGTAGATTTGCATGCTGAACAAATTCAGGGTTTTTTCGATATTCCGACTGATAATTTATTTGCAGGCCCTGTTTTTTCGAGAGATATAAAGGATCAATTTGATCTATCAAATCTTGTAGCTGTTTCTCCAGATATAGGAGGGGTTGTAAGAGCGAGAGCAATTGCTAGTAAATTTGGTGCATCGATTGCAATTGTTGACAAAAGACGACCAAAAGCTGGTGAGAGCGAAGTAATGAATATAATTGGTGATGTTAATGAAAAGGATTGCATCATTTTGGATGATATTATCGACTCAGCTGGAACAATATGTAATGCCGCAGATAAATTGATAGATATTGGAGCTAAGAGTGTTACGGCTTATGTAACTCACGGAGTGTTATCGGGAAAAGCTCTTAGTAGAATTAAGGACTCAAAATTAAAAGAAGTGGTAATTACCGACACTATCAATAATACTGAAAATGCCAAGGAGCTTGAAAAGATAAGAATTATACCTATTTCAGACTTATTAGGGGAAGCAATTCGGCGAATTTCAGAAGAAAGTTCAGTCTCAAGCTTGTTTGAATTTTAATTAATTAAACTTGCCTTCTATTATAATTTAATTTATTACCACTACAAATATCATGGCAAAAGAGACAAATATTGAAGCAGTTATTCGTGATGGATCTGGAAAATCTGCTGTTAAAAAAGTTATGGCAGGTGGCAAAATACCATCAATCCTATATGGCCTTAATGAAAAACCAGTTAATATTGCTATCGATAAAATTTTCATTCAAAAAGAATTAAATGCTGGTGGCTTTTTAACAAAAATATTCAATTTGAACATTGATGGTAAAAAAAATCTTGCTATACCTAGAGATATTCAATTTCATCCATTATCAGATCAGCCAATTCATGTTGATTTCCTAAGATTATCAGAAGACTCAAAAATTACTCTTGATATTCCAACAAGATTTATTAATGAAGAAGCATCACCTGGTCTGAAACGCGGTGGTGTATTAAATGTAAATAGAAGAACCGTACAATTAAATTGTCCTGCAAACAATATTCCTGAAGAGTTGGTATTTGATCTTACTGATCTTGAAATTGGAGACACAATTAGAATATCAATGGTCAATTTGGATGAAGGTGTTCAGCCAACAATTACCGATAGAGATTTTACTGTTGCTTCTGTCGCAGCACCTACTGTTGTCAAGGAACCAGAGCCGCAAGCAGAAGGAGCTGAAGGTGAAGGCGATGCTGCAACTGATGGGGATGCTGACACAAAAGCTACTGAAGCAGCACAAGAGTCAAAAGAAGAAGATAAATCTTAAAGTATCTCTTTTTAAAATTTTTTTACCATATACTATTTGTCTATGATTGCTTTGATAGGATTAGGAAATCCTGGAGATAAATACTCTCTAAACCGCCATAATATTGGCTTTATGGCTATAGATAAAATTTGTGAAAATTTAAATGCTGAGCCAATTAGTGGCAGTAAAATTAATGGTGATTGTTTTAAATTACAACTCCATGGAAAAAAGATTATTTTATTTAGATCATATGAATTTATGAATGAATGTGGATTTTCGATATCAAAACTAATAAAATTCTACAAAGTAAAAATAGATAATCTTTTTGTCTTTCATGATGATTTAGATCTAAAACTTGGAAAAGTTCGCATCAAAGAAGGTGGAAATCCTGCTGGTCACAATGGATTAAAGTCTATCGATAGCTATATAGGTAAAAACTATAATAGAATTAGGATGGGAATTGAACATCCTGGAAATAAAGAACTTGTGATTAAGCATGTTCTCTCAAACTTCAAAAAAAACGAGTTAACTATTTTTGATCAAATAAATGAGAATATCTCAAACAATATTGATTTACTTATTAAAAGAGAATATTCCACTTTCATGAATAAAATTAAGATACAATAATGGGATTTAGTTGTGGAATAGTTGGGCTTCCCAACGTTGGCAAATCAACTTTATTTAATGCCCTAACAAAAAAAATAACGGCAGAAGCAGCAAATTACCCATTTTGTACAATTGAACCAAATGAAGGCACAGTTGTTGTTCCTGATGAAAGAATTTATAAATTGAGTGAAATTTCAAACTCAAAAAAAACAATACCTGCGACTTTAAAGTTTTACGATATCGCGGGACTAGTAAAAGGTGCCTCAAAAGGTGAAGGCTTAGGTAATAAATTTTTATCACATATAAGAGAAGTTGATGCAGTAATTCATCTGGTTAGATGTTTTGAAGATGAAAATATTACTCATGTAAGTAACTCAATAGATCCTATTAATGATTCAGAAGTTATTGAAACAGAACTTATTTTATCTGATCTTGAAATGCTTGAAAAAATTAGTGTTGGTATACAAAAATTGGTTAAAAAAGGTGATAAGGATGCTTTAAAGAAAGCTCAATATATTGATCAAGTAATATCTCATTTATCTAGTGGAATGAGTGCAAGATCTATTGAAAATATTTCAGAAATTAAGTCATATTTAAATGAATATAATTTAATAACACTGAAACCTGTAATTTATGTCTGTAATGTTGATGAAAACTCAATTATCGATGGCAATAAATTCTCAGCAAGTTTTAAAGACCATATTAAATCAAATATAATTTTAATTTCTGCAGATATTGAGTCACAAATTGCAACATTATCAAATGAGGAGCAACCAGACTTTTTATCATCTCTTGGACTCAAAGAATCAGGTTTAAATAAGATTATTAGAGAAGGATACGACACTCTTAACTTAATAACTTATTTTACTTCTGGAGAGATGGAAAGTAGAGCATGGACTATTGAAAAAAATACCCTTGCTCCAGATGCAGCAGGAAAAATTCATACTGATTTTAAAAGCGGCTTTATCAGAGCTGAAACTATTTCATCAGAAGATTTTATTACTTGCAAAGGTGAAACAAAAGCTAGAGAATTAGGCAAACTAAGAAGTGAGGGAAAGGAATATGTTGTGCAAGATGGTGACGTAATGCACTTCCTATTTAATAATTAAATGGACCATAAGCTTGTTTTTCCAACATATGATGAAATTCATGAAAAAGCTGTCAAGCTTGCTGAATTAATTAAAAATAAAAATATAAACTTTACAAAAATGGTCGTTGTTTCAAGAGGTGGTTTTGTTCCAGCTTCAGTTGTGGCCTACTGTCTTGGAATCCAAGATGTCGATATTGTCTCAATACAAAGTTATATTCATAGAGAACCCGGTCAAGCTTATGTTCATAGAGCCCCTAAAACTGATGAAGTAGTTTTAGTTATTGATGATATAGTAGACAAAGGAGGCACTGCAAAAGCTCTGAGAGAATTTATGCCAAATATGCATTTAGCTGTTATTTACGCTAAACCAAGAGGTCTTCCGTTAGCAAATACGTATGTTGAAGAAATTACTCAGGAAACTTGGCCCGTCTTCCCCTGGGATGAGGAAGACAAAGCCAATCACTAGTTTTTACCTCTAAGCTATAAAGTATAGAACCGACAATATCCCAATTACAATCGATCCTGCATTTAAGTCTTCATGTCTTCCACTAAGCGCTTTTATAACAACATAAGCGATAAAGCCTAAAGCAATTCCATGTGCAATACTAAAAGTCAGAGGCATTAGTACTGCCGCAAGAACTGCTGGAGCATATTCGCTAACATCGTCCCATTCAATATCCCTTAGATTTTTAAGAAAAAATGTTGCAACAAAAACTAATGCAGGAGCTGTTGCAAAAGCAGGGATACTTTGAGCTAATGGAGCTAAAAATAAACAGATAGCAAAAAGAACAGCTACTGTAACAGCTGTAAGTCCTGTTTTACCACCTTCTTTTACGCCAGCACCAGATTCAATGTATGAAGTAGTATTTGAAGTACCTGCTAACGCACCAACCGTTGTAGCAACTGAATCAGCTAATACAGCTTTTCCAATACCATCAACTTTACCTTCACTATCAACTTTGCCAGTTAAGTTTGCAACTGATGTTAATGTTCCCGCCGTGTCAAAAAAATCAACAAACAGAAACGCAAACGCAACACCTATAAAACCAGAAGTTGCTATAAGACTAAAGTCTAAAGAGAAAGCATGTGAGGCAGGAGGAATAGAGCCTACAACACCTTCAATAGAGCTAATTCCCATAACCCAAGCAATAACACTTACGGCTAAAATACCAATAATGATCGATCCAGTTACACCTCGCTTATCCAGGATTGCCATTATCATAAAACCCACTGCAGCTAAAATAACAGGCATAGATGTGACATCGCCTAGGCCAACAAGGGTCGCAGGATTATCTACGACTACTCCAGCATTTTTAAGTCCGATGATTGCAAGAAACAAACCTATTCCAGCGCCAACACCAAATTTCATACTTCTAGGAATACTGTTAATGATCCATTGCCTTGCTGGTGTTACAGATAATAAGATGAAAACCAAACCAGCAACAAAAACTGCTGTTAAGGCCTGTTGATATGTGTAACCCATTCCAAATACGACACCAAAAGCAAAAAATGCATTAAGTCCCATTCCTGGTGCAAGTGCGATAGGCCAATTTGCCCACAATCCCATAATCAAACAACCAATAACCGCTGCTATGATTGTTGCGACAAATACACCTCCAAAGTCCATTCCTGTTCCTTCAGTGGATAATATTGCTGGGTTAACAACAATGATATAAGCCATTGTTAAAAATGTTGCGAAACCAGCAACAATTTCTGTTCTAACAGAAGTGCTGTTACTGCTAAGCTTGAATATATTTTCTAGCATTCGAATCTCCTAATAATGATTAGTATCAATCTACATTATGATCTAATAGTTTTCGAATAAGATAATTTTCAATGTGTGGATAAGATTTTTTGAATTTATTTTAACAAATTCAAATAATTAAATGACAGAGATGAGATTTTAGTGCGTATCTCTCCAAATACTCTTGTTTGTGAAATAAAATAAAAATGCAAGAATCAAAAGATAAATTATTACTTTAAAGCCCATTCTTTTTCTTTCTTCTAATTTCGGTTCAGCTGACCAGGTAAGAAACGTAGTTACATCATGTGCCATTTGCTCTTCAGAAGCAGCTGTGCTATCAGTATATTCAACTCCATCTTCATAAAGAACTTGCGGCATTGCTATTCTCATGCCTTTTGCATATTCGTTATAATATACTCCATCGTCAAGTTCTGTTCCTTCAGGCGCATCTTTATAGCCAAGTAGAAGGGAATAGATATAATCTGCACCATTTGGTCTTGCTTTAACGATTACTGAGAGATCTGGGGGATACGCTCCTCCATTCGCTGCCCTTGCTTGTTGTTCATTCTCCCAAGGACTAACAAATTTATCCGATAATATTGCTGATCTCATAAACATCTCACCATCCTGATCTGGACCAGTTTCAACTTCGAACATCGCAGCCATTGCCTTTGCTTGCTTTTCAGAAAATTCTGGGCCACCTGGCTGAATAAGATTTCTATAACTTAGTAAATCCATTGAGTGACAACCTGAACATACCTCAGTGTAAACCTGATAACCTCTTTGAAGTGAAGCTCTTTCAAATTTACCAAGAGGACCTTCGAATGACCAGTAAGGTCTCATGGGTTCGTGAATTTCTGCGGCTATTAAAATTGACTGAGAAGTAGGAACCGTAATAATTAATAACGCTAAAAATTTAATAAATTTTAACACGCTATGCTGGGGCAGTAGCAGCTTTCGCCGCCCTCTCCTTATCATTTAAAACAGGTTCACTAATACTTTTTGGCAGCGGTTTAGTTTTTTCAACGAAACCAAGAACAGGCAAAATTATAATAAAGTGAACAAAATAGTATATTGTGGCTATTCGAGAAATAATAACATAAATACCTTCTGCTGGCTGCGCTCCCAAATATCCAAGCAATAAAAAATTAGCCAAGAATATCCAATAGAATTGCCTAAACAATGGTCTATATTTTGCAGACCTTACTTTAGAAGTGTCGAGCCAGGGTAAAAAAGCGAGAATTGCAATTGCTGATACCATCATGATAACACCACCTAACTTATCAGGAATAGCTCTTAGGATTGCATAGAATGGAAGAAAATACCACTCAGGGACAATATGCTCTGGAGTTTGTAATGGATTTGCCTGAATATAGTTATCTGTATGACCAAGTAAGTTTGGAGTAAAGAATACAAAGCCTGCAAAAATAATCATAAAAACTAAAAGAGCAAAAACATCTTTGACAACATAATGAGGATGAAAAGGAACAGTATCCTGAGATCCTTGAACTACATCAATACCTTCAGGATTATTATTGCCAGGTACATGTAAAGCCCACACGTGCAATATGACTAATCCAAAAATCAAAAAAGGAAGAAGATAATGCAATGTGAAAAATCTCGTTAATAAGGGAGAACCTACGGAATATCCTCCCCACAACCAGTTAGTAATTGACTCTCCAAATACTGGTATAGCACTAAATAGGTTTGTGATTACAGTAGCTCCCCAGAAACTCATTTGACCCCAAGGTAAAACATACCCCATAAATGCAGTTGCAATCATTAATAGGAAAATGAAAACTCCTATAATCCATATTAGTTCTCTTGGCTCTTTATAAGATCCGTAAAATAAAGATCTAGCCATATGAATATACACAGCAATAAAAAACATCGATGCTCCATTGGCGTGTATATATCTCAAGAACCACCCATAATTTACGTCACGCATGATGTGTTCAACACTTGAAAAAGCAAGATCAGCATCAGCGATATAGTGCATTGCTAAAACCAATCCTGTTATAATTTGAGTAACAAGGCAAAACGTTAATATGCCACCAAATGTCCACCAATAATTTAAATTCTTGGGAGTTGGGTATTGCATTAAATGGCCGTTAAATAGCGTGATTAGGGGTAATCTTTTATCTATCCATTTAGCTACTGCTGATTGTGGCTTATAATCTGTACTCATAAATCTTATTTATCCAATTTTAATAGTATTATCATCTAAAAATACATAATCCGGAATTTCAAGATTTGTAGGGGCTGGGCCTTTTCTTATTCTTCCTGATGTATCGTAATGAGAGCCGTGACAAGGACAAAACCAACCATTGTAATCTCCTTTATTGCCAAGTGGAATACAGCCAAGGTGCGTACAGATTCCAACCATCACAAGCCATTCAGGGTTTTTTACCCTGTTATCATCAATCTCAGGATCAGGTAAATCCTCAATTTTGACTTCTTTAGCTTCTGCAATTTCTACTTCAGTTCTTCTTCTTATAAATACTGGTTTTCCTCTCCATAACACAGTAATACTCTGGCCGGGTACAATTGTTGATACGTCTACTTCAGTTGAAGCAAGAGCTTTGACTGATGCATCAGGGTTCATTTGAGAAACTAAGGGTATTCCAATTGCGGCAGCACCAGCTGCACTAAAAGCTGCAGTTGAAATATACAAGAAGTTTCTTCTAGTTACTGGCTTAGAATCTGACAAATTTGTAATCTCTTGTTGAATATATAGTATTTAATCCCAATATGTTCTTTTATCAAAAAACCATTGGTATTGTCACCTAAATTTTGTGGCAAGATGACGCATATTAAAAAAGAAGATAAGATAGAAAATAATGAAATTAGTGATTTTTCAACCTGATATACCGCAGAATACCGGCGCAATGGTAAGAACATGCGCATGCTTTGATACAGATATTGAGATTATACATCCTTGTAGCTTTCCATTAAATGATAAACTATTAAAGAGGTCAGCAATGGACTATGGAAGCTCAATAAAAATCACAGAACATGACAGTTGGGATACTTTTAAAAAGTCATTAAATCCAAAAAAAAGAATTATATTGCTATCCACAAAAGGTAAAATTGCTCATACAGATTTTACTTTTCAAAAGAATGATCTATTGATGGTAGGAAGAGAGTCGGCTGGAGTTCCAACTGAAATTCATGAACAGGTAGATGAGGTTGTAACTATTCCAATTTCAAAGTCGTCTAGATCACTAAATGTTTCAACAGCTGCTGCCATTGCACTGTCAGAAGCAATGAGACAACTAAAAAAATAAATGATGAAAAATTTTAAAAAAAAAGAGCTTACTAGAAAATGGTTCAAAATTTTACGTAACCAAATAATCAATGAGTTTGAAAAAATAGAAAATCAAAACAATAAAAAAAAATTAAAGTTTAAGAAAAAAAATTGGAAAAGAAAACCTCATCTAAAAAAAGATAATGGTGGTGGACAAATGGCCATTATGTATGGAAACATTTTTGAAAAAGTTGGTGTAAATATTTCAACAGTTTATGGCTCATTATCTCAAGACTTCAAAAAAAATCTTCCAGGAACAAATAAAAATTCGAAATTTTGGGCCAGTGGAATTTCAGTTGTAGCCCATATGCAAAATCCTTATTTGCCTTCATTTCATTTTAATACACGCATGATTGAAACCTCAAAAATTTGGTTTGGAGGTGGAATGGATATGACTCCTACTTTTAAAAACTCAAAACATAAAAAAATGTTTCATTCAAAAATTCGAAATATGTGTGATGCGCATAATAAAAATTATTATAAAGATTTTTCTAAGTACTGTGACGAATACTTCTATTTGCCACATAGAAAAGAAGCCCGCGGTGATGGAGGAATTTTTTATGATTATCTCGATTCTTCATCATGGGAAAGTGATTTTGATTTCACAAAGGATGTTGGCTCATGTTTTTTGGATGTAGTTTCAAGAATTATAGCTATGGATATGAACAAAAAATGGAAAAATGAACATAAAGAACAACAAAAAATTAAGCGTGGTCGATATGCTGAGTTTAATTTATTATATGATCGAGGAACTAAATTTGGACTTCAAACAGATGGAAATATAGATGCCATATTGATGTCAATGCCTCCTGAAGCAAAATGGATTTAATTTTATGACTGAACCAATCACTGTTAATGGTGCTCAGAAATTACAAGATGAGCTTAATGATTTAGTTAATAATAAGCGCCAACAAGTTATTCAAGCAATAGCTGAAGCAAGAGAACATGGTGATCTAAAAGAAAATGCTGAATATCATGCGGCAAAAGAGGAACAAGGTCACATCGAAAGTCGAATTCAAGAAATTCAGTTATTATTATCGAATGCAGAAATAATAGACATTACAAAAGTTGATCAAAAAACAAAAACTGTTGTTTTCGGATCAACTATTGAACTATCAGATCTTGATGATGAAACAAAAGTAAAATATCAGATAGTAGGAAATGATGAAGCAGATATAGAAAAAGGATTTATATCTTATAAATCTCCAGTTGCATCAGCTTTGATTGGAAAAGAAAAAGGTGACTTCGTAACCGTTTCAACTCCCAAAGGAGAAAAAAGTTATGAGGTAATAAAAATAATTTATAAATAGCTATTTATAAGATAAGCAAATTGCTTTTAATCTTTCAAAAATTGAATATTCATCATCAATAAAATCGCTATCAATCCACCACTCTTCTAACTCAGATAAGATTTTACCCACTAATGGCCCTTCTTCAATTCCCATTCGAATTATGTCATTTGCACCAAATGAAAATTTTGGTTGTTCAAAATTTTTTGCTACTTCATGAAGAGTATGCCAGTTGAGATCATTTTTTTGATTGGAGTCTTTAATCCAATTCAAGATTACAAAGTCTTGAAATTTTTCTACGCCTAAACGATATAATTTAGCTCGTGACTCTTTTATTGATAAATAGGACTTAATAGATAAATCCAAATTTGTAAAAGTTCTTAAATTGTCTGCCTCTTCATTACTAATTGGAAATTGTTCTATAAAATTATTTGCATTATGTTCAGAGCTTTCAAGTAAAATTGATAACTTTAGTAAATTATTAATAGGCTTATTTATCTTATTTTCAATATGAGATATTTTTAAATAATCCTTAGTAACCGAAATATCGTCAGATATTTCGGTTAAAATATTAGCTTCATTCATCATTGAAAGAGATTTAAAAGAATTATTATGATTTATAATTTTTTTTAACTCTGTCCAAATTCTTTCTTTAGAAATTTTACTTAAATTTTGTGATCCTTCTTTGAATACTTTCTTTAAATCTGCATCAATATCAAAGTTTGAAAAGTCTGCATAAAATCTAAAATATCTTAATATTCTTAAATAATCCTCTTTAACTCTATCGCTGGCGCTTCCAATAAACTTCAGTCTTCTATTTTCAATGTCCTCCAAACCATTGTGAAAATCAAAGAGTTCCCCATCTCGATTTGCATATATTGCATTTATAGTAAAATCTCTTCTTAAAGAGTCAGCTTTTATATCTGAAGTATACTTGACTTTTGCATGCCTTCCGTCAGTTTCAATATCTTCTCTTAATGATGTTATTTCAACGTTTTTTGAATCTATTACCGCAGTGACTGTTCCATAATTAATTCCAATATCATAGAACTTAATATTATTATTCGTAAGAATTTTAACAACTTCTTCCGGATCAATATCTACTGCAAAATCTATATCTGTAACTTCTTTACCTGATAGAGTATCTCGAATACAACCACCGACTAAATAAATCCCCTGATTATTAAATAAATCAAAGATAGTCCTCACTTCAGGAAGTTTGATAAGTTCATTTATTTTTTTCATTTTAATTCACTCATAAGCAGATCGTAGAGGTTTATCAACATACCGGCTGTTGCGCCCCAAATATAATTATTTTTATATTGTATAACATTAAAATCATAATCATATGATCTATCACCATGTTTAAATGATTTTATTTCACGTGAATGATTTTTTGAGTCCATTAAAAATCTAAGTGGTAGAAAAAAAATACTATCAACTTCTTCATGGTTTATATTAAATTGAGTCTGGTGATCAATTATTGCGAGAATTGGCATTATTCTAAAACCTGTACCAGTTTGATAAGCATCTAAACATCCTAAAATATTAATATTTTTGCTCTCTATTCCTACTTCTTCATAACTTTCACGAGTAGCGGTATCTACTGGAGATATATCGGATGAGTCTATTCTACCTCCTGGAAAACTTACTTGACCCGCATGGTCCTCTAAGTGTGCAGATCTATTGGTAAGCAAAATATTGATTTCACCATTGATTTCTAAAAATGGAACAAGAACTGATGCTTTTGTCAAACTCAAGCTAATCCCAGAGTCGATACATTCTTTCTCAAAGTAATCATGAGATAACTTTTTATTTTGAGATAAAAAATAAACTAGATCTTCTCTTCTTATATTATTTTTATAATTCATATAGTTTAAAATAGTTATTATTACTTAAAAGCGCTAAGCATTTTTTACTTTCTATGCTTACTTCTTCAGCATTATCAATAATTTCATAATAGACCGACCTTGAAATTAAAGCCTTAAGATTTCTTCTTACAGTAATATAGGGCTTAGGATGATTTTTTTCATTTATATTTATTTCTATCGGCGCTTCACTTGAAAGCTCAATTCTTTCATGAGTATTAGTATAAAAATAATAACTAGTATCACTATTACTTGTAGTTTTTTCCATTGAAATAATAAAAAAAGGAGCATCCTCAACTTCAATTTTTAATTTCTCTACAGGGGTTACTAGATAATAGTTTCCATCATCATCAAGTCTTAATACACTTGAAAATAATTTAACCAAAGCAGGTCGTTTGATTTCTGAACCCATATATAACCATTTACCATTTTGAAGTATCTTAATGTCTATTTCTCCACAATAATCTGGGTTCCAAGTTTCGACTGGAGGATTTTTTTGCTTTGTATTTTTTGCATGACTATAGATAGTTTCTAAGCCTTTTGGAAAATCATCAATATTGGTCATTATTAAGTTAACTCTATCTTTTCTAATTTATTAAGCTCCATCTTTTTATCCATATTTAAAATAAGAACTCTGTTTGGATTAAAAGGTCCAACTAAATTTAGTGGTCGTGAGATTTGTTTAAAATTAAATCGTTTATAATAATCAATGTCACCAACCAAAACTATGAAGCTATAATTCTTACTTTCTTTAATTAATTTAATAGTAGTTTCAACTAAAGCAACTCCATACCCTTTGCCTACATGCCCTGGCTTTACAGCAAGTGGCCCCAAAAGAAGTCCCTCACTTATATGATTAATAAATATTTGACTATATGAAATACTTGCTAATAGCTTTTTATTCTCTTGGTATATATATGAATATTCTGAAATTAAATTATGTTTTTCCCGATATCTATATGCAGTTCTAGCATAACGTCCAGGACCAAAAGCTTCGTCTAGAAGTTTTTCAATATTGTTAAGATCCTTATCATTAGCTAATCTGATATTTTTCATAATGAATAATAAGTGTATAAAAATAATTTTAAATCAGTATGATTTTATATTTAAAATTTACTATTTGGGAGAGTTTTTATGAAAACAGTTGATGTTAATGAGTTAGAAAATATTAAAGGACAAGATCTAGGTCATTCTGACTGGATGGCAATTGAACAAGATAGGATAAATCAATTTGCAGATGCAACCGGAGATCATCAATGGATTCATTTAGATGCTAAAAAAGCAGCGAAGGAGTTACCGACAAAATCTACAATTGCTCATGGCTTTCTAAGTCTGTCATTAATAGTGCCTTTAGCGGCACAAGTATGGTCAATTACAGGAGCAAAAATGATGATCAATTACGGTCTTAATAAGGTAAGGTTTATCAATATGGTGCCCGTTGGTTCAAAAGTTCGACTAGGAGTCAAAATATCTGAAGTTAACAAGCTAGATAACGGTGGAACACAGGTTATTTCTGAAGCAACACTTGAGATTGATGGTCAGGATAAGCCTGCTTACGTAGCTGAGTCTATTATGGTTGCGTTTCCTTAGAGGCAAGTTAAGTGCCTGATAAATCTTATCCAGATACAGATGCATATGGAGCTCTCAGTAACAAAAAAGAAGTCAAAGTTTTATCTTGGAATATTTGGTGGAAATTTGAAGATTACTTAAATCGTCAAACACTAATATTTAATGAACTTACAAAAGCTAAGCCCGATATATTATGTCTTCAAGAAGTGTGGGAAGACAAAGATGGCAGCCAAGCAAAGAAAATTGCAGATTTATTTGGATATGATCATTGCTACACAAAATCATTTGACTTTGATGAAGTATCATTTGGAAATGCTATAATTTCAAAGTATCCAATAAATAATTATTCATCTTATCTTATACCTACAGAAAAAAAATTTAATGAAAATCGTACTCTCCTTCACGCAGAAGTTATGTATGAAAATAATAAGATGAATATATTTTGTACACATCTCAATTACAAATACGATCAAAGTGATATTCGCAAGAAACAAGTCACATATATTCTAGAATATATGAGCAAATTAGATAAAACAGAATTCCCAAGCATTTTATGCGGTGATTTTAATGCTGACCCTAATAGTGACGAAATTAGATTAATTTTAGGTCTTTCTTCACCAATTAATAGAACTGTTTTAAGAGACTCTTGGCAATTAGTTAATCCAGACAATCATGGCTATACTTGGTCTAATGAAAATAATTTTGCCAGAAAAACTTTAGAACCCAATAGACGAATTGATTATATATTTGTTGGCACTCCAGGCAAAAATGGGCTTGGTCATCCTTTAGAATCATGTCTGATAGGCAACGTAGAAAAAGATGGACTATATCCAAGTGATCATTTTGGTATAATGACTCATTTTGAGGGTTAGTTATGAATATTTTATTAATAATTTTTTTGGGTGGAGGAACTGGAGCTACTCTAAGATATTTAATCTTTGAACTAGTTAATAAATTAATTCCAGCAAGCAATGGTTATGGTACTATCAGTGTAAATCTAATTGGTGCATTCTTAATGGGCGCATTATTTTACTTCATTTCCTCAAAGCTTTTAATCAATGAACAAGTAAAAATTTTTCTGACTATTGGTTTCCTGGGTGGATTTACAACGTTCTCAAGTTTTAATTTAGATTTTTATAATTTAATAGAAGCATCCAACTACCTTCAGGCTATTATTTACGTATCTGTATCAGTAATCGGATCAATAATTTTATTTTTTGTTGGCTTGAATTTTGTAAAATTTATATTTTAATTTTTTTTACGTTTTTCTATCATATAATCTGCCAAACCCTGGTAACCTTTTTGAATCATCATTCTTACAGATGCTGAATTCATATTATCATTTAGTGGAGGAATATTGTGAGCCTTAACTGTTGTATTCATATATTGAGCAGCACTACAAATAGCAATTACTTCAGAAATAACGTTTTCTGGAAATCCCTTCGATACAATTTCATCTACATCATTTTGACTGATTGATGACAAATCCTCATTTACCTTATATGAGAATTTTAATATTGATTTATATTCCTCTTCTATGGTTGCCATTGAAATATCTTCAAGAGGTGATGAAGTTTTAATCTCATCAATTAATTCTTTAGCAATTTCAGCATGAATATTTTTACAGTAGATGCATCCGTTAAGGCTAGAAATATATGCAAAAATCATTTCCTTAATGTGAATTGGTAAGATTGTTTCATTATATAAAAGTTTTTCAAGGAACATTACATAGTGAGATTGATAATCCCAGTTATCCAAAAAAACATTATAAACAGATTTATATTTTTCTAAAAAATTACTCATATTTTATCATTTGGCTGGGGCGGAAGGATTCGAACCTTCGAAATGCCGCTACCAAAAAGCGGTGCCTTACCACTTGGCTACGCCCCAATTAATTGCATAATTACATTTAGTTTAACATCTTTAGAATGCAAGAATTATATTATTTTAGATAGATTAACCCACCAATCTGGATGGTGACTTTTTAGAGTATTTGTCGCCTCTTGAGCTAAATCTTTTTCATTAAAAACTGCAAAACAACAAGATCCACTTCCTGTCATTCTTGAGTATAATGATCCTTTCATAGATGTAAGCTTGTCAATTATGTATTTTATATCAGGGCAAAGTCCGATAGCTGCCATTTGCAACGAATTAGATGATAACTGCATAATTTCATCAAAGTCGTAATCTTCTTTTTCTAATGCAATATGCTTTTCATTATCAAACTTAGTATTGTTTTTGTAAACTTTCTCAGTTGATAGAGTAAAATTTGGATAAACTAATAAAAGATAAGAATCTTTAAAAGTATTTATTCTACGAAGCACATTTCCTTTTCCAAAAATTATTGCTGGGGCTGTATCAAGAAAAAACTCGATATCAGACCCTAATTCTCTAGCAACATTTATTGCCTCATTAAATTTAATTATTTTTTTGGAATACAAAAAACTCAATATGGTCGCTATATTACTTGAGCCTCCACCTAGTCCAGCACCTACGGGAATATTTTTTGTAATCTTAATCGAATACTTATCTGACTTAATAAAGTTTTTTTTTGTCAAAAAATCAAATAATATTTGAATATTATTTTGATTTATTTCATCAGAAAATTCACCTGAAAAATTTATGTCTAAAGAGTCAGAGTCTTTAATTAATATTTCATCATGTAGATCAATAAGTGTGAGGATGGATTTAATACTATGAAAGCCATCATTATCTTTAGACAAGACATCCAGAAAAAGATTTATCTTAGCGGGTGATTTCAAAAGTTCCATTTATTAAAGTCCAAGAATAAGTTTTTCTCTTATTCTCTCAGAAGCAACTTTATCTTCGTTAATATCGAGAGCTTTTTGCCATTGGTATCTAGCTTGAGAAAATTTTCCTACCTTCCATAAAACATCTCCAAAATGATCATTGATCGTTGGATCACTTGGATCAATCAAAATCGCATATTCAAATAATTGTAATGATTCATTGAACCTACCAACTTTAAAATAATACCATGCCATACTATCCAAAATATAAGCATCATCAGGTTTTTGTTTAAGTGCTTCTTCAAGCATTTTTCTGGCATCTTCAAATTTTGAAGTGATGTTTAAATCTAAATATGTATATCCTAAATAATTAAGAACATCAGGCTGAAAACTTGAATAGTGTAATGCTTTTAAGAGATATTCCTCTGCTTTTTTCCAATCCTTTTTTCTTTCATATGATACCCCAATTTTATAATATGCATCCCATAAGTTGAAATTTGTATCATTTTTCTTTTTTTCAATAGCTTTTATATACGTATCTATCGCTGCGTCCCATCGAGACTCATATCTATGTAAGTTTCCTAGAGTAATAAGCCCTTGAAAACTATTTTTTAGCAAATCATTATTTGTTAAATAGTCTTCTGCTTTTTGATTATCTCCACTCATAGAATGAATATTAACTATTTTTAATGCTGTTATTTCAGAAAGATAATTATCCGATGGAATGCTCTTAAATATTTTAATAGCAGTTTTATAATCAGATAGAGAAATAAAGGTATCTGCAAGTACAAACTTATTTTCTATAAAGGTATCTGAAATTGCTGAAGTTAAATTCATGATAAAAAACTTTTGATTATCATTTATATCTGTCAATAATTCATATGTATTGAATAAGGCTACTGATATACCATCTATTTCACTACTGATTATTCTTTGAGGCTTATATCGTGTAAGTTTTTTTATTAAATCTTGATCATATCCTGATAAATACTGCTCAATTATTTGCTTTTTCTTTTCTATTTTATTGTTTCTATCAAGAAAACTTAAATAGAGATTTATTATATATATTTCACTATTGAGAACTAAAGATTGATCGAAATATATTTCTGCTAATTCTGCCTCATTAGCCAGATCATAAATTAGCGCCTTATGAAAAATTGTTATAAATTGATAATCGTTAGAGTTTATTGAATCAATCAACTCAATGCTTTTATTAAAATTTTTCTTGTTGGCCCAACTCCAAGCCTTTAGAATTCGAGCAAAATTTATGTGGTTAACATTTTTTAGAGTAAAATTATTAAAATTTTTTGATGCATCTTCAGGGTTTCTATTAGAAAGATTAAAAATGCCTTTAACTAATTGAGCTTGAAATTCGATATTATTTCTACATCTTTGATTAAGATTCTGAACACATTCTAATTGTAATATTTTTTCAGCATATTTATTAGCCGCAGATAAGTTGCCTTTCATTGCTTCAATGAAAATTAATTTTTCAAGGGTTTCTTGTTTATATGGATTTATACTATGAACTTTTTTAAGATATTCATATGATGTATCGTAATCATTAATATTGATTGAAATATTAGCAATTAAATACTCACCTGAATTAGAGCTATTTCCAACTGAAAAAAAAGCGAAACTATGATTTAAAGAAATTAAAAAAAATATAATGGAAATATAAATAGCTTTTTTATTCACTAATAGACATCATTACATATTTGAATATTTTGGGCCACCACTTCCTTCAGGTGTTATCCAATTTATATTTTGAGATGGCTCCTTGATATCACAAGTCTTACAATGGATACAATTTTGACTATTAATAACAAATTTAGGGTTACTGCCGTCATCATCTTTGTGAACTTCATAAACACCAGCAGGGCAGTAACGTTGAGCAGGTTCATCAAATTTTTCTAATGTGTAATCTATGGGCAGATTTTTATCTTCCAATACTAAATGAACTGGTTGATTTTCTGCATGATACGTACCAGTTAAGAAGACAGAACTAGCTCTATCAAAAGTAATCCTTCCGTCAGGTTTTGGGTATTCAATTTTTTTACATTTGCTTGCAGGCATTAGTGTCTCATGATCAGCATGAGAATGATTCAATGTAAATGGCAACTTTCCTCTAAAGAATATTTGATCTATGCCCGTAAGAACAGTTCCAATGAGAAGACCAAATTTAGTAATAAATGGTTTTACATTTCGAGCGGCATGAAGCTCTTTATATGCCCAACTATTCCTAAATTTATTTTCAAAGTTATCTAAAGAACTTAAATTATCTTTTAAATATTCATCAATTGCTTCTGCGCCAATAATTCCGCTTTTCATTGCTGTGTGTGATCCTTTAATCTTAGGCATGTTTAAGGTGCCTGCATCACACCCTATAAGTAAGGCTCCTGGCATAAACATTTTTGGAAGACTTTGAACGCCCCCTTCAATTAAAGCTCTGGCTCCATAAGAAATTCGCTTGCCCCCTTCGATCATTTTTTTAATACTTGGATGAGTTTTGAATCTTTGAAATTCTTCAAATGGAGATAAATAAGGATTTTTATAATCTAAGCCAACTACATATCCCATATAGATTTGATTATTAGCGGCATGGTAAACAAAGCTACCACCATAGGTATTATTGTCTAAAGGCCATCCTGCAGAATGTAGAATAAGTCCTTCATCATGATTGTCATCAGGAACTTCCCATATTTCTTTTAGCCCAATTCCATATTGTTGGGGATCAGAATCTTTATCCAATTCGTACTTCTTAATTAATTGTTTTCCTAAATGACCTCTGCAGCCTTCAGCAAATACAGTTACTTTAGCATGTAACTCAATACCTGGTTCATAAGTGTCTTTTTTCTCACCATTAATATCAATGCCCATATCATTTGTAGCAACACCTTTCACAGAGTTGTCATCATTAAATAAAACTTCTGAAGCAGCGAAACCAGGATAAATCTCAACACCAAGATTTTCAGCAGTTTGACCCAGCCATCGGCAAAGATTTGCCAAGCTTATGATATAATTTCCTTTGTTGTGCTGAACGGGAGGTAATAGCCAAGCAGGCCAACTAAAGCTAATTTTATCAGATAATAAAAAAAGGAATTTTTCTCTAACTACTTTAGTTTTAATTGGACATCCATCCATATTCTTCCAGTCAGGAAGAAGTTCATCAAGCGCTTTAGTCTCAAATACATTGCCACTGAGTATATGGCCACCAACCTCTGATGCTTTTTCAACTATACATACATTTAATTCGGGATTGAGTTGTTTAAGTTTTATCGCATTCGCCAAACCAGCTGGCCCAGCACCAACAATAACAACATCATATTCCATAGATTCGCGTTGCATATTGGTATCCATTTTTTATTAAATTCTAAATTATCTCTATATATTTAGTTTATTGATATTATAATTCAAACACTATTTAAACAGGCTTATGAACAAAACATCTATTAAAAATACGTTAAACTTACTAAATTTATATAAAGAAAGTGGAGTTGATGAGCTAATATCCTCAAGTCCAAAGAACCGAATTATGAAAAAAAAGGATTATGTATCAAAAAAATTGAAAAAATCAGATGAATTGAATTCGACAAAAGTTTCTGAAGAAATAAACCTTGAAGAAATTAATACGCTCGAAGAATTAAGAGATAAAATGTCAGCTTTTCAGGGATGTCAATTATATAAAAGTGCAACAAATATGGTTTTTTCTGATGGAAATCCAAAGTCAAAAATTATGCTTATCGGTGAAGCACCGGGCCATGATGAGGATCTTCAGGCAAAGCCATTTGTTGGAAGAAGTGGCAAGTTGCTTGATAAGATGTTAGAGGCTATAGATCTTAATCGTGAGAAAGTTTATATCGCTAATATAATACCTTGGAGACCTCCAGCAAATAGAAGGCCTACTGATGATGAAATTAATAGTTGCCTTCCGTTCATACTAAAACATATTGAAATTATAAAACCATCTGCATTAATGCTTCTTGGTAGCACAGCCACATTTGCTATTTTAAGAAATAAGGAAGGTATATCTAAAATAAGAGGTAAGTGGGTCGACTTGAAAATTAATCAAATGACCATTCCGACAATGCCAACATTTCACCCAGCATTTCTTTTAAGACAACCTGGTCAGAAAAAACATGTATGGACTGATTTGCAAAGTTTAAGGGATAAAATTAAACAAAAGTGAGTCTTAATCTACCATTAATTGATTTTGATAATAATTTTAACCATCCGATAGCTGGCGTTGATGAGGTAGGAAGAGGAACGCTAGCGGGTCCAGTAGTAGCGGCAGCAGTTATACTTGATTATAAAAATATACCGAATGGAATTAAAGACTCAAAAAAAATTTCAAAAAAAAATAGAGAATTAATTAGTAAATATATTTTAGAAACATCTATTGTTTCAATTGGATATTCAACTTCAAACGAAATAGATAAAATTAATATTCTCAAGGCTTCTTTGCTGGCCATGAAGAGAGCAGTTGAAGGTTTGAACAAAAAACCAAATATCGTTCTTATTGATGGAAACTATGTTCCTGATATAAATATTAATGCAAAACCAATTGTTAAAGGTGACAACAAGTCATTATCAATCGCTGCGGCGTCAATAGTTGCAAAAGTTTATAGAGATAATTTAATGACTGAATATTCAAAAAAGTATCCTGGATATCTCTGGGAAAAAAACTCTGGGTATGGAACAAAAGAACATTTAGAGGCCATCAAAAAATTAGGTGTAACCCCTATACATCGCACTTCTTTCAAGCCAATATACAACATATTGAATTAAGTAATTCATGTAACTTATTGATTCTAAATAAGTATTGACCAGGAATCTGTTTTGAATCATATTTTAAGTATGAAATCAGTCGAACAAAATAATCAACTTCCTAAAAATAAAATTATTTGCGGTGAAACAGTTGAAGAGTTAAAAAAAATTCCTTCAGAGTCTGTTGATTTAATTTTTGCTGACCCCCCTTATAATCTCCAATTAGAAGGTGAATTACAAAGGCCTGATAACTCTACTGTTGCCGCTGTGAATGATGACTGGGACCAATTTTCAAGTTTTGCAACATATGACAATTTTTGTGAAAAGTGGCTTTTAGAATTAAAAAGAATAGTTAAACCATCTGGCTCAATATGGGTGATAGGCTCTTATCATAATATATTTCGTATTGGTTATATAATGCAGAATTTAGGTTTCTGGATTTTGAATGATGTTATTTGGCAAAAAGCAAACCCAATGCCAAACTTTCGTGGCAAAAGATTTACTAACGCACATGAAACTCTGATTTGGGCATCAAAAGACAAGAACTCAAAAAAATATACGTTTAATTATGAAGCAATGAAATCAATAAATGACAATACACAGATGAGATCAGACTGGTTTCTTCCAATCTGTAACGGTAACGAAAGATTAAAAGATGATAATGGAAAGAAAGTTCACCCTACTCAAAAACCTGAATCACTTCTTCATAGAATTATTATTTCATCAAGTAATATTGGTGATATTGTTTTAGATCCTTTTTTTGGAACAGGAACAACAGGAGCTGTAGCAAAGAGATTATGTAGAAACTATATTGGAATTGAAAGAGAAAAAGAATATATAAAAAGTGCAAAATCAAGAATTTCAAAAGTATCTCCATATGAAAATGAAGCATTGGAAATAACAGCTTCAAAAAAAACTGAACCCCGTATTCCATTTGGGTGGCTTGTTGAGCGAAAACTTTTAGAGCCAGGCACCACATTATTTGATCATTCTAAAAAATTTAGAGCAAAAGTGAGAGCCGATGGATCAATTGTTAGTTCAAATAATAAAGGATCAATTCATCAAATAGGAGCCGAAGTTCAGGATGCGTCGGCGTGTAACGGTTGGACTTTCTGGCATTTTGATGTTGAAGGGGAGCTAAAACCGATCGATCTATTAAGACAAAAGCTAAGATCAGAATTAAATTAAATTATAGTTCTTTAAAATATTTCGACAAATTAATGTTGTAGGATATGTATTAATTTTTTTAAGCGAAACCCATTTATATAAATCATTATTTAATTTCCTTTCCTTTGACTTAATTTTACTAAAATAAACTCTTGTTTTTAAATCAATATGACTAAAAATATGATTATAAAGCTCTTTAGACTTTTCATATTCAAGATCTAATTGAGGAAAAGGCTTAAAAACTTCTCTAATTTCTTCACCTTTCCATTCTGTAGAAGGCAGGTCCCATTGATCTTGAAGTATCTTTGTCTCTCTTTTCTTTAGAAGGATATTTTTATTATTATCTAAAATTAAAGTAGAAGAACAATAAAGCTTCTTTTTTTTATTTCTCTTCTTTGCTTCTGGAACTTGATCTTGAATTTTTAATTTATAGGATACACATTCTTTCACAACAGGACATTGACTGCATAATGGAGACTTTGGTTTACAAATAAGCGCCCCCAATTCCATCATGCCTTGAGAATAGTACTCGTTATTCTTTTTAACACTTAATGTATTTGCTGCCTCTTCAATAATATTTTTATTGTCTTCTAACGTTCCTTGAAAACCAAGGTACCTTGAAATTACTCTTTTAATATTCCCATCTATTACTACTGCGGGCTTATTAAAAGCTATTGCTAGAATAGCAGCTGAAGCATAGCTTCCGATTCCGGGAAGCTTGATTAAATCCTCTTGATTTGTTGGAATAATGCCATCAAAATTCTCGTTAATAATAACTGCTGTTTTTAATAAATTTCTTGCTCTTGAGTAGTACCCTAGGCCTTGCCAATGAAGTAGCAGCTCTTCTTCAGATGCTTGAGACAACGATTTTAAATCATGCCATTTTTTTATGAATTTGTTAAAAAAAGGGATGACAGTCTTGACAACAGTTTGTTGGAGCATGAATTCACTAACCATTACTCTGTATGGATAGTTAGATTTATCACGCTTATCTCTCCAAGGAAGAATCCTTTTATTATTTTTGAACCATGAAATTACATTATTTTGAAAAACTACTTTTGAATTTATTGCTTCGTGATAGGATCTATGCATAAAGTTTTTTCCAGATGAGTAATAAAAAATATAGTGGTTTAAGATCAGTATCAAATTTTTTTCCAAAAGAAGTAAAGAGTCTACTCCGCAAAAGGGGTTTTTTTGAGTTAGAATTACTTAAAAATTGGATCAATATTGTGGATAAAAAGTACATAAATACTTCCCTACCGATTAAGCTTAAATCAGGTAAGAGCAATAATGGCGCGAATCTAGTTGTCAAAGTTGATCCAAGTAACGCCTTCGGGTTTGAACATGATAAAGATATAATAAAGCGAAAAATAAATTCTTATTTTGGATATAATGCAGTCGAAAAAATAACGATCATACAGGATCGATTTGCTACAAATGATATAGAAAACAATAATAACAATAAGTTAGATAAATTGCCTAAGAAACAAAGTAAAAGCTTTAATCAATTAGAAAATCATCCAAGATTAAAAGAAGCTTTTGAAAAAATATCAAAAAAAATTTCTAAGACTTAATTTTCAACAAAGTTGGAAGATATAAATTTACAGTATTAAAAAACTGCTATAAAACGCAAAAAAATTGATTATAATCAATATATTGTGTTAACTTATTTTAATTTAGTACTAAATATGGGCTTCATAAAAAATTTACTGAAATCATGCTTTATAGTCATATGTTCTCTAATTTTTTTATTTTCGTTACAAAATGCATATGCAAAGAAAGAGTTAAAAGGTTTTGAAATTGGTAGTCCCGATGCTCCAATAACTATTATTGAGTATAGGTCACTCACCTGCAGTCATTGTGCGGATTTTGCAAATGATGTTTTTCCTGAATTGGATGAGAAATATATTCAAACTGGTAAGGTGAAATTTGAATTTAGACCTTTTGTTTTAAATGCTGTTGATCTGAATGCATTCAAACTACTTAATTCAATTGAAGAGAAAGATTTCTTATCACTCGATAAAATGCTCTTTAGAGATCAAAATAAGTGGCTATTAACAAATGACTCTAATAAAATTTTAGAAAATAGTACTAATGCTCTCAAGAAATATGCTCTCCTTTATGGACTTTCTGAAGAAACGTTTAACGATATCCTCAATGATAAAGAATTAGAAGAATGGATATTATCTATGAGGGTGGATGGTACTAAACAATTTAATATACAATCTACACCATCATTTATTATCAATGGTGAAGTTCATTCAGGAAATATGCCATTCTCAAAATTTGAAAAACTTTTGAATTAATTTATGAAATTTAAAAAAATAAAAATTTTAGGATTTAAAAGTTTTGTAGATCAAACAGATATTGACATTGAAGAGGGTCTAACTGGTATTGTAGGTCCTAACGGATGTGGTAAATCAAATGTAGTTGAATCCTTAAGATGGTGTATGGGTGAAACATCGCCGAAAAGCATGAGGAGCTCTGGAATGGAAGATGTTATTTTTTCTGGTACATCAGATAGGCCAGCTAGGAATAACGCTGAAGTAACCATCTTTCTAGACAATAAAGATAGAAATGCACCAGCTGAATTTAATAATGATGAAGAAATTCAGATTAGAAGAAAAATAGAAATTGAAAGAGGATCAGAGTATCGAATAAATGGAAAAGAAGTTAGAGCAAGAGATGTTCAACGACTTTTTGCAGATCTCTCAACCGGCGCACATTCACCTTCTCTAATTAGTCAGGGAAGAGTTGGCGCCTTAATCAATGCCAAGCCAATTGACCGTAGAGCAGTACTAGAAGAAGCGGCTGGAATTTCTGGATTGCATTCGCGAAGACATGAGGCAGAGCTTAAGTTAAAAGGTGCTGAAAGTAATCTGCAGAGGCTAAAAGATATTATGAGGCAGTTAAATACTCAGATTAACAATCTTCAGAAACAAGCTAAGCAAGCTGAAGCCTATAAATCAATTTCAGAAGAAATTACTCGCTTGGAAGGCATAGTTACATATTTAAAATGGTACAGCTTAAAAGAGTCATTTGAAAAATCCGATACTGACTTAAGATCAAGTGAACAACTAATCCAAAAATATACTCTTGAGGTAAGCCAAGCAACCAATGATCAAGCCAAGGCTAACGAAAAGATCCAGCCATTAAGGGAAAAGGAAATAGAAGCTGCTGCAAAATTAAATAGAATTAACCTTGAAAGAGAAAGTCTGGATAAAGAAGAAGAAAGAATTAAGGAACTAAAAAAATCACTTGAACAAACTATTCAGCAAAACATAGGGGACTATGAAAGAGAACAATATCAATTAGAGAACGCACTAAGAGATTTAGATGCTCTTAATGTCAAAAAAGGTGATTTAACTGCAGAAATCAGTATAGATAACTTTGATAATGAACAGATAAATAATGTAAAAGAAGAAAAAAAACAGCTTGAAGATCAAATAGACGAACTAGAAGAAAATATTGAAAAATACAATTCGATTAAACAATCCAAAAGAGATGAGTGGCAAAAAGCCCTCATAAGTGAAGAAAATCTAAAATCAAGAGAGTCAACTTTAAAAGAAGTAGAAGGTTACGATGACCCTAACAAATGGACTCAAATCTTTTCACAAAAATTTTACAGCAATCTATCAGAAATATCAGAAAAGGTTATCAAGGCAGAAGAGCTTTCAGCTGACTCTCGAAGATCTTATGATAAGGCAAGTAACGATGCTAAAGATGCTGTAACCATGTCAATGCAACTAAGAGAGGATCTTAGACAAAAAGATGTTGAAGAAAAACATAGTGATTGGAATTATGAGTACCAAAGACTTAGTAAGAATATTCAATCTTCAAAAAATCAAATAAATGAATTAAAGCAAAGACGCTTAAAATCAGAAGAAGAATTAAAAAAAATTATAAACAGGCCTGAAGAAATTGCTCAAAAAAGAGGTCAACTTATTGAAACTAAGGGCTTTGCTGAAACTGAAAGACAATATGCCGCCGATAGATTGGCAGAGGCTGATAATGAATTAAAAAAATATGAAAACAAACTTAGAAAAGCTCAAAATGATCTTGCTAACGTAAGGGAGTCAAAAGGAAGAACCGAAGCAACAAAAGAGTTGGCAGAGAGCAGACTTTCTGAATTAGAGTCTGAGTCCATTGAAAAATATAATTGTAAGCCAGACTCAATAATAACTAAATTATCGATTTCAGAAGATTTAGAAACTTTGCAAAATAATTTTGAACGTAATGAAACAAGACTGGAAAGATTAAAACAACAAAGAGATACTCTTGGGGTTGTTAACTTAAGAGCTGATCTGGAAACAAAGGAGATTGAGCAAGAATTAGAAAGAATGAATAGCGAAAAGACAGATCTTGAAACTGCGATAAAAAAAATGAGAGAGTCAATTGAAGAGTTAAATAAAGAAGGAAGGACAAGACTTCTTAAAGCATTTGATGTTGTAAATAATCATTTCAAGGATGTGTTTGTTCAATTATTCAATGGTGGTAAAGCACACTTAGAGCTTGTTGACTCAGATGATCCTCTCGAAGCTGGATTAGAAATGATGGTTAGCCCTCCTGGTAAAAAATTACAATCAATGTCACTTCTCTCAGGAGGAGAACAGGCCTTGACTGCAATGTCTCTTATTTTTGCAGTATTTTTAACTAATCCATCTCCAATATGCGTTCTTGATGAGGTTGACGCTCCACTTGACGATGCAAATGTTGAGCGTTTTTGTAATTTACTTGATGATATAGCTGATAAAACTAATACAAAATTTTTAATTATTACGCACCATGCTCTTACCATGTCCCGAATGGATAGACTATTCGGTGTTACCATGGCAGAAAGAGGTGTAAGCCAAATAGTATCTGTTGACCTCAAAAAAGCTGAAGAAATAGGTGCTGTCGCTTGATGCAAGATGATGAGCACAAACTAAACCAGCTTAATCAAAAAATAGAAGCCGCCAAATCAAAGAATCAGTCAGACAGTCATTCAAGTATTCCGCCATCTCAACTTGGAAAAGTAATGAAATTAACGGTAGAAATTGTCGCAGCTGTGGGCATTGGGGTTGGTATTGGAATATTATTGGACAACTTTTTTAATACACGCCCTTTATTCATCATTATCTTCTTTTTACTAGGGGGTTGTGCTGGAATTTTAAATGTTTTTAGGGTTGCAAAATCAATGCAAAATCACTAAAAATTACGCGATGGCGTCAGCAAAAGAACCTAATTTAATAGATCCAATTCACCAATTTGCAATCTCAAAATTAGCAGATATTAAAATTGGTAATATAGATATTTCATTCACAAATTCGTCTCAATTCATGGTGATTACCACAATCGCAATCATGTTTTTATTTATGTTAGGACTTTCTAAACGATCAATCATACCAAATCGATTTCAAATGATATGTGAACTTTCATATAATTTTATAGCCAACCTGCTGCGTGCCAATGTGGGTGAGCAAGGCAGAGATTATTTTCCATTCGTTTTTACCTTATTCATGTTCATTTTTTTCTGTAATTTAATTGGCCTAATACCCTACACGTTTACTGTAACAAGCCATATTATCGTAACATTTGCTTTTGCAGGTTTAATTTTCATTGGCGTAACTCTTATTGGATTTGTAAAGAATGGTCTGGGATACCTAAGAATGTTTTATCCCAAGGGGGTTCCTGTTTATATGGCCCCTATTATCATTCCCATCGAAATAATCTCGTATCTAACTAAGCCTGTAAGTCTATCTGTTCGATTAATGGCAAATATGTTGGCGGGACATAGTATAATAAAGATATTTGCAGGATTTATCGTGATGATGGGATTCTTCGGAATAATACCTCTTGCAGGCCTCGTTGCAATTTATGCATTGGAAGTATTCATTGCTTTTTTACAGGCATATATTTTCACAATTTTAACATGTATTTATCTTAATGATGCATTACATCCGCATCATTAATTTGAATTTTAAGAATAACAAACGAAAGGAATAAAAATGGAAGTAGAAGCAGCAAAATTAATCGGTGCGGGACTAGCAACTATTGGTGTAGCTGGACCTGGTGTAGGTTTAGGAACTGTGTTTGGAGCATATATTTCAGGTATATTTAGAAATCCTTCAGTACAGCAACAAGCTTTTGGTCAGGTTCTTCTGGGATTTGCTCTAGTTGAGGCTATCGCACTATTCGCATTAGTTATCGCATTCTTGATACTCTTTGGGTAATTAAGAGTACGTTTTCGCCATGACTTTTTTCTGGAAAATAGTTTTTCTCGTCTCCATTGTTCTGTGGCCACAGATTGGTTTCACAGAGGGAGACGGCTTACCTCAAATGGATATAACAACATTTCCATCACAATTATTTTGGTTAATAATCACTTTTGGAATTCTATACCTATTTATGTGGAGAACAGCCATTCCAAAGCTCAGAAATACAATAGAAGAAAGGCAAGATAAAATACTTCTTGATATTAATGAGGCTGAAAAAATAAAATCAGAAGCAGAAGACACTCTTAGAGAGTATGAAGAAAAAATTCAATCAGCTTCTAAAGAAGCTGGCGAGATTATTAGTCAGGCAAAGACACAAGCTGATGAAATGATAGAAAACATTAAAAAAAAGCAAGATCTAAAACTATCACAAATGCTTAATGACTCAAAAGATCGAATTAATAAGCAATATGAGGACTCAAAGGATCAAATTGAAAATGCCAAAATTGAGTCTATAAAACTCATTAGCGCTAAATTTCTTACAGAGTCACTCGATGATGATGAAATACGGAAAGAGATAAATTAGAAGATTATGGATTTTTTTTACCAACCTGCATCATGGGTCTTTATCGCCTTCATCATTTTTATTTCAATTGCTATCTACCTTAAGGTGCCAAATATGGTTACTAAATTATTGGATGAGCAAATTAGTAAAATTAAGAATGACTTGGATGATGCAAGAAAGCTCAAGGAAGATGCTAATTCACTATTAGCCGAATACGAAAGAAAAATAGAGTCTGCTAGCAAAGAAGCCGAAAATATCATTAATCAAGCTAATAAAAATGCAAAATTATACGAAGAATCTTCTAATAAGAAGATTGAAGAATTTATTTCAAGAAGTGAAAAGCAATCAATTGAAAAAATTGAGCAGGCACAAAAAACTGCTATTAAAAAAATAAATGAAGAAATTGTGAATAAATCTGTACAAGTAGCAGAAAAAATAATTTCAAAAAATATGAATGATCAGAATAATAATAAATTGTTTGAGAGTTCAATCAATCAAATTAAAAAACTTCAAGATTAAAGCACCTTTTTTAGATCATTTAACAAAATTATTTTATCTTTACCAATCTAAGCTATAAATACCATATGGCTGTATATACAAATATTTCACTAATTGAACTAAATGAATTCTTAGATCTTTATTCTATTGGTAAAGCTGATGACTTAGTTGGGATAAAATCTGGAATAGAGAATACTAACTATTTAGTGAAAATAAATAATCAAAAATATATTTTAACGATATTTGAAAAACGAACTCACCAAGATGACTTGCCCTTCTTTTTTAATCTTATGAATCATTTGAATGATAGTGGGATTAAATGCCCTCAAGCAATTAAAACTAAGGATGATGAATATTACAAACTGCTCAAGGGAAAACCGGCCTCTCTTACATCTTTTGTAGATGGAAAAATACTTAATCGAATTGAACCTAACCATTGTTCTGAATTAGGAAAATCTATGGCGTTACTTCATAATGCTTCAAGTATCCTTAATATGAGTAGGAATAATCAAATGGGCTTTGAAAATTTTGGAGTTTTAATAAAAAAATTAGAGGAGAATATGGCAGAGTCAGATGATGTTCCTATTGAATTAATCAAAAATGAATACCATTTCTTAAATCAAAACATATCCTTTAATTTACCAAGTGGTATTATTCATGCAGACTTATTTCCAGATAATGTTTTTTTTGTAAATAATTCATTGTCGGGCATCATCGATTTTTATTTTTCTTGCAATGATTATTATGCATATGAAATAGCTATATGTATAAATGCATGGTGTTTTGAAGAAAAAAGTAATGAATTTAATATCTCAAAAGCTAAGAAATTGCTTTCAAGTTATAATGATGTGAGAGAAATAACTATTAATGAAATAGATAGCTTGCCTTTATTGTGTAGAGCTGCAGCACTGAGATTTTTACTTACAAGGTTAATAGACTTCTATCAAGAGACAAGCAGTTCTCTTCTTGTAAAAAAAGATCCAATAGAGTATCTCAAGAAGCTAAAATTTCATCAATCAATTTCTCATGCAAGGGAATATGGATTATGAAAATTAGAATTTATACAGATGGAGCCTGTTCTGGGAATCCCGGTAAAGGTGGATGGGGAGTATTAATCCAAGAAAACGATGATGAAAAAAAATTGAGTGGAAGTGAATTGAACACTACGAATAATAGAATGGAATTGACTGCAGTTATCAAAGCGCTTGAACATTATGATGAAGCTAAAGAAATAGAAGTTTTTACTGATTCCAAATATGTCATGCAAGGAATAACTGAATGGATCAAAAATTGGAAAAGTAATCATTGGAAAACATCTCAAAAAAAAGATGTAAAGAATAAAGACCTTTGGGTCTTATTAGACACTGTTTCAGCAAAGCATAATATTAAATGGAGCTGGGTAAAAGGTCATGCTGGCGACTATGGTAACGAAATAGCCGACAAACTTGCAACACAAGCAATATTAGAAAGTTAAATGCTATCAATCATATTTAGGGCACCACTTAGTAATGCTTGCCCTGATTCTTGCTCAATAAAAAGCTCTCTAATGACTGTGTCGACTAGATACATAGAGAACCTTTGTGTTTTGATAGAAGTCCCAAACGGATCACTATAATCAGTACCCAATGCTTTTGAAAATTCTGCTTTTGAGTCAGATAACATTATTACTTTTTCTGCAGCCCCTAAACTTTGAATCCAAGCAGAATTCACAAAGATATCATTTGTACTAAAGCATATTATCTCATCAACACCTTTTGATTTTAAGGCATCGTAATTTTCTAAATATCCTGGCAAATGATTTCTATGACATGTAGGAGTGAATGCTCCTGGCAAACCAATTAAAACTATTTTTTTTCCCTTGCAATACTCCATTAAAGAAAAACCTTGTGGTCCATCTTTTTCAGTCATTACTACAAGATTTTCCTCAGGAATTTGATCGCCTACTTTTATACTCATAACTAAAACTTTCTACCTATTTAAAACACATGCTATTTAAAGATAATGATATGTAAAGATAATTAATCTTCACTCTCAAGACAGGAAAAAATAAGATGGTCTTGCCACTTACCATTGATCTTTAGATATTTTCTTGCCTTACCCTCAATATGAAAGTTATTTTTCTTAAGAACGTTCAAAGATGGTTCATTTGATTCTAAGCAAGCTGCCTCAATACGATGCAATCCAAGCTCATTGAAAATAAAATTTTTAATTAACATGATTGATTCTGACATAAATCCAAGCCCAATCCTATTTTTAGAAATCCAATATCCAATTGAACAGCTTTGGAGTACTCCACGTTGAACATTATTGATATTTAATTCACCAATTAGCTCATTAGAATTTTTATCAAAAATTAGAAAAGGATATGCCTCATCATTACTAATTAACTTTTCATAAACTTTAACTCTTCTTAAAAAAGAATTTCTTTCAAGATCGTTAAGAGGCCATGTAGGTTCCCAGGGTTTGAGGTGAGACATGTTCTCTCTTCTCGTTTCCGACCATTTTTCCCAATCTCTATATTCAGGTGATCTTAAATACACTCTTTCTCCGTCAAGATATTTGGGTATTTTTTTAGAAGGATATGATGATAAGAAAGACATGGTATCAATTACTGGATTCTATTTTAAGTTTAACTTCATCAACACTATTATTCAAACTATCAAATTTCTCTGTAGCTTCAAATAATTTCTCGTAACCATTTAATAAATTTGTTTTTGACCGAATAGAGTCCTCAACTGTATCAAGAAATTTAACTGGATGAGCTGTGCCTAATATAAAATTATTTTCAATTTGTTGGCTTTGTCTTGAAGCATGAATACCAATAGCAGTGTGAGGATCTACCAAATACCCATCAGTTTCATAAGTATCCATTATAACTTTTTCAACACTTTTCATATCTACTTTTTCTGAAGAAAAATAACTTTGACAAACTTCAAGGCTTTGAGAATTAACACTTATATTTCCGTTTATTTTGAAATTATTCATTTTTTCATTTATATCCGAACTAGAACGATTAAGGGCATCAAATAATAGCCTTTCAAAGTTACTTGCTACCTGAATATCCATACTGGGACTCGAAGTTTTAACAACTTCACGTGACATGTATTGACCTGTTTTAAAAAAACGATCTAAAATATCATTTTCATTTGTAGCCACAATTAAACGATTTATATTTAAGCCCATTTTTTTAGCAATATATCCTGCATAAACATCACCAAAATTGCCAGTTGGCACTGAGAAATTATATTTACTTTCACAATTATCCAGTCTTAAAGCTGAAAAAAAATAATAAACAACTTGAATCATCACTCTTGCCCAATTTATTGAATTAACTGCTGAGATATTATATTTTCCACTAAATTCATTATCAGCTAAAATCTCTTTAACAATATTTTGACAGTCATCAAAAGTTCCGTTGATTTCACAAAGATTTATCTTATTGCCTTTGACTGTGGACATTTGTCTTCTTTGAAATTCAGAAATTCTATTCTTTGGATATAAACAATAAATATTTAGATTCTTGCTTTTATTAACTGCATGTATTGCTGCTGATCCAGTATCACCTGAAGTAGCAACAATTAAATTCATTTGTCTATCTTCCTTGTCGAGAAAATAATCAAAAATAGGAATTAATAATTGCATGGCGAAATCTTTAAATGCTAAAGTTGGTCCATTAAATAACTCCACCACTGTTTCACCTCTAGATAATTTTTTGAATGTAACTGGATCAGGTGAAGAAAAATCTTTGTAAGCACTACTTATAATACTATGGAGATCATCGTCGTGTATTTCAGAACCTATAAATGGTTGAATAATCTTTGCAGTAAGATTTTCATAACTTAAATCAGACCCAAGTTCATTTGTATTAATTTGAGGCCATTCATTAGGAATAAACAAACCACCATCTTGAGCCAGTCCCTTCATTAAGACATTCTGAAATGATCCTACTTTTGATCCCCTTGTACTTATGTATTCCATTTAATTCTAATTATTTGATATACTTGATAAAAATATAAGATTCCAACTACAATAAAAAGCAAGAACCATGTTCCAGCATATTGTAAATGATTATTTGGTATTTGAGTAGGATTAAACTCTATCAGAGTTTGCTCAAAATAATTTTGATCAATTATCTTCAGGATAAAAAAGCTTCCATTTAATTTGTAAAATTGATTCATTTCAGTTGAGCTCAATGTATACCAAATATTTTTGATGTAGTCATTTTCAGGCGAGAACATATTTCTTTCTTTAGATGAAATTAGTATTCCTTTAAGACTAAAGTTTTTATTATAATCTATGTCTAGGAAATCTATATTTTCTTTTTGCTCGAATGGTATCCAGCCTATATCTACGTAAATAACACTATCATCGATAGTTTTAAAAGCGCTAATTACATTATATCCTGATTGACCACTTAAATTTGGTCTAAAAAAAAATGTTTGAGTATTGTCTAGAAACTTGCCTTCCACAGACGTATTTCTATACTCAAAATCTTCTAAACTTTCATTGTATGGAAAAGTAATATTTTCTGCTACTTGTCGACTACTAATATTATTTAATAATTCATTTTTCCATTCTAGTCGATCAAGTTGCCATAAACCAAGGTTAGGCAAAATAATTAATGCCGATAGGAAAATGAAATGAAAAATAATATTTCTTATCAATTTAAACTTTAGTAATAGCCCCAGACATATATCGCTGCAAATAAGAATAGCCAAACAACATCGACGAAATGCCAATACCATGCACATGCCTCAAACCCAAAATGGTGATCAGATTTAAAGTGGCCAGCAAGCGTCCTTCCTAAGCAAACAACTATGAAAAGTGTTCCTATAAGAACATGAGCACCATGAAATCCAGTGGCCATATAAAATGTAGCGCCGTATATGTGACCTGAAAATTCAAATTCTGCATGCATATACTCATATGCTTGAAACCCTGTAAAGATAACACCTAATATAATTGTGAGAATGAGTCCTTGGATAACTTCCTTTCTATGGCCTTCTTGAAGTGCGTGATGTGCCCAAGTAAGTGTTGTGCCAGATAGTAACAGTATAAGAGTATTTATAAGAGGAATATGCCACGGATCCATCAAGTGAATATCTGCTGGCGGCCATACGGAACCAATTTGTTCTGTAGGAAACAATGAAGCATTAAAATAAGCCCAAAACCATGCAACAAAAAACATTACCTCTGAAGCGATAAATAAAGTCATACCATATCGAAGTCCTAACTGAACAACTTCAGAATGGTGACCATCGTGTTCCCCTTCTTTGATAATGTCACGAAACCACATGTAACCGATATAAATGACAGTTGCTAAGCCCAGTATCATTATCCAAGGATTGTCTGATCTAAAATATATGACAGCTCCAAAACACAAAACTAAAGCCCCAATGGACGCCAATAGAGGCCATGGACTAGGATCTACTAAATGATATTGGTGAGAATTTGAATTTTTGGCGCTCATGAGATTGGTGTATCAGCATTTTTATAAAAGGTATAGGACAAAGTAACTTCTGATAGATCTTTTAAAAATTGATCATCAATTATTTCTGGATCAATATAAAAACTCACCGGTAGCTTTATTTCTTCTCCAGGCTCAAGCATTAAATCATGAAAACAAAAGCATTCAATTTTTGTAAAATACTGACCAGCTTGTTCTGGCGTTACATTAAAAAGAGCGGTGCCTACTTGCTTTTCACTAGACAAATTTTGAGCCAAATAATTGATAACTTTATTTTCACCAATTTTAATTTTATATACATTTTTTTCAGGTGAAAAATCCCAATTAAGATTTGTTACATTCGCATCCAGTCTAATATTAATATCTTGATTAATTGAGTATTCACTTTTCTCTAAACTTACTGCTGGGGTTCCACCAAATCCTGTAACTCTACAAAATAAGTCATAAAGTGGAACTGAAGCATAAGCTAAGCCAAGCATTAAAAATACAACTGTGACCAACATTATGACTATTCGATTATTACTATATTTTGTTTCTGATGAATTAAAACTTTTCATACAATTAACCTACTAAAGACAATCTATACATAGTATAAAAAAAGAATGCCAGTACGAAGCCCACAAGAATGAGTGCTGTGATTATATTTTTTCTTTTTATTTTTTTGTTCTGCATGGTTACCAAATTGTATTATCTATTAATATAATTGAGAAAATATTGAATAAATAAAATATTGAAAAGAAAAACAAGTTTTGAGCTTTTTTTTCAAAGCCTGGCTTATTAAGACCTAACTTCAAAGTCATAGATAAATAAACAAATATAGAAGTCAAAGTAAAGATCGATATTGAATAAAACATTGAATAATAGAATGATAATGACATGACTACAGGCATTAGAATGAAAGAGTATGCAATAATCAGATTTACAGTTTTCTTATTTCCCACAATAAGTGGCATCATTGGTATATTTGCTCTTCGATAATCATCTGATTTATACAAGGCTAAAGCCCAAAAATGAGGTGGCGTCCAAACAAAAATAATTGTAAAAATAAGAAGAATTTCAATAGATAATGAACCAGTAATGGCGGCCCAACCAATCATCGGTGGAAAAGCTCCAGCAGCTCCACCAATTACAATATTTTGAGGGGTTCTTTTCTTTAACCAAATTGTATAAACAAAAATATAAAAAAATATTGTTAAAGCTAGTATTGAAGCGGCTAAAATATTAGAAAACAAATATAATATACCAACAGATAAAATTGACAAAAATAAACCAAAAATAAGTGCATGATTAGGCTTAATTTTTCCTAATGGCAGCACCCTATCTTTAGTTCTTTCCATTAGCTTATCAAGATCTCTTTCATACCACATGTTAAGTGCACCTGAAGCACCTGAACCTATGGATATGGCAAATAAAATAATTAGCACTTCAAGATTAACAATAAAACCTGGGGCAATCATTATTCCTACAAGAGATGTGAATATTGAGAGAGACATTACTCGAGGTTTAAGGAGAGAAAAGTAGTTTTTTAGTATGCTTACTGCATTAAATTTTGAATGAACATTGTCATTCATTAATGTGTTTGTTATATTTGACACTCGTATACCTTTTACTTAATTTGAGGAAGTTCCTCAAATTGGTGAAACGGAGGTGGAGAAGTTAATGTCCACTCTAGGGTTGTAGCGCCCTCTCCCCATGGATTATCAGCACAATTTCTTTCTTTCATAAAAGCATTAATCAGCATTACGAAAAAAACAAGTAGACCAATTGAAGATAAATATGATCCAATAGAAGATACATAATTCCAACCTGCATACGCTTCAGGATAGTCTACATACCGTCTAGGCATCCCAGCTAATCCGAGGAAATGTTGCGGGAAGAAAATAATATTTACCCCAATAAAAGTTAACCAAAAATGTAGTTTTCCGAGCCACTCAGAATAGTTTCTTCCGGACATTTTTCCGAACCAATAATAAAATGCTGCAAAGATTGCAAAAACTGCACCCATTGATAATACATAATGAAAATGAGCGACAACATAATATGTGTCATGTAACGAATGATCTATTCCTGCATTTGCTAGAACAACTCCTGTAACACCACCAACTGTAAAAAGAAATATGAATCCGATAGCCCACAACATTGGAGTCTTCAATTCAACTGAACCTCCCCACATTGTTGCAATCCATGAGAATACTTTAATTCCAGTTGGAACTGCAATAACCATTGTAGCGAAGACATAATATGCCTTTACATCCGCACTCATTCCCACTGTATACATATGATGTGCCCAAACTATAAAACCTAAAAAACCAATTGAGACCATAGCATAAGCCATACCCAGATATCCGAAGACTGGTTTTTTAGAAAAGGTTGAAACTATATGACTAATAATCCCAAAGCCGGGGAGTATAAGTATATAAACCTCTGGATGACCAAAGAACCAGAATAAATGCTGAAATAGAACCGGATCGCCTCCCATTGAAGGTTCAAAGAAAGCGGTACCAAAATTTCTATCAGTCAAAAGCATTGTAATCGCACCAGCTAATACAGGAAGTGATAATAAAAGTAAGAAAGCAGTTACCAATATTGACCATACGAAAAGAGGCATCTTGTGTAATGTCATGCCTGGTGCTCTCATATTAAATATTGTTGTAATAAAATTAATTGCACCTAGAATTGAAGACGCTCCCGCAATATGTAAAGAGAAAATTGCTAAATCAACAGCGGGTCCGGGCGCTCCAAGAGAGGCAGATAGAGGTGGGTAAATAGTCCATCCACCACCAACACCATTACCACCAGAAGTGCCCTCAACAAAAAGAGAGGAAAGTAATAGTATGAAAGAGGCTGGCAGCAACCAGAATGAAATATTATTCATTCTAGGAAATGCCATATCTGGCGCACCTATCATTAAAGGGACTATCCAATTTCCAAATCCACCAATCATAGCGGGCATAACCATGAAAAAGATCATGATCAAGCCGTGATTAGTTACTAGAACATTATATAAGTTGTGATCTCCACCTAATATACCGTCACCAGGGTGCATCAACTCTATTCTCATAACAACAGACATAACGCCACCAATGACACCAGCAATAATAGCAAAAATTAAGTATAAAGTTCCAATATCTTTATGGTTTGTAGAATAAAGATAACGTCTCCATCCAGTTGGATGATGATCGTGACTGTCAATATGATCTGCTGTTATATCTGCCATTAGGTCTCCTTATTGCTAATTATTTGCAACCTGAAAAGTTTGATTAAAATTCGTTTTACTTGATGCGTATTCTTCTTTAGCAAAGCTGAGCCAGTTATCAAATTCGTCCTGTGATACAACTTTTACATTTATCGGCATAAAGGCATGCTTTGGACCACATAGCTCAGAACACTGTCCATAATATGTTCCAGTCTTTTCAGCCTTAAACCATGTTTCATTGAGCCTTCCAGGAACTGCATCTTTTTTTACTGCAAAAGCAGGAATAGTCCACGCATGCAATACATCATTTGACGTAATCAGTAATTTTACTACTTTGTTTACTGGAACAACAATTTGTGTATCTGTTTCCAACAATCTCAAGCTTGGATCAGACAATTCTTCATCTTGAAGCATGTTCGCGTCAAAAGAAAAGTCATCGTAATCCGGATATTCATAACTCCAGTACCATTGATTACCAATTGCTTTGATCGTTAAATCAGCTTTTGGAATCGTTTCAGCAGTATACAATATTCGAAAAGATGGGATTGCAATAATTATTAGAAGAATTACAGGTATAACAGTCCATAAGACTTCGATTATAGTATTGTGAGTAGTCATAGAAGCTGTTTGATTTCTGGAGCTATTATATCGATAAGCAATGTAGAGGAGTAAGCCTAAAACTAGGATGGAAATACCAGTAATGATCGGCATTAAGATATAACTATGAAAAGCAATTACATCAGACATTAGAGCAGTTGCTGGTTCATTAAAACCTAACTGCCAGTCCTTAGGAAGTGACTCAGTTGAGCCTGCATTAGATAAAATTAAAAATGAGGCAACAAAAATTAATGATAAATATTTCATAAATAACTACTATTTCACTTAAATATAACTAAATTGACAAATAACAATATAATTATATATCCCGATTATCAGAGGAAAATAATCCTTTTTTTAGCGACAGTTTGACGCAATTTTTCTTGGTTTTTTAGCATTTTTGGTATTAATTATATATTAAAGACAGGATTGGTTAACAATGAATAACAGATTACAGAATCAGAATTTAGAAAGTCTTTTTTTTAAAGACTCAGCTCTTGATAATGAGAAGGTTGACAAAATTGTATCAAACTCATTAGCAAATGCAGACGATGGTGAACTCTACTTACAATTTGAAGAAAGTGAAAATTTTGTTTTTGATGACCAAAGGCTTAAAAGTGCTTCATTCGATGTATCAAAAGGTTTTGGCCTGAGAGCTGTTGCGGAAGATACAACTGGTTATGCTCACTCATCGGATATTAATGAAGACGCATTAAAAAAAGCCAGTGAAACTGTAAGCTTTGTTACAAAAAAAAATAATAATACATTCAATCATAACTTTTCAAAGACAAATAAGAAATTATATGAAGATACAAATCCAATCGATTCAACTCAGTTTGACTTAAAAGTAAATACTTTAAAACAGATTGATGAATACGCACGAAAACAAAATCCAAATGTTAAGCAAGTTTCTGCATCTCTAAATGGATCTTGGGAGGTGGTTAGAATTTATAGACCTGGTGGTGTAATCGTTGAAGATATAAGGCCTCTAGTCAGACTTTATGTATCTATTGTTTTAGAAAAAAATGGTAGATTAGAAAATGGTAGTCGAGGATCTGGTGGAAGGATTGACTATGAAAAATTCTTAAATGCTGATCATTGGCAAAATCAAGTTAATGAAGCCATACAGCAGGCTGAAGTAAATTTAGATTCAGTTGCTACGCCAGCGGGAGAAATGGACGTTGTGCTTGGTCCCGGTTATCCTGGTGTTTTACTTCATGAAGCTATTGGACATGGCCTCGAAGGAGATTTTAATAGAAAAAAAACATCTGCCTTTTTCGATTTAATGGGAAAACAAATCGCAGATGAGTCAGTTACAGTTGTTGATGATGGAACAATTGACTCAAGAAGAGGCTCACTAAGCATTGATGATGAAGGCACACCCACGAATTGTACGACATTAATTGAAAATGGAATACTTACTGGCTATATGCAAGATAGATTAAATTCAAGACTCATGGGCGTCGAACCTACAGGAAATGGAAGAAGAGAGAGTTATGCTCATGCTCCAATGCCTAGAATGACAAATACGTACATGATGTCAGGAAACTCAGAGCCTGAAGAAATCATTAAAACTGTTAAGAATGGACTTTATGCTGTTGATTTTGGTGGTGGTCAGGTTGATATCACAAGTGGTAAGTTTGTTTTTACATGTACTGAAGCATATAAAATTATAGATGGTAAAGTTGATCAGCCAGTTAAGGGGGCGACACTTATTGGAAACGGCCCAGATGTCTTAAAAAGAGTTAAGATGGTTGGAAACGACTCTAAAATGGATTCTGGTATTGGAACATGTGGCAAGGATGGTCAAAGTGTACCAGTCGGCGTTGGTCAACCTACAATGCTCATCAACAATTTAACTGTTGGTGGAACAGCGACCAGCTAACTTACTTGTCTATCTCTGCCCTTCCAATAAGGCTCTCGCAGAGATTTCTTTAGAACTTTACCACTCGCATTTCGAGGTACTTCTGCTATGAAATCAACTGATCTAGGTTTTTTATAACTTGCGATTTGTTCCTTACAAAAATCTATAAGCTCAATATCTGTCAAAGATGATTCTTCTTTGATGACAACGCAAGCTTTAACAACTTCTCCAAGCTTATCATCAGGCACTCCAATAACAGCGGCATCAACAACTTCAGGGTGGGAAAATAAAACTGCTTCAACTTCTGTTGAATAAATATTTTCACCCCCAGAAACAATCATATCTTTGATACGGTCTTGAATATAAACATATCCCTCATCATCCATTCGACCTGCATCACCTGTATGCATCCATCCATCTACCAGAGATTTCTTTGTCTCCTCTTCCTTATTCCAATAACCTTTCATAATTTGAGGACCTTTAGCACAAATTTGACCTATCTCTCCTCTTGGTAGTTCATTGCCATCTTCATCTCTTATTTCAACAGTTGCGCCTTTGACTGGTTTTCCACAAGACTTTAAGAGTTCAGGTTTTTCTCTAAGCGCTCGCTCATGATCATCAGTGCTTAAAATACATATAACAGCAACTGTCTCTGTCATTCCAAAACCTTGGCCAAACTTACATCCAAAAACATCCATAGCTCTTTTTAATGTTTCAGGAGCAATTGGAGATGCGCCATAATGAATTTGATCAAGTTCATTAAACGTGTAATCATCAACATTTGGAACCGTCATAAGACATGCTTGAATCATAGCAGGCACAAGAACAGTATGAGAAATTTTTTCTTTAGACAAAGTTTGAACTACATCTGATGGAATAAAATCTTCATGTATTACAACAGTCCCACCAACTGCTATACACCCACAAAAATTAATCATTGCTGCCGCATGATACATAGGGGCAACTAGAAGTGTTCGAGGTGGAATTGGAAGCACTAATCGATCAAAATATTGCTCAGTATTTGCAGCTACATTTCTTTGAAGAATTATTGCTCCTTTAGGTAGCCCGGTGGTCCCACTAGTATACATTTGATAGACATCATCATCTTCAGCAATATCATAATTAAGATTTTCAATACTCGAACCCTCAGTCCAATCATTTAAATCTGTCCAGTCAGATAATTTGTTACTGCTACTTATTGAGATATATTTTTTAACAGAATGTAATTTATCTTTAAAGCCATCTACTCGGGAAATAAATTCATCATCACGAACCATAATTAATTTTGATTGCGAGTCATTTATGATGTATTCCCATTCTTTATTTGCTAAACGATAATTGAGCGGAACTGGAACTACACCCACTTTTGAAGCCGCGTGATACATTATTGCCATTTCATCACAGTTTTTTGCAAGAAATGTAAAGCGATCACCTTTTTTGAGACCCTCTTTTATAAAGCTACTCGCTATCTGGTTTGCAGCAATATTTGCTTCCTTATACGTTCTTTTGGTATTTTTAAACTCTGAAAACAAATGATCAGGAGTTGTTTCAGCATATTTTTCTAAATTTTGATGAAGTAACATAATAAATAAAATTTTATCCCCTCAAATTATTACTTTCAACTAGATTTTAACTTTTGAAAAACATTTAATAACGATCAAAAAAAGTGTCTTTAAGTTTTTCATCAGCATACAGTTGCATTTGATCATCATAATGTTTTGAAGCTCTATCTATCGTTGCACTTCCATATTGTTGAATACTTTCTGAAATTTGATCTTTATCTTCGTCCCAAACTACATATATGTACAATCCATCACCTGCTACAGCTTTTAGAATTCCATCATCAGATCTTGGGGCATACACTGCCCTTAAAACATCCGGGCCCCCCTGTATTGGAATCATCTTGTTACCTCGATCAAGGAAATTGACATGCTTCCAAGGAACACTCAATGAACCAAAGTTTTTATACATTTCATCGACACAATCACTGAATATCTCTATCGGATCCGGCTGAGGTTCTCTCTTAATTTCAGCTAACCATTCTGGAGATAAAATGCAAACTCCAAATGCTGCATACTCATTTTCGAAATCTGTTCCTAAATCCCATTCTTTTAAGAATTTTTGAGCCTCTTGAAGTTTTTTATTTTCAGAGAAATCAGTATTAAAAATTTTTTCCATAAACGCATACTGTCTTGAGTTGTATGAAAATTTATTGTCGTGCTTTATCAAGTTTATTTCTTCATAGGAAATATCATTATCACGGGTGAGTAATTCATAAGATCTATACGCACGATTTGTTGTTCTAGTTTGAAATCCAAACGTATCTGAGAAATCATTAGGATTTAAATTATCCTCTGAATCAGTTACAAAAAATGGATTTTGATTTGTACTAAACAAATATCCTGAGTTAGGATTTTTTATTTGTGGAATGTCATCAAAAGAGTGAAAGTCTCTCCAAATTAAATCACTTCGATCACCAGGAAGTATATTACTCCAGTCAAAGTTATTATCTCTAATTGGCGATTTAACATTATGAACAAAAAAAATATTATCTTCTTTATCGGCGTATATTAAGTTTAAACTTGCTATTTCCTGCATTCTTAAAGCGTCAGTCCACTCTTCATAGCTTTCTGCCTTATTTAATCGATACCATTCTGTAACTTGATTGACATCTTCCATACCAACATACCTAAGAGCATAGGCTTTTGTTCCATCTTTTAAAACTGGCCCATGTTCTGAGAAGTACATGTCTAATGGATAATTTATGGCAAAAGGTCCAAACAACTTAACTCTGAAATTTTGATTAATTATTCTAAAATCAAGCCATTCGCCATCCAGTAAATATTGATTCTTATTTTCTGGATTAATAGTCAGTTCATATATATCACCAAG
>JAQWTH010000022.1 GCA_029242795.1 Candidatus Pelagibacterales bacterium | reverse complement strand
GATGCAAGCTTTGTAGGCTCAACAAAACAGGAATGTTCAAAAGAAGGCGCTTGTTGGATATTCATTAAAGAAAACTTAAAACTTATTTTTTATGGACAATACCCGTCAGAAGAATTATGGAGAATTAATTCAATGTATTTTATTCTCCTGGTCTGTGGCATTTACATTTTAATACCAAACTTAAAATATAAAGGTTGGGTTGGTTCTTTTTTACTTATTTTATTTCCAATTTTGTCTGTTGTAATGTTTTCAGGAGGTTTTGGACTAGAGACGGTTGAGACTAGATTATGGGGAGGTTTATTTCTAACGTTGGTAATTGCTGGAGTTGGTATTGTTTTATCTCTTCCAATTGGTGTCATGCTTGCTCTTGGAAGAAGGTCCAAACTACCAGTCGTTTCATTACTCTCAACAATCTTTATTGAAATTTGGAGAGGAGTTCCACTAATAACAGTTTTGTTTATGGCATCAAATATGTTCCCATTATTTATGCCAGAAGGAGTAAACTTTGATAAATTAATAAGAGCATTGATAGGCGTTATGTTCTTTTCAGCTGCTTACCTCGCTGAAGTTGTAAGAGGTGGTTTGCAGGCTATGCCCAAAGGGCAGTATGAAGCTGCTCAAGCAATGGGTTTAAGCTATTGGAGGATGATGGCACTAGTAATACTTCCGCAATCATTAAAAATGGTTATACCTGCAATTATTGGAAGCTTTATAGCTATATTTAAAGATACAACTCTGGTTTTAGTTATAGGATTATTTGATTTTCTTGGTATCATTCAATTTGTTGGTACTAATCCAGACTGGCTTGGGTTTTCACATGAGGGATATGTGTTTGCTGCGGCTATATTTTGGATATTTTGTTTTGGAATGAGTAGATATAGTCAGAATTTAGAGAAAAAATTAGATACAGGAAGGTAAATAATGACAACTGAATTAATGATAGAAATGAATAATGTTCATAAGTGGTTTGGTGATTTACATGTGTTAAATAATGTAAACCTTAAAGTGAATAAAAGTGAAAAAATCGTTATTTGTGGTCCATCAGGTTCAGGTAAATCTACACTTATTAGATGTATTAATCGCCTTGAGGAGCATCAAAGGGGTGAAATTATAGTAGAAGGAACCGAACTAACTAATGATAGTAGAAGCATAGAACGCATAAGGGGTGAAGTTGGAATGGTGTTCCAGCAATTTAACCTATTTCCACATTTATCTATCCTAGATAATGTAACTCTTGCTCCCATTTGGGTAAGAAAAACTCCAAAAGCTCAGGCGATTGACAAAGCGATGGAATATTTAAAAAGAGTCCAAATTGACGATCAGGCTTTTAAGTATCCAAGTCAATTATCTGGAGGTCAGCAACAAAGAGCAGCTATTGCCAGAGCTTTATGTATGGAGCCAAGAATAATGTTGTTTGATGAACCTACCTCTGCTTTGGACCCTGAAATGATTAAAGAAGTACTAGATGTGATGGTTGGACTAGCTGAAGGCGGAATGACAATGATTGTTGTAACCCATGAAATGGGATTTGCAAAAGAAGTTGCAGACAAAATTATTTTTATGGATGAAGGACAAATTGTCGAAGCAAAAAGTCCTGATGATTTCTTTAATAATCCTGAGAGTGAAAGAACGAAAACATTCTTAAGTCAGATATTATAATTGGCTCCCCAGGCTGGACTCGAACCAGCGACAAAGCGATTAACAGTCGCTTGCTCTACCAACTGAGCTACTGGGGAAGAGTAACGATTTATAGCAAAAACTATTCAATTTATCCAGATTTACTTTAATAATATACTTGAGAAAAATGGTAGTACAGAAAGACAATATTTACGAGTTTGGTTTTGGGCGTAGCGATAACCAATCTAGTAATGTAAACCTTTTAGACGAAGCAGTTTTTAGTTTTTTATATGGGGGTTTATTTAAAGTTTTAAAATCGCTTTCATTAAACAGCATCTTAGACTTAGAAATAGTTTTTCGTTTATATATTAATTTTCTAAAAGGACTCTCATTTTACGATATTCATTATTTTACTCAATCTCCTGAGAGAACATTATGGAGAAGGCTAAAATATTTAGAAGAGCAAAATGTTATTAAGCGATCTAAAAATCAAAAAGATAAAAGAACAATAACCTTCCTTCTTACATCATCAGCATTTGATACTCTGAGTAACTCGATACCAAAAGAAGATTTAGCAATAACGATATCAAAAATCGCAATGAACTATGCTGATAAATTGTGGATGTTTAATGTTAGAGATCCCAATCAAGTTCGAAAAACATTATACAATATTGCTAGAAGCGCTGTATCTATGAATGATAAAAATTATTTATGTCAATTCGCATTTGGTCTATCTTATTACTATAGTGCAAACTACGATTTATCTTTAAATCATTCATACAATTCTTTCCAGTCTGAAAAGAAATTTGCTCATGCAAGGAGACTTTTTGCATCCAGCCTCTATCAAATTGATGAAAAGAAAAGAGCTTATATAGAAATTAATAAAGCTTTTGATCTTAATACAGATGAATATGGAAAATGGAGAACCCTTTATGAAATGTGGCGATTTAATTTTAATGATGACAATATCGAAGAGGCAAGAAAAATTTCTAAAGAAATTGTGAGAATTCAGCCTGACTACCCTCAATCTTACATAGCGGCACTTGCTTCATTAGACAAAAAAAATAAAATAAGCGATACATACAAAAAGAAAATATTTGAAAAGATGCCAAACTTTTCACCGGCTATGATCAAAAACTTTCATTCGTGGATAAGACCTGATCAAGCAGAAAAGCTTCGCTCAGCTCTAGCAAAATTTATTATTTAATGGAGGCCACGCCCAGAATCGAACTGGGATACAAGGATTTGCAGTCCTCTGCGTAACCATTCCGCCACGTGGCCATTAGAGCGACAATATATATAAGTTATTGTTTATTAGAAAGATAATTGATTAAGAAATAATCAATAATTGATCTTAACGTATGAATGATTATAAGAATTGTATGGATTTAAATAAAAATATGGTTGAAGGACAAATAAAGCCCTTAGGCAATATAAGTAAACAGGTAATGGATGCATTTTTATCGATTCCAAGAGATCAATTTGTTCCACTGGAACTTAAGAATTTTGCATATTTAGAAAAGAATATTGAACTTGGTAATGACCGTTTTTTATTAAAACCTAGTTTGATTGCAAAAATAATTTCCTTGGCTGATTTTAATTCAAGCGACACAGTTCTCATAATTGGATCTTCTACAGGCTACTCTTCAGCAATCTTATCAAATATTGCAGAGACCGTAATATCAATTGAAGAAGATGATCAATTAGTAAATTTTTCTGAGACAATAGTACTAGATAAAAAGATAGATAATGTTGTTTTTTTAAAAAAAGATCTAAATGAAGGGTGTCCTGAGCATGGTCCTTTTAATAAGATTCTAATAGAAGGAGCTGTTGAAAACATACCAAGCTATCTATTTGAACAATTGGATGAAAATGGGAAAATGATCGCCATTATAGCCAATGGTGATTTATCTGAAGTTAGGGAATACAACAAAGTAGGAGAAAATATTGGTTCAAAATTTCTATTTAATTGTGAAGCGCCAAAATTAAAAGCATTCAATAAAACAGATAGTTTTAATTTTTAAAAAAAGTAAGATAATAAATATGACATCTAATACTGCAGAAACTGAAGATATTTTAAAAGCCATCAGAGAGATGATGGGAGAAGAGTCGGCGCAAGAAACTCTTCCAAAAGATGTATTAGATCTTACAGAAAAAGTAGAAACAGATGAGCGGGGTCTAAAAAATCAAACTGATAGCGTTGATAATGGTATTCTAGAGTTGACTAACATAATCGATGATAACCAAAATAAAAAGATTGATGATCAGATTGAAGAAAGAAAAGAAGAAGTGAATATTGATGATCAAGAACTTGAGTCAATTGTTAAAGAAAAAATTAGATCAAAATACTCTTCAAAAATAGATGAAATTATTAAAGATGAAATTGAAAATATAATTTCTGAGAAACTGTCAACTGTACGAGTTGATTTTAAGAACAATCAATCTAACTAGTAAACAATGTTGGAAAAGTATTACAAGCATGAACTTGTAGAAAAAGAGATATACGAAAGCTGGGAAAAAGATAAGGACTTCGTATCCAAGGCTACTGATGAGAATTCAAAACCTTTTTGTATTGTTATCCCACCGCCAAATGTAACAGGCACACTACATATGGGCCATGCATTAAATAATACATTACAAGACATATTGATCCGATATCAGCGCATGCAAGGCAAAGATGTTTTATGGCAGCCCGGTATGGATCATGCAGGTATTGCAACAGAAATGGTTGTCGAAAGAGAGCTAAAAAAGGAAGGCATAAAAAAATCTGAGTTATTGAGGGAGGAATTTGTCAAAAAGGTATGGGAATGGAAAGATGTTTCAGGGGGTTTAATACTTAATCAATTGAAGAGACTTGGCGCATCTTGTGACTGGGATCGAGAGCGGTTTACTTTTGATGAAGGATTATCAAAGGCTGTCAGACATGTATTTGTCGATTTATTTAATCAGGGTTTAATTTATCGAGATAAGAGACTTTCAAATTGGGATCCAAAATTAAAAACTACAATCTCCGATCTAGAAGTTTTACAAAAAGAAATAAAGGGAGATCTGTGGTATATCGAATACGATATAGAAGGATCAGAAGAAACGATTGTTGTGGCAACTACCCGTCCAGAAACAATGTTAGGTGATACGGGTATTGCTGTTCATCCCGATGATGATCGATATAAGAAGCTAGTAGGTAAGAATGCTATTCTTCCACTTGTAAATAAATCAATAAAAATTGTTGCAGATGAATATGCTAAATGTGACCAAGGTTCTGGTGCTGTAAAAATTACTCCTGCGCATGATTTTAACGATTTTGAAGTAGGAAAAAGAAATAATTTAGATGTAATAAATATCTTTGATGAAAATGCTTGTTTAAATGAAAACGTGCCAGATAAATATATTGGGCTTGATCGTTATGACGCAAGAGATGTGGTTATTAAAGATTTAGAGTCATTGGGTAGACTAGTTAAAATTGAAGAAAATATACATACAGTCCCTTACGGGGATCGTTCGGACGTTGTTATCGAGCCTCTATTAACAGATCAGTGGTTCGTTGACGCAGAAAAGTTAGCTATAAAAGCAATCAAAAAAGTAAAAGATAAAGAAACTAAATTTGTTCCTCAGAGTTGGGAAAAAACGTATTACGAATGGATGGAAAACATTCAACCCTGGTGTATTTCTAGACAGTTACTATGGGGACATCAAATTCCAGTATGGTATGGACCTGATAATAAAGCTTTTGCTGCAAATTCTTATGAAGAAGCGCACAATTTGGCTAAAGATCATTATGGAAAAGAAGTATCAATAATACAAGATAGTGACGTACTTGATACCTGGTTCTCATCTGCATTATGGCCATTTTCAACCTTAGGTTGGCCAGAAAAAACAGCTGAATTTGAAAAGTACTATCCTACTTCAGTTCTTGTTACAGGCTTTGATATTATTTTCTTCTGGGTTGCAAGGATGATGATGATGGCTTTGCATTTTACTGAAACAATTCCTTTCAAGGATGTTTATGTTCATGCATTGGTTCGTGATGAAAAAGGTCAAAAAATGTCAAAATCAAAAGGTAATGTTATAGATCCCATTGTATTAATGGATCAGTATGGAGCAGATTCACTAAGAATGACATTATGTTCAATGGCCGCTCAAGGAAGAGATATTAAATTATCTCCCCAAAGAGTTGAGGGGTATAGAAATTTCATAACAAAAATATGGAATGCAATAAAATTTTTTGAAATACATGAATGTCACTACTCCAATATCGAATTAGAAAATTGTAAAAATGACTTTAATATTTGGATTTTACATGAACTTGACCAATGTGAAAAGGAAACAAAACTTGCATTAGAGTCTTATAGATTTAATGAAGCAGCAAATGCTTTATATAAATTCATTTGGAATATTTTTTGTGATTGGTATATTGAACTTGTAAAAATAATTCTTACTGACACAAATCATGAAGATAGAATAGAAATACAAAATGTTGCATCCTATGTTTTAAAAAATATAACTATAATGCTACATCCCATCATGCCATTTGTGACTGAACATCTGTGGAAAGAGATTGATTTTACAAGTTCAATA
>JAQWTH010000044.1 GCA_029242795.1 Candidatus Pelagibacterales bacterium | reverse complement strand
ATTAATTCTCCTGTAGCTAATTTGGGTAAATATTTTTCTTTTTGATCTTCAGTACCGAATTGAAAGATTGGAAACATTACTAAACTTGTTTGAACAGACATCAGAGATCGATATGCACTATCAACTCTCTCGATTTCTCTTGCTATCAAACCATAGCTAACATAGTTAGCACCAGCACAACCATATCCTTTGAGATAGGATCCTAGTAAACCTTGCTCGCCCATTTCATAGAGAATTTCTCTTGAAAAATGTTCATTGCGGTTATCATTAACAATTCTTGGTAAAAGCTTATCTTCACAAAAAGCCCTTACTGAAGATTGAGTTATTTGCTCATCAGAAGAAAGTTGCTCATTCAAAGCTAACACATCTTGCCAAGAGCTTTGGGCGTTCACTTTACTATTTTTATTTTCGATATTGATGACCATACATAAAGTAATATATGCTAATTATTTGTAAGGTAAATAATATTTAAATAATTATGTATAGGCAAAATAAACCTTTAGTCGCTATTTTTGCAGATGTTTTTACTCGTGATGACGTAAAAAGATCATACCATGCTACTGGTGTAAATTATGTAAATGCTCTATTAAATAGCACTGATTGTACACCTGTTATTCTCCCTGCAACTGCGGACACTGAAAATTATAAAGTAATTCTAAATCGATTTGATGGGGTATTGCTAACAGGAAATCTATCGAATGTGTATCCTGAGTTTTATAATAAAGATAAAGTTGTTGAGCCATTAGACCTTAATAGAGATAAAACTGTATTACCTTTGATTGAACATATTTTTTATAAAAAAATTCCTTTACTTGGAATTTGTAGAGGTTTTCAAGAAGTCAATGTTGCCCTTGGGGGATCATTACATGCAGACATTCATGACGTACCAGGAAGAATGGATCATCGTGCACCTAAATCTGAGGATCCCGATATTCAGTTTGGAAAACAACATGAAGTTTATCTAACTGAAGATGGCAAACTTCAAAAATTAGCAGGAAGTGAAACTATTGAGGTTAACTCATTGCATACTCAAGGAATTGATAAATTAGCAGACTCACTTGAAATTGAAGGAATTGCGAAAGATGAGACTGTCGAAGCAATTAGTTTAAAAGATTATAAAGGTTATTTTTATGGAGTTCAGTGGCATCCTGAAACTTCTTCTACAACAGATGATTTTTCAAAAAAACTATTTAGTTCTTTTAATGATGCAGTTCAAACCTTTAGTATTGAAAAATAAAAAATTAAATTTTAGCAGCGTAATTTATAGCTGTAATTAAACTAGTTTCATTCGCAATAAATTTATTAGCAATATCATAACCTGTTCCATGATCTGGACTGGTTCTGACAAAAGATAAACCAAGTGTGTAATTTATTGTGTTTTCAAAATCAATAGTCTTGACTGGTATTAAGGCTTGGTCATGATACATGCAGAGAAAAGCATCAAAGAATTTTAAATTTTTTTGTTGAAAAGCTGAGTCTGGAGGTAAGGGACCCGATATTGATATCCCTGATTTTTTAATTTTTTTTATGACTGGCAGTATAATTTTTTGTTCTTCATTACCTAAAAGACCTCCATCTCCTGAATGGGGGTTGAGGCCTGTAACAGCTATTTTTGGTTTTTTAATATCAAAATTTTTTTTCAAAGAGTTGTTTAAAAGTATAATTGCATCAGTTAATGGTTTTTGTTTTATATACTTGTGTACATTTTTTAATGGAATATGAGTTGTGAAGGGAACAACTCTGAGTTTCTTATTTAATAACATCATTCCAAATTGTTTTTTTTTATCTAATTTTGCCAAGTACTCCGTATGACCTGAGAAGTTCTTTTTAAATTTAGATAATACTTCTTTAGATATAGGGCTTGTGACAATTCCAGATACTTCTTTTTTTTTGGCTAACTCAACTGCAAGATCTATTGAGTGAAAAATCTTTTCTGAATTTTTATGATTTGGCTTACCTAACTTAGTGTCTTTATCAATCTTGATAGGAAGGACAGGTAAAAATTTTTTATAAACTTCATGAGCTTCCTTTGGTCTAGATATAATCTTAATTTTTACTTTTGTTTTGAGCTTATTTGCAACTTTTTTAATATAATCAGGATCATGTATCACAAAAAAAGTATTTGCAGTTTTTTTCCAAGACTTAATAATGATCTCGGTTGAAACACCAGAGGGGTCTCCCATTGTAACAGCAACTAATTTTTTATTAGATTTCATTAAAAAATACCCAGAAATTTTTTACTAAAATTATCTTCGCATTCACTTAATTGCGATTCATATCGGTTAGCCCTCATCTTTACTTTGCGAGCAACTTCAATTAACCATTCCTTACTTTTGTAAGTTCCTTTTTTATATCCACCATGTCCTTCATGATAAGCTAAGTACTGATTATAAGTATCATTTTTGCTAATCTTATTAATTGAAGCTGTTTTATTTATATACCATCCAGTAAAATCAACTGCATCAGCAAAATTAACTCTTGAAGCTAATGGCTTGTTATTTTCTTTTTTATACCAATCCCAAGTGCCATCAATTGCTTGAGTATATCCTAATGCGCTAGATTTACGCTTCCATGGAATAACACCAAAAAGTTTTTCTCGTTCAGGCTTTACTCTATTTTGAAACGAAGATTCTTGTCTTAAGATTGACATCTGAACGTGAATTGGAGCCCCCCATTTTTCTTCTGATTTATTGGCTAAACGGTACCATGAAGATTTTTCGCTAAATATTTTACAAATATTATCCTGGTTATCTGGTGGCTTGCTAGCACAGCTCGTAAGCATCGACAATAAAGCAACAAAAATGAATATAGTCCTCATATATTAATACGTTTACATTCAGGATATACAATAATACTCTCCTCCGACCTAAATGAAACAAATAAATCAAACAAGTTTTATCAGCTGGATATTTCTTCTCTCATTAGCAACTATTTGGGGAGTCAATTTTTTATTTATTAAACTAGCAGTTGAAGAAATTGGCCCTATTACAAATGTTTTTTTAAGACTTCTGATGGCTTCAATAATTTTATATGTAGTTATGAAGCTACAAAAACAAAAATTAGTACTTAAACCAAAATTAATTCTCTTTTATTTTATTCTTGGAGCTTTTGGACTAGCTATACCTTTTTCATTAATTTCCTCAGCAGAAATATATATAAATGCTGGTTTGGCTGGAGTGTTAATGTCTCCAATGCCTTTACTTACATTAGCATTGAGTGCAATTATATTAAAAAATGAAATTATCAATTTTAAAAAAGTACTTAGCTTTATTATTGCATTTTGTGGATTATTAATACTTTTTGGTTTTGATACTCTTACGCAGATAGGAAAAGGGAATTCAATTGAAATAATAAGTCAGCTAATTGTTTTGTTAGCTGCTGCTTGTTATGGTTTGAATGCTGTTTTAACTAAACTCGTTCCTGAAATAAATTTTATTTCTCTTGCAACCGGAGTAACAATTGCAAGTGTTATTTGGATACTACCATTTGCTTTATTCCTTGAACCGTTTTGGCTTAATGATTTTAATTCTAAAGCTATTTTAGCAGTATCAGTACAAGGAGTATTTGCAACAGCAATCGCAAATCTTTTATTTTTTAAAATCATTGAAACAACTGGACCTGTTTTTTTGTCGTTAATAAATTTTATGATTCCTTTAATAGCTTACTTTTCTGGAGCCATCTTCTTAAATGAAGCGATTGAAATAAATGTACTACTTTCGCTAGGCCTTATTTTGTTTGCTCTTTATTTAAATCAAACTTCAAATGCTAATAATTAATTGCTCCATTGTTGTCACTAGCGTATTGTTTAAAAAATGCTTGAAATAAAAAACCTTAGTAAGCAATTTGGCGGCATACATGCCGTTGATAATGTATCGCTCGAAATTGAACAGGGCTCAATCACTGGATTAATTGGACCAAATGGAGCGGGTAAAACAACTTTATTTAATGTGATCTGTGGGAGTATTGAGCCTTCTAGTGGATCAATATTTTTTAAAAATAAAGATATTACAGGACAACCGTCACATCAACTATTCTATGAAGGCATACTAAGAACATTTCAAATTGCACATGAATTTTCAAAACTGACTGTACTTGAAAATCTTATGGTTGTTCCCGGTTTTCAATCTGGTGAAAAATTAATGAACGCTTGGATTAACCGAAAAAAAATAAAAGATGAAGAAAAAAAAATAAAAGATAAGGCAACTGAAGTTATTGAATTTTTAAACCTTTCACATCTTACCTATGAATTGGCTGGTAACTTATCTGGAGGTCAAAAAAAATTATTAGAACTTGGAAGAACAATGATGGTCGATGCTAATATTGTTTTACTTGATGAAGTAGGAGCAGGAGTCAATAGAACTCTTTTGAATGAAATTGCAGAAGTTATTCTAAAACTTAATAAAGAAAAAGGTTATACGTTCTGTATGATTGAACACGACATAGAATTTATCAGCAAACTTTGCAGCAAAGTTATTGTAATGTCAGAGGGTAAAATTCTTACTGAGGGTAAAATTGAAGATATAAAGAAAAATGAAGAAGTGATCTCAGCTTATTTAGGGAGAAGTGGAGCAGTATGAGCGGTTTCTTTTATTGTGAAAATTTAGTTGGTGGGTATGGTGGCGAAAATATTCTTAATGATTGCAGTGTTTCTGTGAATAAAGGAGAGATATCTGTAATTGTTGGTCCAAATGGTGCTGGTAAATCTACAGCAATGAAAGCAATGCTAGGCATGTTAAAACTTAGCCAAGGAAAAGTATTTCTTGATGGAAAAGATATTTCTAATTTTTCTCCTCAAGATCGAGTTGCCTCTGGAATATCGTTTGTCCCGCAGACAATGAATATATTTAACGAATTAACAGTTAAAGAAAATTTAGAAATGGGCGCTTATTTGAGAGAAGATGACCTAGATGAAACATTTGAAGAAATGTATTCATTGTTTCCAATTCTTCATGAAAAAAAAGAGCAAATGGCCGGTGAATTATCTGGAGGTCAAAGACAGCAAGTTGCAGTCGGAAGAGCATTAATGACACGGCCAAATGTTTTAATGCTTGATGAGCCAACAGCTGGGGTTTCACCAGTAGTTATGGATGAACTTTTTGATAAGATCATTGATATTAAAAAAACAGGTGTAGCAATAATAATTGTTGAGCAAAATGCAAAGCAGGCCCTCAATATTGCTGATTATGGATATGTCCTAGTTGCTGGGAAAAATAAATTTACAGGGAAGGGTTCTGAGCTTCTTAATGATACAGAGGTCAGAAAGGCTTTCTTAGGCGGATAATAATGGAAAACTACGACTTACTTAATGCAATAATACTATTGGCAAATTTTGTAATTGTTCCTGCCCTATCTTATGGATCACAGCTGGCACTTGCAGCTCTTGGTATTACACTTGTGTATGCTGTTTTAAGATTTTCAAATTTTGCTCATGGTGACTTGATGGCATTTGGAACAATGATTGCCATTCTTATAACATGGCTATTTCAATCTTGGGGCTTAACTGCTGGTGTGCTTCCTACTGCTTTAATTGCCTTGCCATTTGCGATGGCTTTAACTGCTGGCTTTTGCTTACTCACTGATAGAATTGTTTATAAATTTTATAGAGAACAGAAGAGTCAACCGGTTGTGTTCATGATTGTGTCGGTTGGGGTTATGTTCATAATGAATGCAATCGTAAGATTTATAATTGGTCCCAAAGATAGAACTTTTTTTGATGGAGAAAAATTTATTATAAAAGCAGTTGAGTTTAAATCATATACAGGCCTTCCAGAAGGATTGAGTATTAAGTCAACACAAGTACTTACAATTGTAATAGCTCTCATAACTATGATGATGCTATTTTATTTTTTGCAAAAAACGAAGATGGGCAAATCAATGAGAGCTTACTCAAATAATGAAGATCTTGCTCTATTGTCTGGAATTAATCCCGATAGAGTCGTGATGATTACATGGATTATAGTTGGCATGCTTGCAACAATTGCTGGAGTTTTATATGGCCTTGATAAGAGTTTTAAACCATTTACATATTTCCAATTATTACTCCCAATGTTTGCAGCTGCTATTGTGGGAGGAATTGGAAATCCATTAGGTGCTGTTGCAGGTGGATATATAATCGCATTCTCAGAAGTTATGCTTACGTATGCTTATAAAAAGTTTTTCATGTATTTGCTGCCTACTAATCTTGAGCCTGATGGATTAATGCAATTTTTATCTACCGATTATAAGTTTGCTATATCATTTATTATCTTAGTAATAGTTTTAATTATTCGACCAACAGGAATTTTTAGAGGTAAGACACTATGATACAAAGATATAGAACTCATCTTGCCTTCTCATTCATGGCACTTTTATTAATAATTGTTGGCATTGGTCAGTCTTGGTCTGTTTCAATTGGCATATTTAATCTATGTATTATCTCAGCAATAATGGCGATGGGCGTTAATTTGCAGTGGGGTTATGCAGGCTTGTTTAATGCAGGAGTAATGGGATTTACAGCTTTAGGTGGGCTTGTGGCTGTTCTTATATCTCATCAGCCAATCTATGAAGCATGGTCTGTTGGTGGCACTGGTATATTAATTAGTCTATTAATTGTAATTGTTGCATCATTTTTTATTTTCTATGTATCAAAAAATATAAAGTCTGTTTTCAAAAAAAGATTTTTTATTGTCTTTGTTATTTTATTAGCTGTTATTGGATTAGGTAATTTTTATGGACCATCAATAGATTTAATTGAGGATGTTAATCCAGCAAAAACTGGTTTCCTTGGTGGACTTGGGATGCCTATTGTCTTTTCTTGGATTGCTGCTGCATTTGCAGCTGCTTTGCTTGCATGGATTATAGGCAAGGTTACTCTAGGCTTGCGCTCAGACTACTTGGCAATAGCAACTCTTGGAATTTCTGAGATAGTTATTGCAATCTTAAAACATGAAGACTGGCTGTCTAGAGGTGTTAAGAATGTAACTGGCCTTCCAAGACCAGTGCCTTATGAAATTAGATTACAAGATTCAGAATGGTTTATAAATATCATTGAATGGTTAAATTCATCAAAACTTTCAGCGATTGAAACTGTGTCTGGCAAACAAGATCTCTTGAATAAACTTGTAATTGAAGGATCAAGTATATATGTCAAACTTTGCTACGCAGGTTTATTCATTTCTGTTCTTGTAATTTTGTTCTTTTTAAGCCAGCTCGCTTTAAATTCTCCTTGGGGTAGAATGTTAAGAGCAATAAGAGATAATGAAGTTGCAGCAAGTGCAATGGGTAAAAATATTGTTGGGCAACACTTGCAAGTTTTTATATTAGGCTCGGCTATAATTGGAATTGCTGGAGCAATGTTAACCACCTTGGATGGACAATTCACACCAGGAACTTACCAGCCACTAAGATTTACATTTATAATTTGGGTAATGGTGATTGTTGGTGGAAGTGGAAATAATTTGGGTTCAATATTTGGTGGTTTCTTCATATGGTTTATGTGGATAGAAGCAGAACCTATTTCAATTGCCTTTATTGGCTTAGTCACTAGTGGACTAGATTACGGCGACCCAATTAGAATGCATTTAATTGCAAGCGCTCCGCATATGAGACTATTTATTATGGGAGCAATTTTATTAATTACTTTGAGATTTATGCCCAGAGGTGTAATCCCAGAGAAGGTTGTAAGGCCCAGATAAACTAGGCCTTACAGGTAAAATTATCTAACTCGAATTGTATTGAACTTACCAGAACCTATTTCTAGCTCCTTATAAGATCCTGATGCTTCACCAACATCAGAAAACTCAACATTTGTCGCTCCTTGATAATTTACTTCTTTACCATCTTTAAGAAGGTTAATAGCTTTTGCTAATTCGCCTGGAAGAATTTCTGTTCCAGGAGCATTTGCAACTCCCATTACATTTTTTGCAATAGTGGCTCTATCAGCAGATCCACCAGCTTGCATCGCAAGAACAATTAAAGCAGCGGCATCATACGATTCTTGTTCAAATGGTCCATCACCAGGAATACCATTTGCACTTGCCATTTTAATAAACATTGCAGCTCCATCTGATTCATTTCCAGGTAAAGTACCGAATGTACCAGTCAGATCACCATCAACGTTATCAATCAAGCTTTGACCGATCATTCCGTCAGCTAAAATAAACCTTGAGAATGCGCCTGTATCAAGAGAGTTTTGGATAATGCCTTTTCCACCTTGGTCAACATAACCAAGAACAGCAAGCTCTTCAGCACCTGAAGCTGATAAAGTACTTACTTCAGCAGAGTAATCAGCTTTTCCATCTTCGTGAGGAACTTCAATAGTTACTTCTCCACCCATAGATTTGAATGCACCTACGAAACTATCTGACAAACCTTTACCGTAATCATTGTTTGTATAAGTAACTGCCAGTTTTTTAATTCCTCTATCCATTACAACTTGAGCAAGAACCTGTCCTTGACGAGCATCAGATGGTGCTGTTCTAAAGAAAAATCCTTTATCTTCAATTGTAGTTAGCGCAGGTGATGTTGCGGATGGTGAAATTATTGTAACACCATTTGGCACAGCAACATTGTTTGCAATTGCAGTAGTAACACCTGAACAGTCAGCACCCATGATTGCTGCAACATTATCAGCTGTAACGAGTCTCTCAGCAGCAGATGTTGCTGCGGCAGCGTCTATACAAGTTGAGTCAGCTCTAACAGGATTTAAAGTTGATCCATTAAGTACTCCTGCATCAGTTGCTTCTTTAAAAGCCATTTCTGCGGAAGATGCCATTGTTGGCGTCAAAGACTCAATTGGTCCTGTGAAACCAAGAATAATTCCCACATTTATGTCACTAGCTGCCACTTCTTCTTTTTGTTGTGAGCAACCAGTAATCAGTGCTATCAGAGAAGCTCCTAATAGAACTGTAAATATTGATTTTTTCATTATTAATTACCTTCTTTATTTTTGTTATAAGGTATTTATGCTAGCAAAATGAAGGTTCTTAAGCAACTAACAATTGGATCTAAATTTTATTGAAAATGAATATGTTTTATCAATTTGTACTCATTACTCTCTTAATATTTATAATTCTAGCCTATCTAATGTACAATTTGATGAACCGTGAAAGTGGAAATCTCTTAGAATATCAAAATTCTTCAAATTATGAGTTTGTTAAATTAACGAATGGGTTGACTGCATATAAAGAATTTGGCTCAAAAAAAAATATACCTATTATTGTAATTCATGGTGGAACACTTCCATCTGAAGGCTACTCAGAGTTTTGTCAGCACCTTAGTGAATTAAATTATTGGGTGATATGTTATGACCAGTTTGGTCGAGGCTACTCAGATCGTCCTAAAATAAAATATTCTATGGATGTTTATCAATTACAGCTTGATGAGCTTCTTAATCATTTAAAAATTGATAAATTTATACTTTATGGAGTTTCAATGGGAGCACCTATCGCGATCCAATATTCAAATAATCATATTGATCGTTCATTGGCTGTAGGAATACAAGTTCCAGTTGTTCACATTGATAATAATATTTTTAAAATTCTAAATGTTCCTATTATTGGAGAAATGATGATGCGATTTTTTGGATTACCATTAATCAAAAAAAGAGCTCTTGAATGGAATAAAGATGAATCTATTAATGAAGACTTTATTGAAAAATATATTAATCAATTAAGTCTACCTGGAACCGAACACGCCCTTCTTTCAGCCTCAAGAAATCTTTTTCCCAAAAACTACACATATATCTACGAAGCTTTTTCAAAAAATAAAATACCATTTCATATTGCCTATGCCGATGATGATACAGAAGTCTCTCCTGACTCAGTACGAGCTATCATTAAAATAAATAATGATGCTGACGTCTTTATGTTTACCGGTGGGCATGGTGGGAGCGCTAAAATACCAGATAAAATTGTTAACGTGTTTGAGAGTTTTTTATCTAAAAATTTAAATCAATAAAACGTTATCCAGTTGAGTTGTATAACTCTGAGTACAATTCTTTCTCTTTTGTTTCCATTTGCCTATCTGACATTCTGTTGCTATTTGAATTGTATCACTCCCATAACGCTCATTAATTTGATCAACTGCAGACATCAATTTTGGTGATCTATATCTTGCCTCAGAAAATAAATCTTTTGTTTCAGTACCTTTTTCATAAAACCCACTTAATAAAACGCCTGCCTTCTTGTACTTATAATTTTCTCGAAAAATTATTTTAGTTAACTGCAAGGCTATCTTAACTATCTGCATTGTATCATAAGTTGGATAACTCAATGTTGTAGTTGAACTATTTGAATAATAACGATTTCTATCAAAAGGATTTGTTCTTAAGAAAACAGAGACTGTAGAAGCGGTTAAATTTTCACCTCTAATTCTCTCTGTCGCACGACGAGCAAACGTGGTAACTGCTTGCTCTATATCATCAAGGTTTACCAATGGTTTTCCAAATGATCTTGTCGTACAACAGCTTTTTCGAGTAGCAGAAGTTTCCTCCAAATCTAGACAAGATATCTCTCTTAATTCAGATACTGTTTTTAATCCATTAACGCTCATCATTTTGCGAACCCATGCGTCTTCACAATTTTTCAATAGTTTGGCATTAAATATGCCATTCGCTATTAATTTTTTAGATAGCTGTCGTCCAACTCCCCATATATCTGCGACGTTGGTATCTTCTAAAACTTGATCTAAATTCTCATGCTCAACCAGTGAACACACACCTTCTAAAGACTCATCATCTTTGGCAATATGATTTGCTACCTTTGTTAAAGTTTTTGTTGATGCAACTCCAATACTAACTGGAATACCTGTATACTGTAAAATTACTTTTCTCATCTGACGAACATAAGACTCATAGTCTACATTCATATTGGTTAGTTCAATAAACGCTTCATCAATTGAATAAACTTCAATACTTGGAGCAAACTCAGATATTATGTTCATAACTCGACGTGACATATCTGCATACAAAGTGTAGTTAGATGAAAATACAATTACATTTTCTCTTTCTACAATGTCTTTAACTTTAAAAAGTGGAACTCCCATCTTGATGCCAAGAGCTTTTGCTTCTTTAGATCTAGCAATAATACAACCATCATTATTGGACAGTGCCACGACAGGTTTATTATTTAACTTTGGATTGAACACTCTTTCACAAGAAACGTAAAATGCATTACAGTCTATAAGTGCAAAAATTTTTTTTTTCATAAAGAAGAATTAAGTTTCTTCAAATCATGAATTACGTATGTACAGATACCCCAAATCATAAAATCCATTTCTTCTGAAACATGAACATCCTCATAATTTTTATTTGCTGATTGCAATAAAATATCATTTTTACTTTTTATACTAAGAGTCTTAATACTGAGTTCTCCATCTAATACTGCAACTATTACTGATCCATGACGTGGCTTTAAACTTCGATCAACGATGATTAAATCACCAGGTGATATGCCTGCATCAATCATTGAATGGCCACGTGCTCTAACGACAAAAGTTGAGTTGGGGCGATGAATCAGCTCTTCATTTAAATCTATAGAGCTCTCGGTAAAATCTCTGGCTGGAGATGGAAATCCACATTCCACACCCTCTTTGTAAAAGGTTAATAACATTGATTAAATACTAATTTGTTCTTGTTTTGTTCTTATTATTGCACTGCTCAATCTTGGAGTCAACACTTTAGAATCTAAATAAATTATGAGTTTAAAAATTCTTTTTTGAAGAAGGAAATAACATCTTTATGACACTGACGTCGAGCTTCCCAATTGCAGCCTGCATGAGCACCCATTATGCCTGGGACTGCTTTAATGAGATTCATGCGGCCTTCAGCATCATCACAAGGTATTACAGTTCCATCATCTAAGGTGAATGTTAGATTAGTATTTTTATCAATAACTGCGAACTTTTCAGTAAGTCTAATGGCATAAGGAATAAACTCTATTGGATCGATAGAATCAAAAGAGTGATGAGCATCTGGATAGGTAATAAGATCTATATTTGATTTAGCTGGTTTAATATATTCAAGAATATTTTTGACAAGACTAGTTGGAGTATAATCATCTGCATCTCCACATAAAATTTTCATTGGAGCATCAGTCCATTCATTGATTTCGGGTTTGATATGGGTTCCAGGATAAAGTGGAAGATGAGCTGAAAATTTTTCATCTCCTAAAGTCAAAGCTTTGACTATTGGAGACCAAGCAGAATAAAAAGATGTACTACCTCCAAGGCTCCAACCCATAATTCCAATTTTATTTGGATCTATATCAGGATGTTGATTTAACATAGACAATGCACGGAATGAGTCCGTAATCATTGTGGCTAAAGTCACTCTCATTTGGTCTTCAATAATCGAAATTAAACCTCTTGCTTCAAAGCTATGAATTCTAAAAACAGCAATTCCAGCTTCTAACAGATTAACAATGTGGTCATGATGATTTCCTCTTAATCCAGCACTACCATGAACAGCGATTACAGCAGGACATGGAAGTTTCACATTTTCAGGAAAAATAAGTGAGCCATAAATTTCCTCTTTAGGCTCTATATCTATACCATTTAATATGTGATGAAACTCAAATGGGCTTGAGGATTTAAAAAAGAATACCCCTGACTTCTTTTTTTCAAATTTATGTGCATGATTTTCCATTAAGAAAAGACTGTATTAGGAATATAAAAAAAATCAAAATAAAAAAACCCTTCAACAAAATTTGCTGAAGGGTTAATTAAGAGGAACTAACTAGTCTCTGATTGAATAAGCAACAACTCCTACCTCAGATTTATCTGTTCCAAGCTTCTCAGCTTCTTCACTAATTCTTAAACCAAAAATGCTTTTAATTATTAGTAAAACTACATAAGAAAAAATGAAAACAAAGGCAATGACCGATGCAACACCAATAAATTGAGTTACATATGATGTATCAGGATTTGAAAGTGGAACGATTAATGTTCCCCATATTCCTGCGAACATATGAACAGGAATTGCCCCAACAACATCGTCCAATTTCATACTGTTAAGAAAATTTGTTCCAATATACATGATGATTCCGCCTACTGCGCCAATGATAATTGCTAAAATTGGTGATGGCATAAGTGGCTCCGCTGTAATTGAGACTAGGCCAGCTAAACAACCATTTAACATCATTACAACATCAGTTTTACCACCCACTAATCTCGTCACAATTGCTGCCGCAAGACATCCACCACATGCTGCTAGCTGAGTATTTACAAATATAGTAGACATTGCTGAAGCATCTTCATAGGAGCCAAGAGCTAATTGGGAACCTCCATTAAAGCCAAACCACCCCATCCATAGAATAAATGTTCCAAGGGCAACAAGTGGAATTGAAGAAGCTGCAAATGGTTCCATTGATTGAACAGATCCATCATTGCTGTATCTGCCAATTCGAGGTCCGAGAAGCATAATTCCTGCAAGAGCGGCTGCACCTCCACATGCGTGAACTAGCGTAGATCCTGCAAAGTCAGCAAAACCTAGAGCGTCAAGCCATCCTCCGCCCCATTCCCATCCCATTTGAATTGGATAAATAATACCACCAAGGATGGCTGCAAATAAAAAGAAAGGCCAAATTTTAATTCGTTCTGCAACTGCACCAGAAACTATTGAGCATGTTGCACATACAAAGAGGGTTTGAAAAAACCAGTCAGATGCACCTGAATACCCCTGCTCCAAAGATGATGAGTCCGTCCACATAGAGAAGTTTCCAATATATCCTCCTTCTGGAATTCCATATCCTAGATTGTAACCAAAGAAATAAAAAACAATTGATACTATCGCAAATTTACCAATATTTTTTGCTGCAATCGTTGATACACTCCTCGTTGTAACAAGCCCTGACTCTAGCATGCAAAATCCTGCCGCCATCCACATGACTAAAAATCCACATACTAAAAAAGAAAATGTATTAAATATATACGCAACCTCAGCATCAACCCCAGCAAAAGCGGGAGAAGAAAATAAAGGCAAAATTATAATTAAAAATGATAATATTTTTTTCATTTTATTGATCTCCATGATTAAACTTTGGGTTAATATTCTTTTCAAAAGAGATGTTTCTCAATGGAGTATTATTGCCAGACTGACAGGTACAATGAAGTGACAGAAAATCTATAAAATCTGGGAAATTTTATAAAATTAGGATTTATAATTTAGATAAATAGGAGATGACCAGGCTCTTGGCTCATCAATGCTAGTGCAAGCCTCAAGGTCACGTGGATTTTTGAAATCTTGAGTACATATTTTAAATTCAGAGCAATTGCCTTCTTCGTCAAATATACAGTGAGCTCCCTTTACATTTATAATGGGTGATGACTCTTCTATTGCTCTTGCATAATAACTAACATCAGATTGCATATTTGAGAAATCTGGATCAGTAAAAGTAAATCTGCATCCAATTTCATCAGCATCACAATCGTAAACTAACCATGTATCTTCAATTCTTTCATCTATTGGTTGATTAATATACTCTTGTGGCCAAACTCTAATAACCTCAATTCTTGTTATCTTCTTGCGTTCATCGGATGGATTATAACATTCGTTATAGCAAAGCTCATTCACACGATCTTCTCCAAGTGCTAAATAGGCATCTTCTGGGCATCCACTTTTTTGAACATATGATCCCATGGCTCTAACTTCAAATTCAGGGTTATAATTCATTTCTACAAGAGAGCCCATGGGTGATTTTCCATTTGTACTATCTTCATTATTCACAAGATCAAACCAAAGTAGAATTCTAGGACCACTTGTTGCATAAGTTTCATGTCTCTTGAAAGCGTCCCAAATTTCTTCTTTTGACCTTCCTTCAGAATGTACAGCGGCTAATCCACCGGTTTGAAAGAATGATCTTTGTCGCTCCCATTCAATCGAGTTAAATCCTAGATTTAGTTTTGTTAGATCAAAATCAATTGGTTGATCATCAGATAAGTATGCTTCTTCCACGGGGTTTATATTTTCATCACCTATAGTGTAAGACTCCATATGTAAAAATTTATCAAATAACTCTTTTTGTGGCCCAACACCATCAACACTCGTATGAAATAATTCTTTATAACCTGAACCAGGAGCAGCCTGATGATTATCACTAGATGAAATAAAACCATATTTAAATCGATGCTTAGAGCCGTCATCGTTAAACTTTGTAAGAGCCATGCCGTACTGAGCACTTCCACCAGGAACATAATTCATTGCAGGGGAAAAACAATCACGACACTGACCAGAGTCTAACTTGTCTCTCTCTGTTAAATTTGAAACAGCATTTATTCCTGTTCGTCCTCGGTCTACAACAATTTGTTGTGTCTTAAGCTTACGTTCTTCACATTCTTTTTCATTAACACCAGCTTCTATGCATCTTTCATAAATAACTTCTCCCAACTTCCAACATTGTGGTGTGTAATTATCTGATGGCTGTGGACATGATTGAGTCCCAAAATCAATTGATCTTTCTTTCCCATCTACTGTGGCTATTAGAGTTCCAGTTTTAAAGTCTAATTCTGTCACATCTCGAACATTAATCATTGTATCAACAACAACCTCCGACTCTCTAGTCACCGTACTTGCGCGCCAAGATCTATATTCTTCACTATTTCCATGGCCAGAGTGAATCTCTAGTAGATCAAATTGATGTGGATATTGTTTTGAAAGCTCTAATCCCTTGTCCAAGGTATAACCTTTAGGCGTATAAAGTCCCCATGTTTGTCCGTGTGGAATAATGATATAATCACTGTCATATTCATTTACTTTATTGGCTAAACCAAGTGGAGTTAATGCGTCCTCACTACAATTTAATGGAAGATCTTTTGATGGCACCCCTCTCTCACAGATTGGGGTATCTAAAATCTCTGAAACATAATTATTAAAATCAAGATATCTTTTGAAATTCTTCATATCAATAAATGCATACGATACATTTGGCCAGTCAGGTGCGTTTCCTAATACTTGGCGTGCGATACTTTGTGATGCAATTGGTCTTGCTGGAACTAAGGCTTCTTCTTCTTCAGCCAAAATAACATTGTGATGCCCCCAGTGAGTACCACGATTAGCACCAACCTGAGTCCATTCCCAACCAAGAAAAGCTACACAATCTGGGTTATCTTTATCAACATTAAGCTGATTACATTTTCGTATAGTCTCTTTTGTTTCTTTCCATCTCTTAGGAGTAAGACTTTCCGCATGATCATTGATCGACCAAAAATCAAGAGCGGAACAGTGTCTAGCAAAGTCACATGCATCAGCGACTGGATGAACTCCCACTCCACCAACAATGGGCAAGCTCATCTGATGGGCATCTAATGAAAATGTAGAATGAACATGGAGATCACCAAATAAAATTTGTTTTTCGTTATTTCCATTTATAGATTTTGCAGCATTTTTATAATTTTCAGTTTTATTTTCTACAAACTCAGAAGTATTTATTTTCCCCTGAATTTCACCTGGTCCTAAAGACTCAGAAAAGAAACCTCTATCTAATATAACCACTCCTACTGAAATAAATAAAAGAACAGCAACTAATAGATATAAAAAATATTTAATTATTGGCATAAATTTTCCCTGAAACACTTGAATAATGGAGAAAAATTGATGATAGTGCAAGAGATATGTTTCGCTTCATAAATAACATTAATTATCTTTTTGTTTTTGCATTAATAATTGGAGTCTTACTAATTTCTCAAGAATTATTTCAATCTAAGTCTTCAAATCAATATTTAAGACAGCAAAACGCAGTCGCACTAGTAAACGATATGACCATATCTGAAGATCAATATATTAAATATATAAGTACACTTGGAATCGATGTAATCGACGAAAATGATGAGGAATTGCTTGAGATTGTTCTTGAGAAAATGATAGAGGAAGAGCTTCTTTTGCAAAAAGGGATTGAACTTGAACTTCATAAATTTGATATTCAGATTAGAAAAGCGATTATTCAACAAGTAATCAATTCAGTTCTTTTGCAAAATGAAGAAGAAGTTACTGAAAAAGAATTACGAGAATATTATGAGAATAATAAAAATAAGTATCAATTAAATAAATTAATCCACTTAGATATAATTTTTTTAAACTCTCAGAGAGAAGAAGATATTAATTTATTACTTGAAGCAATTAGAACAATTGGATTTGCAGAGTCAAAAAAACAATTTCATCAAGAGCTTTTTTTTTCAATTCCTGATCGCCTTATTAGTATAAAAGACTGCAATCAATTGTTAGGAAAAAACATATGCAAAGATGTTTTTAGATTAAATCTAAATAATATTTCTAACCCTATTAGATATGAAAGTGGATTCTTAATAATTCAAATTAGAAATACAAACAGTGATATCGTAAATAACGATTTATTTAAAAAACTTTATGATAAAATTTTATTTGATTTTAAAAATTCAGAGGATGATAAGTATTTTAAGGATTATATTCAGTATCTAAGAGAAAATGCTAATATTAAGAGATATGACTTAGATGTTAAAAGTAATTAAATTTTTAACATTCATATTTTTTGTTTCAATTTTTCCCTCCAATGCACATTATTTTAGTGAGTCACATTCGAAATGGAATATAAATGGAATCAACGTTGATGGTATATTTAATGTATTTGAAATAGAAGCTACTCGAGTTTTAAAATTACCTGAGATAGAAAAAATTCTTTATGAACAAAACTTAAGTGAAAGTGAAGCATTCATAAAATATCTTGAAAAAAGAGTTAAAGTTACATCAAAGAATAATATATGTATTCAGATTAAGCCCATGCATTTAATGCCTTCAAAAGAAGGTTTAATAAATGTTGCAATGAAATTTCAATGTGAACAATTGGAAACAATCAAAATAATTAATAATGCATTTTTTGATATCATTCCAAGCCATATTCATATTGCAAGGATATATAAAGAAGACAGCATAATATTAGAAAAAGCTCTTTTCTATAATGATCAGTCAATCAACTTAGAAGAGAATAGAAACAAAGAAAAAAATAATAATTTTTTATCAAGTGTATTTAATTTCATAAAAATTGGCATTGAACACATACTAAACGGATATGATCATCTTTTATTTATTGCTGGACTAGTCTTACTTATTTCAAGTATTAGAAAATTATTAATAGTGATAACAGGTTTTACACTAGGTCACAGTATTACCCTTATTGTTTCTACTCTGGGTTATGCAACTCCTAATATGATGCTCGTTGAGTCACTTATTGGATTCACAATTTTTTTTCTTGGTCTTGAATATTTCTTAGAAAAAACAAAAAAATTTAAGGAGATTTTTTTATTATTAATAGCAGCATTAATTTTATTATTGTTCCTGGGTCTGGTTAATCAAATTTTAATATCCAAAACCACATTGATTGGAATTATAATATTCTCTGTAGGTTATTTTGGTTTATATAAAAATTTAAGAAATAAGAATATACTTATATATATTATTACCGTTTTATTTGGTTTAATTCATGGTTATGGATTTGGATCATTTCTTCTTAAAACTGAAATTCAGAATTATAATTTAATTTATGGTTTAGCCGGTTTTAATGTAGGTGTTGAAATTGGACAAATTATCTTTGTTTCACTAATTTTAATCTTCTTAAAATTAATTACATTTTTGCAGTTAAGATATTTTGAAATATTTTTTAAAAATTTAATTTTTGTTTTAGTGATAAGTTTTGGTATATTTTGGTTTGTTTCAAGAATAATTCACTAATCAATATAAAAAAACATCATAAATGAAAGTACTATCACTGTACTCGTCAACGGAACTCTTATATTTAAAAACCAATAAGGAGTTGCTTTGGTATTATATAAATAATAATCATGAGCCAAAGCAATTAAGAATGAAATAACAATGATTATTAAAGAGTAGAAAAGATTAGTTATAAATATTAAGGCAGACCACCCCATTAATGCTGGAACCGTAGATATTAGTAAAGGTAAGAAAACATTATATATCCGGTCAGCTGAAGCAGTAATCAATCCCCATTGTATACCTCCTAAAAAAGACGAAATAATTGCAGCATAGGAAATAAATAAATAAATTAAAAGATTATATACCTCTTGATCAGCAGGTGTGATCAAACAGCAGAGAAAAATTATTACAAATGGTATTAACCCTAATATACCTACGATAAGTGAAGATCTATAGCCCATTTAACCTTGGAAAAGAGATAAAAATTTCAAAAACTCTATTTTTCCACCTTCAACTTCAATTTCGTTTTTAGCTAACATTAGAGAAATACTAGGAACACTCTTTAATCCAGCAAAAATTTCTTTGAGTGATTGTTGATCAGTTTTAATTAATAACTCCTCATCATTTTGAGATGTGTAAGTTAATTCAGCAACTCCTCGTCTGATATGGATTCTAAAAACCTGTTCTAAGTCAGTAAATGTGAATAAAACTTTCTTATCCACTTCCAATGACTTATCTGCATTTAAGTTTACGGGAATTGAATTAAAAATAGTTTTCATTGGGGTGCCCGAAAGCTGAGCTGGAGTTACTTTATTACTATTTGCATAAACATCGATTTCACCCCGAAGCTCACCAGCTACAGTTTGATAATAATAGTAGTCATTCGAAGCTGTTTGTGTGTAAGAGAAACTCTCTGCTGCCTGTGCTTTTATTTTCTTTGAACTTTCATCATCAGGATTGAGAGCTAATAGAATATCCGCAAGTTCCATTGCCCATTGAAATTCACCATTCTTAAGCGCGTTTTTCGCTGCATCATTTAAAGGAACACTTCTTTCAGCAAGCTCTCTTATTTTTTGAGCTTTAATAGTATTATCTAAAGGATGTAACTCTGTTATATTTCCACTAAACCATCCAATATATCCTGAAAAAACTGACCTTACATATGAACTAATTGAACCATAAAATTCTTGAAGGTATGGCGAACTAGCTAAATGAGGTGGTAATTTTACTATTTTTACAATCTCATCTGGCAATAGACCTTTGTTAATATGTCTTATAGTTTGATCATGAACAAACTGAATACCATCTCTATAGTCTCTTAAAGCTTTTGCGATATTTTCTTTGCCCTCAATTGGCCTACTATGACTTGGAATTAAATATTCAGCATCTAATGCTCTTATTTTATCAATACTATGGACCCATTCCATTGGGTTTCTAAATTTTGTTCCTCTAATTGCATATAGATTTGCAAATGTTCTATAAAAATTATCACCTACCATTACAGCCTTCTTTTCAGGTAACCATACATATAAATGATCATCTGTTTCTCCAGGGACATGAGCGAGTTCTATTTCAAGATCATCAATTTTTAAATCTAATTTATCTTCAAACGTTTTCGTTGGTCTTAGTAATCCAATAGTGGCACCAGCATTTATTTCTAAAAATCCTCCAATACCCTGGTGTACAATTTTATCTTCAGGAAGAGGAATTCCAAACTGTCTAGCTGAACGTTCAAAAATTATTGGTCTAATTGTTGTTGAGATATTATCTATATTATAGAGAATATTTTCCTGTGCATAAATTTCGGGCTCTCCTTCTTGAGCAAATATTGTAGTGCCTCCAATATGATCTAAATGGTTATGGGTATATACTATTGCCTTGATCGGTTTGGATGAAATTTTTCTAAACTCTCCCAACATCTCAGTTGCTCGTTCTTCAGAACCGAGAGTATCTACAATAACTAATCCATCACTTGTTTCAATCATGATTGAATTAGCTAAACCAAAACCTATACCAGAATAGATTCCATCAGTTACTTCAACAATATCACGCCGAAATTCATTTCTATGTTCTTCACTAAGCCCTTCATTAATATCAGTTTTTAAAACACTTATTTCATTCTGCTCTCCACAAGAAACAAAGAATAGAGTGATAATTAAAACTGATAATAATTTCATTTGTATTTACTCCCCTAATATCACTCCTATAATGAATTAGAATATTATGAATTACAATAAAGAAAAAATTGGTGCGCTGTGTCTAATTGGAGCAGGTATATTTTTAAGTTTTGGTGGGACACTAATAAAATATATGGAGTCTGCAACTCCACTTGAAATTACAGCCTTTCGCTCGATTGGTTTTTCATCAATCATGATGGTTTATATTCTTGTCAAATTTAAAAGTAAGACACCAGCAGCTTTTAAAAACATTGGATATAGTGGTTTACTAATTGCATTTATTGTTGGCATAAGCAACATACTCTATGTATTTGGAATGAGTAAAACCTCTGTCGCGAATGGAGGTTTTTTACTGAGCACTTCCCCTCTTTTTGCAATGGTTGCTAGTTATTTTTTCCTTAAGAAGAAAATTAGCACAAAAACATTTATTGCAATAGGTGGTTCAATGTTTGGTGTATTTATTATGTTCTCAGGAGGGATAGAGGCTGATCATGCAGTAGGTAATTTAATTATGTTGGGCGTTCCTGTTTGTTTTGCTTTTCAGCTAACACTTATAAATAAATCCCCTGAAATTGATTTTATGCCTGCAACTTTTCTTGCAGGAATAGTCGCATTAGTCATCAGTGTATCAATAATTTCTGAATATAATATTAATACTCACGATTTACTTCTATCAATATTCATTGGAGCCTTTCAAGTTGGAATAGGTTTTCTACTCATAACTATAGGCTCCCGATATATTCCACCACATAGGGCTGCATTATTTATTTTAACAGAACCTATTCTCACTCCAATTTGGGCTTGGATTGTTTTAGGCGAACAACCTCCAACTTTAGAGCTTATAGGTGGTTTAATTGTTTTCATATTTGTTGCCTATAGAATTATTGATCAGTTTTTTGAAAATGAAAATGAGAAAATAAATGACAACTAAAAAAAAATTAAATAAATTTTTATCATGAATGTAGATTTAGTTTCAGGGGCTCTTGGTGCAGAAGTAAATAATTTTGACCTTAATTCCCTCAATAGCAAAAATTTTGAAAAAATTAATAATCTTTTATTAGAACATAAAGTCATTTTTTTTCGCAATCAAAAATTAACTTTAGAAAAATTCATTGAGATTGCATCTATGTTTGGTCCAATAGAAGAACATGCTTATGTCAAAGGTATTGAAAAATATCCTCAAATAACAAGAATCATTAAGGCTGCGGATGAAAAAAATCAATGGGGAGAAGGCTGGCATAGTGATGTAAGTTATGATCTCACACCAAGCAAAGTGATTATGCTTAAATCTTTAAAAATACCCCCAATAGGCGGTGATACCGTTTTTTCAAATATGCAATTAGCATTGGAAACTCTTGACGAAAATATAAAAAAAATTATTCAAAATAAGAAGGCAATTCATACTTCTAATGGATCAAAATTTTTTGTTGAGAATTACTCAAAAATGGAGAGTAATGGCAAAATTGGAGAGCAATATTCAAATGAACATCCGATTATAAGAACTCATCCTGAAACGGGAAAGAAAATTTTATATGTGAATCCCACTTACACAAAAAAAATAGTTGGCCTTCCTGATGATGAAAGCAGTGAATTATTAAATAATATCTTTAAACATCAAGAAAGGCTTGATTTATCGTGTAGATTTAAGTGGACAGGGAACGCAATTGCAATTTTAGATAATCGAAGTACTCAACATTATGCAATTGCTGACTTTTATCCAGGAAGAGGGCTCGGTCATGAAAGAGTAATGGATAGAATTTCTATTGTTGGCGATAAACCATTTTAAAAAAATTATTGTTGCATATTTTTTTGAATAAAAAATACTTGGGAAAAAATAAATATAAACGTCAGCCCCATAATACCAAACAATTTAAAATTTACCCAAAAAGCATCTGAAAAATTTCTATAAACAATTTCATTACAAATCGCTAAGAATAAAAAAAATGTAGCCCATCTTTTACTTAGAACAAACCAGCCTTCATCATTCATTTTCAATGATCCACTCATTAAGTTTTTTAAAAGAGGCTTTTTAAACAAAAGTCCAATATATAATATTCCTGCAAAGATTAAGTTGACTATTGTAACTTTAATTTTGATGAAGAATGGATCATTGAAATAAATAGTTAGAGATCCGAATACAAAAATCAAGACTGTACTAAATAGTAACATTTGATTAACTTTTTTTTCAATAAGTAGAGATGCAACTATAGCCACACCAGCTGCAACCATAAGAGGAAGAATAGCAGACTGAATTTCTCCTGTTTTTATAAAGAAGTAAAAAAAAACTACTACTGGACCAAATTCAATTATTGGCTTGGCTAAATTTTTCATAACAATTAATTATGTTTACTTCGTGTGATATATTTGCCGTCTTTAATACCATTAAATAATTCATCTATTAGAGGATGTGCTAGCGGTCCAGGTGCGTCATCTCTAAGTAAGTTTTGCTGTGAAACATAAGCTACATAGGAAGGTTGACCAGGTGCTTCAGCTAATAAATGATAAAATGGCTGTTCTTTTATTGGTCTAACTTGGAGAGGAATAGAATTATACCATTCTTCAGTATTATTAAATTCAGGATCCACATCAAAAATGACTCCTCTAAAATCAAAGTATCTATGTTTTACAATTTCACCAATTTCAAATTTAGCTTTTTGGATCATAAAGTTAGGATATTTATCTTTTTAATATATTTCAAGTGCAGATATTAAAATTATATTTTTGAAAAGACTATTCTATGAGAGTTATTAAGTTTTCGTATTTTAGATAACCAGGACTTAAATTATCATTAATAATGAGTGCTGGTGTACCTCTTAAATTAAGACTTTGTGCTAAGGATCTATTTTGTAAAATAATTTTATTATCTATATCCTTTTCAGCTTCTGCAAAGATTAACTCACCATTAAGCTTTAATTCATTCAGAGTGTCGATAATATTATCCTTTTTCATTCTTGGACCTAAATTCATAAACTTATTATGAACATCAAAATACAAGTCGGGATTACTATTCCAAATACTTAATGCGACTCTTGCAACAGTATCTGATATGCCGCCAAAAATAGGGAATTCTAAATAAATTATTTTTACATTATTTTTTTCTTCTAAAAGTTTTGCAAGATCATTCGCTTGTTTTGAACAATATCCACAGCGATAATCAAAAAACTCAACTATAGTGTATTTAGCATCTGGGTTACCTACGATTGGTAATTCTCCCTTAATATAATCACGAATTATGAAATTAGCTAAATTATCATTTGAATAAACAAATTCAGGAATAAATAAAAAAAATACAAAAATAAAAAATTTAATTTTTATCATCATTTACTCTTTCTACCATTTCAGGTGTCCCTATATGCATTATTTGATGTTCAAGTTTGAATCCATATAAGGTATTTGATTTAATTGCAATGTCCCAAACTTTATTTACAGAGAAGACCGTTTCACTTATTGAATTTAATAGATACTTTTTAATTATCTGGACACCACTATATACATAAGGATTTTCATTGCCTTGCTTATATCTCTCTATAATTTGAGAGTCTGTGAAACAAAAATCTCCTAGCCCATCATATCCTTCAAGCTTATTAATATGAGATAGTCCCAAAAAAGCATCCATGTCTTGTGCATTAAATATTTCTGACATATTTTTTAATTGTTCTGCATGTATATCGTTCCATAAGATATCGCTATTAAATACAAATGAATTCTCTTCTCCTAATAAATCAAAAGCCTTTTTTATTCCTCCTCCTGTATCTAAAAGCTCATTAGTTTCATCTGAAATTAAAATTTTTTTATTTTGAATTGATTGAAGATAATCAGAAAATAACTCAGATTTAAAGTGTACATTCACACAAATTTTTTCAATTCCAATTTGATCTAATAAGTCAATAAGATGTTTAATTATTGGTTTTCCTTTAATTTTTACCATTGGTTTTGGTAGTTCATTAGTCAACGGAAGCATTCTTTTCCCCAGGCCAGCTGCGAGTATTATTGCGTGCTTAATCATAATCAGTTGTTCATAATATTATTCATCCAATTACTTAGATCTTTATATTCATTATTTTTAAGGTGAATTGTAATAAAACCCCATGCCACTTCAATCATTGGGAAATAATTATTTTTATCATCTCTATATTTTAACCGTGAGAATATACCAATAATTTTTAAATTCCTCTGTATTGAATAAAAACTGATTTCTTTTTTTAACTCATTTTGATCTACAGATATCAATTTACTATACATTTCTACCAATGAATTTTTTAGATCATTCTTAATTGGATGTCTTACATCCTCAATTAAAGAGACAAAATCATATACACTTGAACCAATTAGAGCATCTTGATAGTCAATCAAACCAAGTTGATGGATTCCATCTCTATCATTTAAATATATTAAATTATCAACATGAAAATCTCTTAGTACAAGGTTGTTCTGTTTTAATGTTAGAGAGTTAAAGTGTTTTTCAAGGATGTTATGAAATTCATTTTTTTCAGAATTATTTAAATTTAATTTAAGATGCTTTTCCAAGTACCATTCAATAAATAATTCAGATTCATGCAATAAAATTTCAAAATTATATTTTTTTAAATTTTGAACCTTTAAATCTGAGTGATTGTGAATAGTCGATAGTAAATGAATAGCCTTTTCATAAAGATTTTTTTCATTACTAGGATTTAATTTTTTTGAAAAAATATCATTTCCAAAATCTTCTATGAGTAATAAGTCATTTTGATAATCGGCATCGTAGATTTTTGACACACTAAGATTAATTGAAGATAGAATTTTATTGATCCTTTCAAAATTAACCAGAGACTCACCTTTATCTTTTGGCGCATACATAATTAAAAAATTTTTATCTAAAACTCTGTAATATTCTCTATAAGATGCGTCTGATTTGATTTGTTCTAATTTATACTTAGAAATTTTATTTCTAATTAATAAAGATCTTATGATATTTTCGTCTATAGCCATTTAAAGATATCTTTTTTAAATTTTCCTAAAAAATTAAATTTAAGTTTACGAGAATTATTTGAAATTATTTCAAAATCTATTTCTACTCTATTTTCTGGAAGAGCTTTCTTGAATTTATTTGACCACTCAATTATACAAATATTATTTCTTAATGACTCTGAAAAATTTAATTCAAAAAGTTCTTCTATTTTATCTAGACGATAAAAATCATAATGATAAATCTGACCTGACTTATAATCATAAATCTGAAGAAGGGTAAATGTTGGACTAGGAATTTCATTGGTTAATTTATTACTTTGAAGAGATCGAATTAAATATCTTGTAAAGGTTGTTTTACCTGATCCTAAATCACCATTAAGACATAGAACTAGATTACTTCCTTCGATGCTCCTAGAAATTTTTTTTGCAATATTTTGTGTTTCTTTCTCGTTAGAGACGATCATCATTAAATGATAACACCTATTTCTAGATTAGTATCTATAAGCTTCAGGCTTGTACGGACCCTCTGGTGTTACACTAATATAATCGGCCTGATCTTTAGAAAGCTTGGTCAACTTAGCACCAACTTTTTCTAAATGTAGCCTAGCAACTTTCTCATCAAGATGCTTTGGAAGAACATACAGTTTTGTCTCATATTTATCTGAATGATTCCATAACTCCATTTGAGCTGTTACCTGATTTGTAAACGAAGCACTCATCACAAAACTTGGATGTCCTGTAGCACAACCCAAATTAACGAGACGCCCCTCAGCCAATAAAATAATTCTCTTTCCGTCAGGAAGAGTAATTTCATGAACTTGAGGTTTAATTTCGTCCCATTTATAGTTTTTGAGAGCATCAACTTGGATCTCATTATCAAAATGACCAATATTACAAAGTATCGCTCTATCTTTCATATCTCTTACATGATCAGCTGTAACTATATCTTTATTTCCTGTTGCAGTTACTACGATATCAGCCTCTTTAATCATTTCATCCATAAGAACAACTTCGTAGCCTTCCATTGCTGCTTGCAAAGCGCAAATAGGATCAGTTTCGGTTACTAGAACTCTAGCACCACTTTGACGTAATGAAGCAGCACTCCCTTTACCAACATCACCAAAACCAGCAACAATCGCAACCTTACCTGACATCATCACATCAGTTGCTCTTCTAATACTATCTACTAGACTTTCTCTGCACCCATAAAGGTTATCAAATTTAGATTTAGTAACAGAGTCATTAACATTAATTGCTGGCACCATAAGAGTTCCATCTGTTTCCATCTTTTTAAGTGCAAGAACACCAGTTGTCGTTTCTTCCGAAAGACCTCTTACATCCTTAAGTAATTCTTTATATTCCTTGTGCATTAGAGCAGTTAAATCTCCTCCATCATCAAGAATCATATTTGGTGTCCACCCATCTTTTCCTTCAATGGTCTGTCTCACACACCACCAATACTCCTCTTCTGTTTCACCTTTCCAGGCAAAAACTGGAACACCCGCTTTGGCTATTGCAGCGGCTGCATGATCTTGTGTAGAGAAAATGTTACATGATGACCATCTTACGTCTGCACCTAATTCAACCAATGTCTCAATAAGGACAGCTGTTTGTATTGTCATATGAAGACAACCAACAATTCTAGCTCCTTTTAGAGGTTTTTCATTTCCATACTCACTTCTTAGGGCCATTAGACCAGGCATTTCTGTTTCAGCTAATGAAATTTCTTTTCTGCCAAACTCAGCAAGTGCTATATCAGCAACTTTATAATCATAGGTATCAGTCATATGTATCTCTTAATTTAAATTGTATAAAACATTTAGCAGTTATAGTTCATTTGGCAATAGGTAAATTAATGATAAATCTTGCACCTATTATTTCATTATTATCTTCAATATTATTGGCGGAAATATAACCTTGATGAGAATCGATAATCTGTTTCGCTATATTTAAACCCAAGCCTGAATGAGTTTTAGTAGCATCTAATTCATCTCTTAAGGAATAAAAACGTTCAAAAATTTTCTCAAAAATTGGCTCTTTTATTCCAGGTCCATTATCTGAAATTGATAAACTGGTATAATTACTTGTTGAAGATAAATTTATTGTAATTTTATCTCCATATTTTGAGAATGAGACTGCATTATCAATAATATTTTGAACAGCTTGTCGTAAAAAAGATACTTGACCCCTGATATTAAACTTATCTTTTGTACTATTGTCGTTAATAAATATGAATTCTATATTAGTCTTATTAAGCTTTTCATACTCACGAACTATTTCAATAATTAAATCTTCAATATTGAATACTTTGGCTTCAGTTGTAGATAATCTTGCTTCATCCTTTATCATAGCAGAATAGTCAGTAATAATATTTTCTATTCTCAATATATCTGCCTCAATCATTTCGATAAACTTTTGGTAATCTTTAGGAGTTTTATCGAAAATAACTTCACTAGCCATTTTAATTGATGCTAATGGATTTCTTATTTCATGCATTAGATCTGCAGAATACTTTTCAGCATCGTTTATTTTCTCATATAAATTTTCTAACATTTCGTTCAGAGTTTTTGACAAGTCTCCTATTTCATCACCTCTTTTTCCTAATTCATCAATTTTTGGTTTTGATTTTAAATTCTTCTCAATATTTGCCGCAGACAGAGCAAGTATTTTTATGGGTCTTAAAATAACAAAATTCAGGAAAAAAGAGAAAATCATCAAAGATAAAATAATTGCTAAAAAACTTAGAAAAATATTAAGTCTTATTTGTTTATTAATTTCATTAATTTGAGAATTATCTTCATATGCGACAATAAATAAACTCTCATCTAAAGACATAAAAGGAAATATGGAAAATAGTAGTAATTGATCATTTACATAATTAATAAAAAATTTCTGACTGTCACCATCTAACGATTTTTTAAAAGAGTTATTAAACTTTGGATTACTAAAAAAGTTTCTTTTAATATTTGAGTTGTCATTTTCTACACTTTTTTGGAGATTGCCCTCTATAGTCTCAACTGAAATTAATTCTTCAGATAGAAAGGACTCCGTTTCTATGTCATACCCTTTAGTATCAAATAATATATTTTTATCTTTATCTATTATTAAAATTGATAAGTTTTTTAATTCGAGACTTGCATAAAGTTCAGATAGAGATAAGTCGGTTATATTGTTTTTTGAAAAATTAGTTGAATTAAGATAATTATAAGAAATAAGTGTTTGAGTTTGAATAAGAGAAAGACGTTTATTAAGTTGGTAATTATTAGATAAGATTATTACAACTATTGAAATGATTCCTAGGATTATAAATCCTAATACATTATAAAATAAAAATTTTCTAAATAAGCTGTTCAAGATAAATAATATTAATGAAAATTATATTTATTTCCATTGATATCCTGATCCATATAAAGTGTTTATAGATTGAAATTCTGGATCTATTTTCTTAAATTTTTTCCTAATTCTCTTCACATGACTATCTATAGTGCGATCATCAACATATAAATCATCTTTATAAGCAATATCCATTAGTCGATCTCTAGTTTTAACAATTCCTGGTTTAATAACTAATTCTTTTATTATTTTAAATTCGGTTGTTGTTAATGGATCAAGTAAAGGTTTATTTTTCCATTCACATTCTTGTTTTGAACAGTCCATTCTTAAATCCTTATAAACAATTATATCATTGCTATTCTGTTTATCAGTTTCAAGCTTGATACGATTTAAAGTATTTTTAATCGTTTCAACCAATATTTGTTTTGAAAAATTTCCTCCTTTGGTGACATAATTATCTGCACCTTGCATTAAGCCTTTCAAGCGATCTACTTCTTTATCTTTAGAAGTTAAAAAAATTACTGGAATTTTCAATTTTTCTCTTATCTTACGAAAAAGTTCATAGCCGTCCATTTTTGGCATCTTAATATCTATCACAGCAATATCTGGCGGCATCCTGTACATTCCTCTTAAAGCAGAAATGCCATCTGAATAGCTCTGAATTGAAAAATCTTCTTTTTTAAGAATTTCTTCTAGAGAAATGAGAATATTTCGATCATCATCAACTAATGCTATGGTAGGCTTCATTTATTAAATTTAAATATTATTTGTGTCATTATCATGGCTAACTATTATGGATACTTATCCCCACTAAGTATTAAATTTTAAACTTAACATAAATTGTGAAATATGTTTAATTGGCAATCACAATTTTTAGGATTATGGAAAATAGCTTAAATTCGGCATTTATTAATAATGCATCAGAGATCCATAGGAATCTTACATCTGAAAAGCTCTATGATTTAGCTATAGAAAATAGTGAGGGCAAACTATCAAAACATGGAGCTCTGGTAGTTAAGACTGGTAAAAAAACTGGTCGATCAGCAAACGATAAATTTTTTGTTCGAGATAAAGTGCATGGAGCAAATATACACTTTGGAAAAACTAATGTTGAAATATCAAGTGAAAACTTTGATAAAATTTTAGATAGTTTTATAGAATATTCAAAAAATAAAAAAATTTATATTCATGATCTATTTGGAGGTGCCGATAGAAAAAATTCACTACCAGTCACTATAATAACAGAGTTTGCATGGCATGGATTATTTGCAAGACATTTATTGATAAGGCCAACAGAAGCTGAACTACAAAATTATGAGAGTGAATTTTCAATTATTAATTTCCCTCATCTCAAGATGGACCCAAAAATTCATGGGACAAACAGTGAGACCGCAATTGTAGTTAATTTAGATAAAAAATTAATTTTAATCTGTGGCACTGAATATGCAGGTGAAACAAAGAAATCTGTTTTCACTCTTTTAAATTTTTTTCTACCTGAAAAAAATATTATGCCAATGCACTGCTCAGTAAATACTGGCCCAGATGGAGACTCATCTATTTTTTTTGGTCTTTCAGGAACTGGAAAAACTACATTAAGCGCTGATCCAAATAGATCACTTTTGGGCGATGACGAACATGGCTGGTCAGACGACGGTCTTTTTAATTTTGAAGGTGGATGCTATGCCAAACTGATAAGGCTTTCGAAAGAAGCTGAGCCAGAAATATATGCTACAACACAAATGAAACAAACTGTAATCGAAAATGTAATTCTCAAATCAGATGGTACTCTAGATTTGGATGATAATTCTATAACAGAAAATACTCGCGGAGCGTACCCATTAGAATTTATTCCAAATGTAACTCTAAGTGGTAAAACAAATCATCCAACAAACATAATTATGTTAACCGCTGATGCATTTGGAGTTTTGCCTCCTATCTCAAAACTCTCACCTTCTCAAGCTATGTATCACTTTTTATCAGGATATACGGCTAAAGTTGCTGGAACTGAGATGGGCTTAGGCAAAGAACCTCAGGCAACCTTCTCGACTTGTTTTGGAAGTCCATTCATGCCTAGAAATCCAATTGAATATGGGGACCTTCTAAAAAACAAAATCTCGGAGCACAATGTAAACTGTTGGCTGGTTAATACAGGTTGGATCGGTGGAGTTTATGGTGTTGGAAAAAGAATTAGCATTAAAGATACAAGAACTCTCTTGAATGCAGCATTATCAGGTGAGTTAGCGGATACTGAAATGAGAAAAGATGAAAATTTTGGTTTTTTAGTCCCTCTTAATGTAAATAATGTAGATACTAAAATTCTTGATCCAAAAAATTCTTGGGAAGATCCAAGCGCTTATGATACGCAAGCAAAAAAGTTAGTCTCAATGTTTATTGATAACTTCACCCAATTTGAAAATGATGTTGATGAAAACGTTAAATCTTCGGGCCCTGTTAGCATCTAAATTAATTGAGCTTTTTTTATATCTTCATCATAGGTTTTTCTAGAGAGATGATAACAAATCAATGAAAGAAAGGTAAATGCCGCCATCAAAGAAGTAGACCAAGATAAAGGGTATTCAAAATTTGAAAAGAGTGTGTCTGAAAGATATCCTGTAAAAAAACTTCCAATTCCCATACCTACAATATTTACACCTAGTATCCAAATTGCAAGTATTGAAGTTCTAACTTTATATGGAGACAAAGATTGAACTGCTGCAAAAGTTGGACCATAAAATACTGTTACTTGAAATGTAATTAGGAAAAGTGCGATGTAGAAATAAATTCCATCAGGAGAAGCAAATCTATAATAAATACTTGCAGGTATTAAAAATGAATAAATAATAACTAACGCTAACATTGCACCAGCCTTATATCGCTTTGCAAAGTAGTCTCCAACAAAGCCTCCAAAAATTGCTCCCATTGAACCCCCAACAACAAAAAAGAGCCCAAATATTGCAGTATATTCTTCCTCTTTAAATCCTCTTTCTTGAACTGCCCAAACCGTGTCAAAGCCCCCAACGCCAAGAGGTATATGACCTATTACACCTCCTAACATAATAAGCCAAAGCGATCTAGAATTGGTTATCGATTTAAAAGCAAGCTTTACTATTTCGCTAATTTTTTGCTGTTCTAAACTCTGACTATTCTTTTTATCAAATGAGCCTCTTACTGGCTCTGTCATAAAATAAATCAATACTCCTATTACGATACCAATAAATCCAAGTGAAATAAAAATAGTTCTCCAACCCAGAATAGGGCCAAGTACGCTAGCAATAAGAAAACCGAAACCAACTCCCAGAGGTATACCTAAATAATATATAGCTGTTGCTAAACCTCTTTTTTCTTGAGGAAAAACGTCACTAAGCATAGACATTGCATTAGGAGATAATGATGACTCGCCAACTCCTATTAATGCTCTTGATATAAATAATGTAGATATGTTCTTTGCGAGACCAGTCAATGAAGTCATAGCACTCCAAAAAATGATCCCTATGCCAATTATCTTAGTACGGCTAAATCGATCTCCTAATACGCCTATAAAAACTGAAGCAACCGAATAAGAAAACAAAAAAACTAATCCAGTGAGTAATCCCCACTGTGTATTTGATAGACTGAATTCAGTTTTAATCGTATCCCCAAAGGCAAAAAGTATATTCCTATCTACAAAATTAATAATATTTAAAAATAGAAATACGGAGAGATAAAATTTTGAAGAAAATACTTTCATAAATTATGATCTATTATAATCATCATCATACCTTCTAATATCATCTTCTCCAAAATAAGTTCCTGTTTGTATTTCAATTATATTAAGATGATTATCAGTTTTATTTTCAAGTCGATGCTGAGACTCAACAGGTATGAATATTGAATCATTCAATTTTAATAAGAATGATTTATCATTTATTGTAACAGACGCTTCACCTTTAATAACGGTCCAGACTTCAGATCTTTTGCTATGTGATTGTAGACTTAATCTTGATTTTGGGTTTACCTGTATTTCCTTCACTTTGTGGCCATCAGAGTCATCAATGACCCGATACCAACCCCATGGCCTAATCTCTTTTGTGCCATTCCAATTTTTAAGAATCCAACTTGATGAATTTTTTTTATA
>JAQWTH010000041.1 GCA_029242795.1 Candidatus Pelagibacterales bacterium | reverse complement strand
GCATACACTCCTGGATTATCGGATCAAGTCATTGTGGTTAAAAATAGATCTAAGATATTTTTAGCAGGCCCACCATTGTTAAAAGCAGCGTTAGGTGAAATTGCTACAGATGAAGAGCTTGGAGGCGCGGAGATGCATTATACAGTTTCTGGTTTAGCTGAATACATAGCTGATGATGATGCTGAAGCAATAAAAAAATGTAGAGAGGTTGTTAAAAACTTAGGGTGGAACGATGATTTTACGTCAACTAAAAATGATGATTTTAGTGAGCCTATTTATTCCCCTAATGAACTGATCGGTATCGTACCAACAGATTATAAAAAGCCTTATGATGTTCGTGAGGTCATCGCTCGTATAGTTGATGGCTCAGAATATTTAGATTTTAAGCCTGAGTTTGGAAAACAAACTGTAACTGGCACAGCACGAATTCATGGTTATAAAGTTGGTATTGTTGGAAATAATGGTCCAATTTTTGCTGATGGGGCTGTTAAAGCAGCTCAATTTATTCAATTATGCTCAAAACATAATACCCCTCTTATTTTTTTACAAAATACGACTGGTTACATGGTTGGGACAAAAGAAGAGAGAAGAGGAATTATCAAGCATGGATCAAAAATGATTCAAGCTGTTACAAATTGTACTGTTCCAAAAATTACATTACGAATTGGTGCATCATTTGGAGCGGGTGAATATGGTATGGCCGGTAGATCATTTGACCCGAGATTTTTGTTTTCATGGCCTAATAATAAATTAAGTGTAATGGGCGGTGAACAAGCAGGAAGAACTATGTCACAAGTAGCGGTTGAATCCGCTAAAAGAAGGGGAGAAGAGCCTAATATGGAAATGATTAAGGCAATAGAACAAAAGATAATTGATACTTACAAAGAAGAAGGAGAAGCCTTATTCGCAACCGCAAGGATCTGGGATGACGGCATAATTGATCCAAGAGATACAAGAAAAATTTTAGGTGAATGCTTAAATATTGTTTGCGATTCTGAAAAAAGAGATTTACATCCAAATACCTTTGGTGTCGGACGAATGTAGATTTAGTTTTTGCCTGGTAAAATATCTAAATACTTCGAAATAATCCCAAGCATAACTTCGTCTGAACCACCGCCAATTGAACCTAATCGTTGATCTCGATAAGCTCTTGATACTGGAGTTTCATCCATAAAACCCATGCCACCCCAGTACTGAAGACAAGAATCATTAACTTCTCTTGCTAATCTTGTAGATTTGAGTTTTGACATGGATGCTAGTTTAGTGCAGTCGCCTCCGTTCACATGAATCTCAATTCCTTTCCATGTAAGGGCTTTAAGCGCCTCAACTTCAGTCATTAACTCCGACAATCTAAAATGAACAATCTGATTATCTATTATTGGCTTGCCAAAAGTTTTACGCTGACGAGTATATTCAATTGTTTCATTGATAATATTTTCACAACCAGAGTAATTTCCAATAGCCGCATAAAGTCTTTCTTCCTGGAACTGCATCATTTGATAGATAAAACCCTTACCTTCCTCACCGATAAGATTCTTAACAGGCACACGAACATCATCAAAAAAAATTTCTGCAGTATCTGAAGAATGCATTCCCATCTTTTTTAATTTTCGATTAATTGTTACTCCTTTTACTCTTTCACCATTCTCTTTAAGTGGAACACATATTAAAGATTTATTTAAATGACGATTTTCTGATGAACTTCCAGTATTTACCAACATACACATCCAATCAGCTTGAGTTCCATTAGTAATCCACATTTTTGATCCATTTATAATATAATCATCACCATCTTTCACCGCGGTTGTTTTTATTGCTGCAACATCAGAGCCTGCATGCGGTTCTGAAACACCAATACAAGAGACAAAATCTCCTGAAATAGATGGTCGAAGAAAATTTTCACAAACATGTTCAGATCCGAATCTTGCTAAAGCAGGAGTGGACATATCAGTTTGAACACCAATTGCCATTGGCACACCTCCACACTTTATGCTTGCCAGTGCTTCATTAAGAACAGCACCGTAAGAGTAATCAAGACCTGATCCACCATATTTTTCTGGTTTTGTAACTCCCAAAAATCCTTTGTCGCCTAATTTCTTAAAAACCTCATGTGCTGGAAAGATTTCATCTTGTTCCCATTGATCTACATAAGGGTTAATTTCAGTATCAACAAACTTAATTGCCGATCTCTTTAGTTCTTCATGTTGAGAGGTTAATTCCATATTACCATTTTATAGCATCTTCTAGTCTATCGTCACCCCAAAATATTTCACTTTTTGATATGAAGCTTGGGGAACCAAATATTCCAAGCTCTCTAGCCTTATCAGTTTGAGCGTCATATTTTTCAATAATAGCATTTGAGCTTGCAATTTCTATTAGATGATTAGGATTAAATTTTATATCTTTTGAAATCTTATCAATGCACTCTTCTGAACCAGCTTCAATCCCACTCTCAAACCAATACTTGTAAGTTAGTTTTACATACCTCTCGCACCATCCTTCATTAATTCCATGCACAGCAATTTGATTTGCTAAATCAAAATTCTTGAGAGGGTATGGGGCTGGTATTTTGGGGTTTAAATTATAATTTTTTGCTCTTCGAGATATATCTCTCCACATGTAATCTGATTTTACTTTTTTTTCAGGTGGGGTGAACGGAATATTATTCATTTCCATCATTAATTTTCGGACACTAAAAGGATGCCATACAAATGAAACTTGGTGATCATCTTCAATTTTTGAAATCCTACTCACAGAAAGGTAAGTATAGGTGCTGCCAATTGAAAACCAAAAATCAATTGTTTTCATAAAAACAAGTCTTCATATTAAAATCGTTTTTTAGAGCTATACACTGAAGTAATTCTTGAACTCCACAGGGTGAGGTGAATGTTCTAAATCATATACTTCTTGCATTTTAAGATCTATGTAACCGTCAATTTGATCATCAGTAAAAACTCCACCCTCAGTTAAAAATGTTCTGTCTTGATCAACTGCCTCCAATGCTTCTCTTAAAGAGCCACAGACAGTTGGCAACTTTGAAACTTCATTGTCAGATAGTTCATACAGATCTTGATCGCTTGCATCTCCAGGATGAATTTTATTTTTTATACCATCCATTCCTGCCATAAGCATCGCAGCAAAAGCCAAATATGGATTTGCAGTTGGGTCAGGAAACCTAACTTCAACTCTTTTTCCTTTTGGACTATCAGATACAGGTATTCTGCATGAAGCCGATCTGTTTCTTGCTGAGTAAACAAGTATCACAGGGGCTTCAAATCCAGGAATAAGACGCTTATAACTATTAGTACTAGGGTTTGTAAAAGCATTAAGTGCCTTGCCATGCTTTATTATGCCTCCAATATAATGAAGCGCAGTTTCAGATAATCCTGCATATTCATCTCCTGCAAAAAGAGGCTTTCCATCTTTCCAAATTGATTGATGTACATGCAAACCAGAACCATTGTCACCTTTTACTGGCTTTGGCATAAATGTAGCTGTTTTACCAAATGAATTAGCAACCATATGCACTCCATATTTATACAATTGAATACCATCACCTTGTTTTAATAAAGTATCAAACAATAAACCAAGCTCATGTTGACTAGGAGCAACTTCATGATGATGCTTTTCCATTCTTAGCCCTAAGTTTTTTAATTCCTCAAGAAACTCAGTTCTAATATCTTGAGCACTGTCAACTGGAGGAACAGGAAAATATCCTCCTTTAATTCCTGGTCTATGACCAAGGTTTCCACTTTCATAATTTTTTGCACTGTTATAAGGCCCTTCAGAACTATCAATCTCAAAGCTAGATTTATTCATTTCTACTTGAAACTTAACGTCATCGAAAACAAAAAACTCAGCCTCAGGACCAATGTAAACTGTGTCACCTATACCACTTGATTTAACATATTCTTCTGCTTTTTTTGCAGTTCCACGTGGATCTCTATCATAGGGCTCTTTTGTAACTGCATCCAGTATATTACAAAAAATCATCATTGTTGGCTGAGCCGTAAATGGATCCATGACTGTGGTTGAGAGATCAGGTTTGAGAACCATATCTGACTCATTTATTGCCTTCCATCCCGCAATAGATGACCCATCAAAGAATACACCATCATTTAAAAGATCCTCATCCACAACAGTACCATCCATTGTGAGGTGTTGCCATTTGCCCTTAACATCAGTAAATCTTAGATCTAAATATTTGGCCCCAGAATCTCTGAATACCTTTAGTGCGTCACTCGCAGTAGTCATTTTATCTCCCCTTAAAAACATTAACTAAGTAATGTTATAACTTACTTAGATAAAGTTCCAACAATATGTGAAAGTATTTTATATGGATCAGCATTTGAAGCAGGTCTTCTATCTTCTAAATAACCATTCCAATTATTTTCAACAGTATAAACGGGTATCCTAATACTTGCCCCTCTATCACTAACTCCATAAGAAAATTGCTCGATATTTTGAGTTTCATGAAGACCAGTAAGTCTCATGTCATTATCTGATCCATATGAGGCTATTCCATCTTTATGGACCTTGCCCAATTTTTCACAGATGGATGAAAATAATTCTTCAGAGCCCTTTGACCTCATTTGTTCATTAGAAAAATTTGTATGCATTCCAGACCCGTTCCAGTCACCAGTTTTTGGTTTTGGATGAATATTTACACCGACATCAAATTTTTCAGCAGTTTTGAATAAAAGATAACGGCTTACCCATAAGTCATCAGCTGCTTTAATGCCCTTGCCAAAACACTGATACTCCCATTGACCAAGAGCTACTTCAGCATTCGTTCCAGTTAAATGTATCCCTACATCTAAACATGCTTGTAAATGAGCATCTGAAATTTCACGACCGACAACATTGCTCGCACCAACTCCACAGTAATATTCACCTTGTGCTTTTGGTGTTCCAGATTCCCAACCTAGCGGTTCACCATTTTTAGGGTCAGTGAAAAAAAACTCTTGTTCAAAACCAAACCACCATTCATCAGTAACCACTTCAGCAGCAGCAGCTCTAAAATTTGACGGGTGAGTAGTATGATTTGCAGCCTGGACTTGTGTCATTACTAAATCATGCCCATTGGGGTTAGAATATGTTTGTACTGGTAATAGAAGACAGTCAGAACTTCCACCTTCAGCTTGTTCTGTAGATGAACCATCAAATGACCAATCCGGCGCTGACTTTTGATCAGTTGCTTTTACTTTACTTCTCATGAAAGGCTCAGGTTGATAACCATCTAGCCAGATATATTCAAATGTATTCATGTATGCCTTCTTTCTTAAAAAAATTATAATGCATCAGAACCAGTCTCGCCGGTTCTAATCCTTGTAATTGTCTCAATATTTGAGACAAAGATTTTGCCATCACCAATTCGATTAGTATTAGTAGACTTAATGATTGCTTCCACAGCTTTGTCTACAAGTTCGTCTTCGAGTATTATCTCAACTTTGAGTTTTGGCAAAAAATCCCCAAACTCAACACCTGTATTCATTTCTGTAAAACCTCTTTGTCTTCCCCTTCCTTTAGCTTCTAAAACTGTCATTCCTCGAACGCCAATTTCTTCCAAAGCAATTTTTACTTCATCGATTTTAAAAGGCTTGATTATTGCCTCAATTTTTTTCATAAAAAAAGTATGTCCTTATGTTAAAATTGAGCATTACATTATAATTAGATACAAAGAAAACATTGCACTATTTAGAACTTATGCCAAATTGACACAAGTATTTCTATAAAATATCATCCATTTATAGATTTTAAAATTAATTTATATAAATCAATAATTTATATAAACTTCTTAAAAATTTGTAATAAGTAGGCCATTAAATCTATTATGATGTTAAATATTTTATGATTTTAAAAAACTCTCCCGATTTATGGATTGATCAGTTTCCTTTTCCTGAAGATGCTGATCATAAATACTCAAGAGGTTTAGTATTAATTAACTCAGGCCCTGTCTTTAAAACAGGTGCTGCTAGGCTCGCTGGAAGAGCTGCTATGAGAGTTGGCGCAGGTGCAGTAAAACTCATTTGTGACAAGGAATCTGCTCAAATATTGGAACCTCAAATTTCAGTCGAGTTAATCTCTGTGATTCAAAATAAGAATGAATTCCAAACAATGCTTAAAGATAAGAAAATCTCATCAGTTTTGATTGGACCTGGAAATACTATTTCTGACGAAACAAAAGCTAGAACACTTTTAGCTCTTGCTTTTATTGATCATGTTGTCATTGACGCCGATGCCATTACAAGCTTTGAGGGGTCCCCCGATGAGTTATTTATCGATACATATGAACACACAATACTCACTCCTCATGAAGGAGAATTTAAAAGATTATTTGGAGATAAAATAAATAACATTGAAGATAAAGTCGTTAGAACAGTTGAGGGGGCAAAAAAAGCGGGAAGCATTGTTCTATTAAAAGGTTCGGATACTGTAATTGCGCACCCTTCAGGAAAAGTTGTGATCAATTCTTCTAAAGCGCCTTATCTTGCTACAGCAGGGTCAGGTGATGTTTTAGCAGGAATAATATCATCATTAGTTGGGCGTAACAAAATGAATGCTTTTAATGCAGCATGTGCTGGTTCTTGGATTCATTCTCAATTAGGTGAATTATTAGGACCTGGATTAATTGCTGATGACTTAGTTGACAATATTCCACTTATAGTTAAAAAGCTGTCAAAATTAAATATCTAATGAAAAAAACTCTAAAAATAATTTTAATTTTATTTGTATTTATAAGCTCATATTCATTTGCGAATGAAGCAGTTGATGAATCAAAGGTAGTTTTAAATGATGTCGAGATTTTTGGAACAAAGATCAATGAAGATGATCAAAAAGATATATATGCTTGGTATGGCATACCTTACGCCAAGCCACCAGTAGGAGAGTACAGGTGGAAAGCCCCACGAGATTTTGAATTTTCATCAAACACATTTGATGCCACTAAATTACCGAATAGGTGTGTTCAAGTGTCGAATTTTTATGATGAACTTATTACTGGTCAAAAAGAAGGAACAATTTTTGGTTCAGAGGATTGTCTTTACTTAAATGTGTTTGCGCCTGCAGATTCTTTCAATAATAAAAAAAAACTTCCAGTAATGTTTTGGATTCATGGAGGTGGAAATACTTGGGGGTATTCAGCATCTCCAATGCACATACCCACTAACTTTTTAAAATTACATGATGTAATTCTTGTCACGATTAATTATAGGTTAGGACCATTTGGCTGGTTTTCTGTTCCAGATTTAAATTCAAGTTCTAGGGAACCTCTTGATCAATCACCAAATTTTGGAACCCTTGATATGATAAAATCTTTAGAGTGGGTAAACCAAAATATAAAAAGTTTTGGAGGCGATCCAAACAATATTACGATTTTTGGTGAGTCAGCGGGAGCTCGAAATGTTTTATCTCTTTATGTTGCAAAACCTGCAGAGGATTTGTTTCAAAGAGGGATTGTGCAAAGTGGATACCTTGTTTCAGATAGCGTTGAATATTCTAGAAATAATCCTGATTCAGGATCACTTACATTTCTGAAGAATTCTATAAAGGAAAAGAATCCAGCAATGAATCCTATGACGCTTAAAGAAACTTTGGAAGATAGTAACGTTTTATCAAACTTTTTACGAGATTTGCCTAAAGAAGAGATAATTAGTTTCTACAGAGTTAGAGAAGATGCGGGAGGATTAATTGAAATACCGAATGTCATTCCAGACGGAATAATAATTCCTAAAGAAGGTATTTTTGAGTCATATATGAATGGCAAGTATCAAGATAAAGAAATTATTCTTGGTACAAATCGTGATGAGCACAAACTTTTTATGAGTGGTAATCCAAGGTTTGTAAAAACTGTACTACCCAATTTTATTTCAAACTTGCACCCAATGTTAGGATTGTGGACAAAACAAAAAGATGAAAAATTTTATGACGCTTATTCAAGATATCAAAGCGATGCGTGGAAACTAGATGCTGTAGATAATGCATCAAGATATATTTCAGAAAAAAATAAAAAAAATGTTTATGCTTATAGATTTGATTGGGATGATGAGCCAAAATTTCTTGGAATGGATTTTTCAAAGTTATTGGGTGCGGCGCACGCTTTAGAAATTGGGTTTGTTTTTAACTCACCAGAGATCATTGATGGTCAAGAAAGTGGTTTATCTGATATTTTGTATAAGAAAGAAAATGCCATCTTCGATAAAAATTTATCCATTTCTATGAGTCAGTATTGGGTAAATTTTGCTTATGACGGTAACCCTAACTCTAATCCATATCCACTTGATGTTAATTGGGATCATTGGGAAAATAAGATAAACGAAAGATTCATAATTTTTGACACAGAAAATGATCAGGGAATAAGAATGAATAATGCTATACTGTCAGAAGATTCCATACTTCAAAATTTATCAAGTGAGAATTTATCAATTAAACAAAAATGCATTATTTTTGATGATCTATTTGATCGTACAACACTTTCAAAGAAGGTAGTTTCATCCCTTTATGATAATTTTCTACGTGGCAAATGTATCTAAATAATTTAATCAATGAACAAGCAAAATTTACCAACTAAAACTTGTGTTACTTGTAAAAAAGAATTCTCATGGAGAAAGAAATGGGAATTAAATTGGAACAATGTAAAATACTGTTCAAAACGTTGCTCACCTAGAAATAAATGAGGCTCTGTATTCTTTGAGTTGTATAAAGTATTTAATCAATTAGATTTAAGAAATGCAATCAAAGCATCTAATTTTAGTTCTAATTATAATGATTTTATATGGAAGCTCTTATCCAGTTGGAAAACTTGGAATAGATACTATTCCTCCGTTATTATTTACTGCCCTAAGACTTGGACTAATCTTTTTAGCTTTCTTACCTTTCTTCAGGCTAAAGCTACCTGAAAAACATTTGTTAAGGCCATTATTAGGATTTTCTCTTGCTATGGGAATAGGAACTTATGTGACAATGTATTATGCGTTAGAGCAACTATCTATTGTTGCACCAATTATTATTGGAGCACAACTATCAATTCCATTTGGATTGATGCTCAGTTTAGTTTTCTTAAGAGAAAAAATTTCTTTAAGACGATGGATCCTTATATTCTTATCTTTCGTTGGAATAGTTATAATTGCTTATGACCCTAGAATTATTGATGACAAGTTTGGATTACTTTTAGTAATTGTAATGGCATTCTTCTATGCACTTTCTAATCTTATGGCCAGAGTATTAAAAGAGGTTGATACTGCAACCCTTAATGGCTGGCATGGCCTTATTGCATTTGTACCTGTTGCAGTACTGACACTTGTCATTGAAGGAAACCCACTCAATTATTTGATGCCCTTAAATGGATTAGCAATTTTTACAGTTCTTCACACAGCTTTAATTGTCTCAGCAATTGGTCATGCAGGAATGTTTTATTTGTACAAGTTTTACCCAATATCAAATGTACTCCCGTTTTACTCATTATTTCCGATATTTGGATTAATATTGGCTTTTATTATATTTTCTGAAACTTTAAGTATTTATGAAATAGTTGGTGGTATTTTAATCTTAGGATCAGTTTTCCTAATTCACAAAGAAAACAAAAAAGACAATTCTTAAACTAAATTTTTAGGCTGATTACGATAAAAAGAATTTATATTGTCTATAAGCTGATTAACTGCATTGTTGAGTGTTGCATTTGATGCCCAGGCCGTATGGGGTGTCCAAATAAAATTAGGCTTATCAATTATATTATAATAAGGATGACTTTTTTTTGGAGGCTCAGTTGTTGCTACATCTATTCCAGCTCCTGCAATTATATTTTTTTTTATTGCAGTTACTAAGTCATGCTCATTAACAATGCCACCCCGTGCAGTATTAATTAATATTGATGTTTTTTTCATTAACCTTAATTCTTTAATAGTAATAAGATTTAATGTGTTCTTTTCTAGTGGGCAGTGAATAGTTAAAATATCACATTTTGATAAAAAATTTTTAAAATCAGATCTTTTAAAACCTCTAGCAGAAAAAAAGTTTACCTTCATATTAAAAGCTTTAGATATTTTATTGATCTGTTTTCCGATAGCGCCTTTTCCTATAATGCCAATCGTCTTGCCATTTAAATCACCAATTGATCTATTTAAAAGAGCAAAAACTTTTCTTTTTTGCCAAATGTCAGTTTTAATATCTTTTTCAAGACCTTTTATTTGCTTTATTAGATTTAATGAAATGGCAAAGACATGTTCAGCAACAGAAATTGAAGCATAATTCCTGAGATTACATAAATGAATATTATTTTTTCTACAAAAATTTAAATCTACTATGTTTGTTCCAGTAGCAGTAATTGCTATAAGCTCAAGGGATTTTGCAGCTCGCAGATCTGAAGCAGATAATTTAGTTTTATTTGTGACAATTATATTTGCATTTTTAATTCTTTGAATAATTTGGTTTGGTTTTGTAAATGTATGATTTTTCCAATTATGTTTAAATTTTAATTTTGGCATTAACAACTTCTTTGGAAAAGTACCTCTGTCTAAAAAAACTACTGATTTCATTCGTTGTTAGAACCTACTAATTGTCATCATATTTCTTCAATATTAATACACTACATTGCTTGATTTAAACCTCTAAATTATGACTGTAATAATCTCAAAAACAGTCTATTTTGCATTTTCTTTTAATCGCGGAAACTTTGGAATTAGTAGACACGCTGGTTTTAGGTACCAGTGAGGGTTCACTTCACAAATAGAGTCATTTCAGCAACTTATCAGTGTTTTTTG
>JAQWTH010000017.1 GCA_029242795.1 Candidatus Pelagibacterales bacterium | reverse complement strand
TTTGATGTTTCCATTCTTGAGATCGGTGATGGTGTTTTTGAAGTTAAATCTACTAACGGCGATACTTTCCTGGGAGGCGAAGATTTTGATGCTAGGATATTAGAATACCTTGCTTCAGAATTTAAAAAAGAAAATAGTATCGATTTAACTCAAGATAAACTTGCTTTACAAAGACTTAAAGAAGGAGCTGAGAAAGCTAAAATCGAATTGTCTTCAACTCCACAGACAGAAATTAATTTACCTTTTATTACAGCCGATCAATCAGGTCCGAAACATTTAAATATTAAGGTTACAAGATCAAAGCTAGAAACTTTAGTAGATGACCTAGTTCAAAAAACTATTGGGCCATGTGAAGCTGCATTGAAAGATGCTGGCATGAGTGCAGGTGAAATTGATGAAATTGTCCTTGTTGGTGGTATGACAAGAATGCCTAAAGTCATTGAGACTGTTAAAAACTTTTTTGGAAAAGAACCTAACAAAGGTGTTAATCCCGATGAAGTGGTTGCTATGGGAGCAGCAATTCAAGCTGGGATTCTTCAAGGAGATGTAAAGGATGTCTTACTATTAGATGTTACCCCTTTATCATTGGGAATTGAAACACTAGGTGGTGTTTCAACAAAACTAATTGATAAAAATACAACTATACCCACAAAAAAGAGTCAAACTTTCTCAACTGCTGAAGATAATCAATCTGCTGTTACTATTAGAGTTGTACAAGGTGAACGGGAAATGGCTGCTGATAATAAACAACTTGGAAACTTTAATTTAGAAGGGATACCATCTGCTCCAAGAGGGGTTCCACAAATCGAGGTAACTTTTGATATTGATGCAAATGGAATTGTGAATGTCTCCGCAAAAGATAAAGGTACTAATAAAGAGCAAAAAATTACCATTCAAGCTTCTGGAGGCCTTTCAGAGGAAGAAATTGAAAAAATGGTTCAAGATGCTGTAGCCAACGCAGAGTCTGATAAACAAAAACGTGAAGCTATCGATACTAAAAATCAAGCAGACTCAATGATACATTCTGCTGAAAAAAATATGAAAGAGTTTGGGGATAAAGTGTCGGCTGATGAGAAAACGGCTATTGAGAATGATATCAAGTCACTGAAAGAAGCAATGGAAAGTGATGATTTAGAAAAAATAAAATCTGGATTAGAAGCCTTAACACAATCATCTATGAAACTTGGGGAGGCAATGTATAAAGCTCAACAAGCTGAGGGATCACAGGAAGGTGGCAGTGATCAAGCTGCCGCAGATTCAGATGGTAAAAATGAAAAAGTTGTTGATGCAGAGTTTGAGGAAGTAAAAGAAGACGATACCAAACAAGCCTAGAAACTGATAGCAAATGTCCAAAAGAGATTACTATGAAGTTCTTGGCGTAAATAAATCAGCGGATGAATCAGAAATAAAAAAAGCTTATAGAAAGCTTGCAATGAAATATCACCCTGACAGAAATCAAGGTGACTCTGATGCAGAAGCAAAATTCAAAGAAGCTAGCGAAGCCTATTCAATTCTTTATGATAAAGAAAAGAGATCTGCATATGATCAATTTGGTCATTCAGCAGTTGATGGCAGCTCTCAAGGTGGAGGATTTGATTTCTCTTCATCTCAATTCTCAGATATTTTTGAGGACTTTTTTGGAGACTCATCTTTTTTTGGAGGTGGTGGAAGGAGACGTAAATCCAATAATCGTGGATCAGATTTAAGATATGATATCTCTATAAATTTAGAAGAAGCATACCTTGGTAAAAAATTCAAAGTAAAAATTCCCACACAAGTAAAATGTGATGATTGTTCCGGCTCAGGAGCTACTAAAGGCAGTAGCCCAGTAACATGCAATGTTTGTGGTGGTGCTGGACAAGTACGATCTCAACAAGGATTCTTCTCGATACAGCAGACATGTCCTCAATGTCAAGGATCTGGTTCAATGATTGCTGACCCATGTAAGAGTTGTCGAGGTGTTGGTCGTATGCAAAAAACAAAAAGTCTTATGGTTACTATTCCTAAAGGAGTTGATGATGGATCGAGGATTCGTCTTTCTGGGGAAGGGGAAGCAGGACCAAATGGAGGCCAGCAAGGTGATCTCTATATTTTTGTAAATGTTAATGAGCATGAAATTTTTTCAAGAGAAGAGAATCATCTTTTTGCAGAAATTCCTATTTCAATGATTGATGCAACTATTGGTGGAAGCATTGAATTACCCACAATAGATGGAGGAAAAGCTAGGCTTAAGATTCCTGAGGGAACTCAAACTGGAGATCAATTTAGACTCAAATCAAAAGGAATGCCTAATGTTAGAAATGGTGGTATCGGGGATTTATATATACAAGCAAAGGTTGAAACACCTATTAATTTGTCAAAGAAGCAAATAGAAATATTAAGATCTTTTAAAGAAATTGAAGATGTTAAGGACAGCCCTCTTAAAAGTGCTTTTTTTAAGAAAGCAAAAAAATTTTGGAGCAATAAATAAAATTTAATTATGAATAAAATCTCAGATCAAGAAATACTAGAGCTTTATAATAAGAATGAAAGCTTTACATCATTGTATGATATGAAATGTATTACACTTAATACTGAAGAAGGTACTGCTGAATTTCTATTCAATATTGATAAGAAGTTTTGTAATCCAACTGGTGACGTACAAGGAGGATTATTATCAGGAATGATTGATGATACAATGGCACTAGCCTTCATAATGAAAACTCATTTTACAAAACGGCCACCAACAATAGAAATGAAAACAAATTTCTTATATCCAACAAGACCTGGAAAAGCTCAAGGATATGGAAAAATTGTTAAAGCTGGTAAGAATTTAGTTTTTTTAGAAGGAAAATTAGTTCAAAATGGTAAGACAGTTGTTACAGCTTCATCGACAGGTATAATAGTTGATATGCCTGGATCAAGAACAAATCAACTAACAGCAAAAAAATAAAAGGGGACCACATGATTAATAAACAATGGATACTAAAAAGTTTTCCTAGAGGCGATATTGCAGATACCGATCTTGTTCTAGAAGAATCTAATTTACGTGAAATAGGCGAACAAGAAATTTTGATAAGAAACATTTATCTATCTCTAGACCCAGCGAATAGAGGATGGATGAGTGGTCAAGCTTCATATGTAGACGCTATGAAAATAGGTGACGTCATGAGAGGTGGTACAATTGGAATTATTGAAAAATCAAATAATAAAAAATTTCAAGTTGGTGACTATGTAAATTCGATGGGAGGATGGCAAAATTACAGTATTTCTTCAGGCAAAGGCGTCCAAAAAATACCCCAAAACACTGGTTTTGAACTAAGTGCATTTATGGGCGTAATGGGTATGACTGGAATGACGGCATACTTTGGCCTCTTAGATATTACTAATCCTCAAGAAGGTGAGACACTTGTAGTGTCTGCCGCAGCTGGTGCAGTTGGATCAATAGTTTGTCAAATTGGTAAAATAAAAGGATGTAGAGTTATTGGTATTGCTGGATCAGATGAAAAATGTGATTGGCTTAAAAATGAATTAAATATTGATGGTACGATTAATTATAAAACAGAGGATGTAAGAGCTAGATTAAAAGAATTATGTCCAGATGGGATAGATATATATTTTGAAAATGTTGGTGGCAAAATTACTGAGGCTGTTCTTACCAGAATGAATATAAAGAGTCGAATATCACTTTGCGGATTGATTTCAGGATATAATTCTGAGTCTCTTGTTCCTGGTCCTGCTTGGGGACATTTATTGATAAAAAGAATTAAACTTCAAGGATTCATTATTTTTGATTATCAGAAAAGAGCTATGGAAGCTTTTCAAGATCTAGGAAAATGGATTGCTGAAGGAAAGATTAAATATAAAAATGATATAGTTCCAGGATTAGAAAATGCTTCAAGTGCAATTAAAAAGTTATTCGCAGGTGAAAACCATGGAAAACTTATAGTTCAAATTTCTGAAGAGTAAATTCATGCTTAGAAAATCTTTTAGGAAATTTTTTCTTAAGCGATTTGAATATTCAGAAGCTGGTCAAGATATTTTTGCTCTTAATTTAATTGGTAAGAATGGTACTTATTTAGAAGTTGGTGGATTTAAACCAAAACTTGACTCAAATACTTATATACTTGAATCACAAAATAACTGGAAAGGTATCACTATTGAGTTTAAAAAAGAACTTCAACCATTATGGAATTCTTGTAAGGAAAGAAAGAATAAAATTTATTTTGAGGATGCTCTAAAATTTAATTATAAGATTGCACTTCAAGAAAATAACTTGCCATTGCATTTAAATTATCTTTCCTGTGATATTGATCCCAGAGATAAAACATTCGAAGCTCTTAAAAAAATTTTAAAAGAGGGTTTAAGTTTCGATTTTATATCTTTTGAACATGATGATTATACAAGTGATGAGAGTTACCACAAATTAGCATCAGAATATTTGATACCCAAAGGATACAAAATAGCTGTAAATAATATCTACCCTAAAAACAAAAAAAATAAAATTTTTGAAACTTGGTTTGTTAACTCAAAAATTAATTTTGAACCAATAGAATTTTCTGAATGGAAGAATAATAACCTTTAATTAAAATCTTGCGCCGTATTGTTGAATGATTTTTGATGCAAGTTGTATTCCTCTTTTGCCACATTCTTGAATTTCATGATCTTTGATTAAATATTCTAAAAAACCTGCAGCAAATATATCTCCCGCACCTGTGGTATCGACTAAATTATCAATTTTTTCAGAACTTATTTCATATTTATTATTTTGAGAAATAATTAGAGCTCCTTGTTCACCTCTTGTAATAGCTAAAATTTTATCTTCTTTCATTAATGCATTTAAGTCTTTATCTATATTTGAACCTCCTGTAAGTGCTTTGATTTCTTCTTCATTAGCAAAAACGATATCGCAATCATTCTTGATAATTTCTAAGAAACTTTCTCTAAATCTCTCTATACAAAAAACATCTGAAACACTAAAGGCTATCTTGGTTCCATTTTCTTTTGCTATGGAAATTGATTTTCTTATAGCACTTTGAGCATCATCTAAATCCCAAAGATATCCCTCTAAATAAAGAATTTTTGACTTCTTGATTAGATCTTCATTGATATCCTTCTCGTTTAACTTCTGAGAAATTCCTAAATAGGTACTCATAGTTCGTTGAGCATCTTTTGAAACCATTACAATGCATCGACCTGTCTTTTCATTATCACTAAATTGAGATGATCCAAATTGAACACCTTCTTTATTAAGACCATTTATAAATGCTGAACCAAGATCATCATCAGCGACCTTTCCTATAAATGCAGAGTTAATTTCATTTTGAGACATGCAAACAATAGAATTCGCAACTGAACCACCAGAAACTGTTGTTTCTATTTTAAATTTTTTTTCAAGATTTTGAATTCCGTCTAGATCTACCAAGGACATCATTCCTTTTCTCAGATCATTTTCTAAAAGAAAATCATCTTCAACCTGAACAATAATATCTACAATTGAATTTCCTATGCCGGTGATACCAAATTCTTTATTTACCATTTTTCTACCCAAGGTCTTAAATCTAATTCATGTGTCCATGAATTTCTAGGTTGATTGTGAATCCACAGATAGTTTGAGGCTATATCATCTGGGTTCATTAGACCATCAATATCTTTTTTTTGTTTTACAAATTCTGGGAATAATTCATTGACCCATGGAGTATCAATTGCTCCATCAATAATAATATGAGCAACATGAATCCCTTTGGGCCCTAACTCACGCGCCATGCTTTGGGCAAGAGCTCTTTTTGCATTTTTGGCACCTGCAAAAGCAGAAAAGCCATCGCCTCCTCTAATGCTTGCAGTTGCTCCAGTAAATATTATTGTTCCTCTTTTTCTTTTGATCATATTTTTAGCAACCTCTCGCCCCATTAAAAATGCTCCAAATGTTGCCATTTCCCATACTTTGAAATATTTTTTTGAGGAAGTTTCAGTTAAATTATATTTGATATTAGCTCCAATGTTGTAGATCGCTATTTCGATTTCACCAATCTCTAGTTCAACTCTTTCAATAAAGTTTTTCACTTCATCTTCTTTTCTAGCATCAAGACTAAATGAAAAACATTTTCCTCCTTTTGAATTAATTTCCTCTTCTAAGGGCTTAAGTTTTTCTCCTTCACGCCTAACTGGTACAACAGTAAAATTATCATCAGCAAAAACTTTTGTTATTGATGATCCAAGGCTAGTACCTGCACCTATTATTAGAGCAACTTTACTATTCATGACAAAGCTTATCAGTTACTAATTTTCATATAAAGTATATTAATTAGATTGTTTAAGCTTTTAGAGTTTTAATAGCTTTTTTTCTTCTTGGAAAACATGAATAGCAAATTTCACATTCAAGCCCAAAACAACTTCTAGCTTTACAATACTCTCTACCATAATAAATTATTTGAAGATGAAGTTTATTCCATGCTGACTCTGGAAATAATCTCTTCAGGTCTTTTTCTGTTTGTCTTACATTTTTGCCACTAGTTAACTTCCATCTTTGTGCAAGACGATGTATATGAGTATCAACAGGAAAAGCTGGATATCCAAAGCCTTGAGACATAACTACGCTTGCAGTTTTGTGACCCACTCCTGGTAATTTTTCTAAATCTTCATAATTTTGGGGTATATTACCTCTGAATTCTTCAATAAGAATTCTAGATAGATTATAAATTGCTTTTGATTTTTGAGGAGCAAGGCCACAAGGTCTTACAATATTATATATTTCTCTTTCAGATAAGCTGATCATTTTATGGGGGTTATTAGCTTTAGAAAAAAGTTTTGGAGTAACAGTATTTACTCTTTCGTCGGTACATTGCGCACTCAGTAAAACTGCTATTAAAAGTTCAAAATTATTTTTATGTTTTAAGGGTATTGGTATTTTAGGATACAACTTATTAAGAGACTTTATTATTACTTTGACTCTCTCGTTTTTATTCATTCTTAATTATGTTTAGAGACTCAATACATCTGCCATCGAATAAAGTCCAGGTTCTTTATCTTTGCCCCATTTCACAGCCTGTAGAGCACCTGATGCAAAAATATTTCTATTTAAAGCTGTATGACTTAACTTAATCGTTTCATCGTTACTTGAAAAAACTACATCATGATTACCAACAACATTTCCTTTTCTAAATGATGAAAAGACAATTTTATCTTTTTTAATTTTTCCTTGAGTATTTATTTTAGATTTTTGTTTTATTTTTTCTAATTTTTTATTTTTACTACTAGCTACAGCCTGACCTAACATCAAAGCTGTTCCAGATGGGGCATCAATTTTATGTTTATGATGGACTTCATTTATCTGAATTTGAAATTCTTCAGATAATGACTTACTCACTTCAGAAACGAGTTTTTCTAAGATATTTACTCCAATACTCATGTTTCCAGATTTTATAATTGTCGCATGCTGAGCTGCGTAACTTATTTTTTTAATTTCTGAGTCAGAAAATCCAGTTGTTCCTATAACATGTATTATTCTTGCTTGGGCGGCATATTTTGAATGTACTACTGTTGCTTTAGGTAATGAAAAATCAATTACCGCATCAGTCTTTGCAAAAAGAGGAATGAAGTCGTCTGTAATGATGACACCTGTTTTTTTTGATTTAATAATATCACCAATATCAAATCCTATTTTTTTGTGGTTTGGTCTTTCTGTAGCACCAAATAAAGAAAGTTTTTTATCTGCTAAAATTTGCTGAACAAGCATTTGTCCCATGCGACCAGTTGCACCAGTAACGACAACTTTAATTCTTTTTGTTCTATTTTTCATTTAACTAATAAAGGTCCTAGTGGTTTTCCAGCTACTAGATGGAAATGTAAATGGGGAACTTCTTGATGAGAATCTTTTCCTGCATTAGTTATCAATCTATATCCATTTCCTCCAGCATCCTCGCTAACTCCTAATTTATCTGCAACTATAGAGATAGACTTGTTTAAATCTAAAATCTCATCATTATTAGCATTCTTACTAAAATCGTTAATATCTTTATATTTTCCTCTTGGAATAATCAAAACATGTGATGGAGCTTGAGGTCTAATATCCTCAAATACAATAGTGAATTCACTTTCATAGATTTTATCACATGGTATTTCACCACTTATAATTTTTGCAAAAATATTTTGATCGTCATAACTCATTATTTTCTAATCCCTGTCTTACCTTCTCTACTCGATAATTCATCATAAATTTGATCAGGAGAGATTTCAAATTTTTTCCAAAGTACTAGCAGGTGATAAATTAAGTCAGCTGACTCATAAATAATTTGATTAATATCATTGTTCTCAGCGGCATCTACAGTTTCAAGAGCTTCTTCTTTTAATTTAGCAATACATTTCTCTTGGCCTTCAGAAAGTAGCTGGGCGGTATAAGAATTATTGGGATCATCATTAGAGCGATTAATAATAGTCTCAAATAATCTTACTAATACTTGAACTTTCTCACTCATATCTATGTACCTTCAACGATTGCAAAAATTCTATCTTTTTCATCTCCCAAGATTTTTTTTGCATACTGATATTCTTCACTCTCATAAGCTTGCTTTGCAATTTCATAAGTATCAAATTCAACTACCACATTTCTTTCAAATATTGATCCTTCTTTGTCTAAACTTTGACCACCTCTAACCAGGTATTTTCCACCATATTTCTCAACAGCTTTTGAAGCGAAAGAAGCATAGTCTTTTTGTTTCTCAGCATTGACTGTGTTTGCTTTTACAATCCAATAACCTTTCATAATTAAATCCTAACTGGTATTTTCTTATCAGCAAGATATCTTTTTACATCTTGAATTCTATATTCACCAAAATGAAAAATCGATGCTGCTAATAGAGCACTCGCTCCACCTTCTACTACGCCCTCGTACATATGCTCTAATGTACCTACACCTCCTGACGCAATCACTGGAATACTTATTTTAGTTGTGATCTTATTTAGAAGTTCATTATCAAAACCAGATTTAGTCCCATCCTTATCCATAGAAGTAAGCAAAATTTCACCAGCACCTAGTTCAGCTACTTCCATACAATAATCAATTGCATCAATATTAGTTTCGTTTCGGCCACCATGAGTAAAAACCTTCCATCGATTGTTCTTATCTTTTTTTGCATCAACGGCTATGACTATTGTTGATGAGCCAAATTTGTTAGCAGCACTACTGACAAAAGATCTATTATCCACAGCCGTTGTATTAATAGATATTTTATCTGCACCTGAGTGAAGCAGAGTTGATATATCATCCAAGGTTCGTACTCCTCCCCCAACTGTGAGAGGTATAAAGCAGTTTTCAGCCGTTTTTTTGACTACGTCAAATAGTGTAGATCTATTATCACTTGATGCAGTAATGTCTAGAAAACACAACTCATCTGCACCTTCTTCATTATAAATTATAGCTTGTTCAACAGGATCACCTGCATCTATTAAATTTATAAAATTAACACCTTTAACAACTCTTCCGTTGTTTACATCTAGACATGGTATAATTCTTTTCTTTAACATTTTAACTTAATAATTTTAATGCATCTTCAACTTCAAGGTTTTTATCGTAAATAGCTTTACCTACAATTACACCTTTCACAAATTCATAATTTTGTTTTTTGAGCTCTTCAATATCTGAAAGAGATGAAACACCACCAGAAGCAACAAGAGGAATAGATGTGTGTTTCATTACTTGAAGAAGCATCTCATGATTAATACCCTTCTTCATGCCATCGCGCTCTATATCTGTACAAATAATAGAATTTATTTTCATATTATTTAATGAAGTCAGAAAAGAAATTAAATCTATTTCATGAACTTCACTCCAGCCCTGAGTTGCTATCTGATTATTTTTTATATCTAAAGCTATTGAAATTGATTTTGGATATAAATTTACTGTTTCATCAAAAAACTCTCTATCTTTAAAAACAGCAGTACCAAGAATAAGATTAGATACACCAAGATCAATTAATAATTTTACTTTTTCCATCGTTCTAATGCCTCCACCAATTTGAATATTAAGGCTCGTTTCATTTGCGATTTGTTCGATAAATTTAAGATTTTCTGATACTCCATGTAAAGCACCATCTAAATCTACACAGTGCAACCACTCAACTCCAAGATCTTCAAATATTTTTGCTTGATCGATCGGGGAAGAATTGTAAACAGTTGATTTATTGAAGTCTCCTTGAGTCAATCTAACACATTTACCGTCTTTTAAGTCTATTGCTGGAAATAAAATCATTATGGTCTCCAGTTTAAAAAATTCTTAATCACCTTCATACCATTTGAGTGACTCTTTTCTGGGTGAAATTGAGTTCCAAAAATATTATCTTTAATAACTGCGGCGGTTAATTCGTTTGGATATTTGGTAGTTGCAAGCAGATTATCTTTACTTTGTAATTTAAAATAATAACTGTGTACAAAGTAAAAATCACTTTTTTGAGAACAATCAGAAAATAAAGGATGGTCGATAAATTCAATTTCATTCCATCCCATATGTGGTATTGGAAAATTTTTATTGGAGTCTAATTTGACTACCTCACCTGGAATCCATTTTAAACCCTCATTAATTTCAAATTCTGATGACTGATCTGCCAGTAATTGCATTCCAACACAGATTCCCATAAATGGAATTTTCTTATTAATTACAACATCTTCCAATGATGTTAATAGTCCATCATAACTCATTAGTGCATTCTTACATTCCCCAAATGCTCCAACCCCTGGTAAGACAATTTTATCAGATTGACTAATCTCATTTGCACTACTTGACACTAAAATTTCGTATGGATTCCCCAGGCTCTGATTTACAGTTTCAAAAGATTTATGAACTGAATGTAGGTTTCCTGAACCGTAGTTAATTATTACTAATTTCATCATATCGATTTTAAAAAAGACATTACTTCTAAAACATGGTCTCTAACCTTAACTTTTCTCCACTCTTTTAAAACTTTCATATTTTTTCCTAAAACAAAAGTTGATCTTTCAATTCCAAAGAATGTTCGACCATACATACTCTTTTTCACCCATACACCAAACTTTTCACATATATCGTTATTTTCATCTGATAACAAATCTAGTGAAATATTAAATTTATTCGAAAAATTTTTTTGTCGTTTGATAGAATCTTTAGAGATACCATAAACACAAGCATTTAATTTTTTAATCTTTTTTAAATTTGACTCAAATTCAACTGCTTCCTTTGTACAACCAGGAGTATTTGCTTTGGGATAAAAAAATAATATAGATACTTTTTTATTTGGAAATTTAACTATTTCACCGTTTTGATTTATTAATTTAAAAGGTGAAAGCTCGATACTTTCTTTGACCATTCCTAGAGTTGACCTTTAGTTGAAGGAACAACATTAGATTGTCTATCATCAATAGAGACAGCCTTTCTTAAACTTCTAGCCAGAGCTTTAAAACAAGACTCAATAATATGATGGTTATTTACTCCATATAAATTTTCAACATGCAAGGTAGTTCCACTTGCTTGTGAAAATGCTTGAAACCATTCTTTAAATAATTCTGTATCAAAATCACCTTGTGATGATGTTATTTTTGCAGCAGAAAATTGAACATTCCATATTAAATAAGGACGATTTGATAAATCTAGAGATACTCTAGACAATGTTTCATCCATTGGAATATAAAAATGTGCATATCGAGATATTCCCTTTCGATCAGATAGAGCTTTGGCAATACATTCACCAATGGCAATTCCTGTATCTTCGGTTGTATGATGATAATCAATATGCGTGTCACCCTTAGCAATAACTTTCATATCTATCAGCGAGTGCTTTGCTAATTGCTCTAGCATGTGGTCAAGAAAACCAATACCAGTGCTTATCTCATATTGACCTTGACCGTCGAGATTAATATCCACCGAAATTGATGTTTCTTTTGTAGTTCTATTTATTGATGCTTTTCTCATAATCAAACAGGTGATTTCTAACAATAAATAACTGAATTTGCTATATAAAATATATTTAATTACTGTGATAAGGCTCTTGAACTAATTTTTTTAATAGCCACATTATAAACATATGGAAAATCAACAAGATGCATCGTGGCATGGGACAACAATAATTTCTGTAAGGAAAGGTAATCAAGTTGTCATTGCTGGTGATGGCCAAGTAAGTCTAGGTAATACGGTAATTAAATCAACTGCTCAAAAAGTAAGAAAATTAGCAAATAGTAATGTGATTGCTGGATTTGCTGGTGCAACAGCAGATGCATTTACATTATTTGAGCGACTTGAAGAGAAATTAGAGAAACACCCTAATCAGTTAACTCGAGCTTGCGTCGAACTGGCTAAAGATTGGAGAACAGATAAATACCTTAGAAGACTAGAAGCTCTTCTTACTGTTGCAGATTCCAATACTTCACTTCTGATTACCGGAATGGGAGATGTTTTAGAGCCTGAGGGAAATATAATTGGAATTGGTAGTGGAGGAAATTATGCATTAGCTGCAGCAAGAGCATTATCAGATACCGAATTAACTGCCGAAGATATTGCAAGAAAGTCAATAAAGATTGCCTCTGACATTTGTGTATTTACTAATAATAATTTGACAGTAGAGAAAATAGAATTTTAAAGTGCAATCATTTTCACCTAGAGAAATAGTTTCAGAACTAGACAGATATATCATCGGACAAGATGAAGCAAAAAAATCTGTCGCTATCGCACTTCGAAATAGATGGCGTCGTCAGCAATTAGATGATGATATGAAAGATGAAGTATTACCAAAAAATATTTTGATGATTGGACCAACTGGTATTGGAAAAACTGAAATATCTAGAAGGTTATCAAAACTTGCACAAGCACCTTTTTTGAAAGTTGAAGCTACTAAATTTACAGAAGTTGGTTATGTCGGAAGAGATGTTGAGCAGATTGTTCGGGACCTAATAGAAATTGCTATAACAATGGTAAGAGAAATAAAACGCAAAGAAGTTAATGCTCAAGCAAAACTATTAGCCGAAGAGAGAGTTCTTGATTGTTTAGTGGGACCTGCTGCTGGGTCTTCGACAAAAGATAACTTCAGAAAAAAATTACGTAATAATGAGTTAGATGAAAAAGTAATTGAAATCGATGTTCAAGACACTGGATCCATGCCTACAATAGATCTTCAAGGTGGAGGTGGAGGTGGAATTGGTATGATCAATTTAAATGATATGCTTGGCAAAGCTATGGGATCTAAGACCAAAAAGAAAAAAATAACAGTGGCGGACTCATACGAAATTCTGGTTAATGAAGAATCAGATAAACTAATCGATAGTGATCAAATAATAAGTGAAGCAAAAAAAGCAGTCGAAGAAAATGGAATAGTTTTTTTAGATGAAATTGATAAAGTATGTGCACGATCAGAAAGAGTAGGGGCAGATGTATCACGATAAGGGGTGCAAAGAGATTTACTTCCTTTGATTGAGGGAACTGTAGTAAATACGAAACATGGAACAATTAAAACAGACCATATTTTGTTTATTGCATCAGGCGCCTTTCAATTGGCAAAACCATCTGATTTATTACCAGAACTTCAGGGCAGGCTTCCAATTAGAGTTAGTCTCAAACCTTTGGAAAAAGAGGATTTTAAGCGTATTTTAACTGAACCAGAATACAGTCTAATTAAACAATATCAGGCCTTACTTAGCACAGAGGACGTCAATCTTGAATTCAGTGAAAGTGGGATAGAGTCAATTGCAAGTCTAGCAGTGCATATTAATTCTACGATTGAGAATATAGGCGCTAGAAGATTGCACACTATATTAGAAAGAGTTTTAGAAGATATAAGCTTTTCAGCACCTGATAAAGGAGGTGAGAAATTAATAATTGACTCTGAATACGTAAATAGTCATGTTGATGAATTATCAAAAAACACCGACTTATCAAAATTTATTTTATAAATAATGTCACTCAAAAAAACTGACACACATGTTCATTCGTTAAAAGTTCGGTACTCTGAAATAGATAGCCAATCAATAGTTTATAACTCTCACTACTTAACTTATTACGATATTTCCTTAGCAGACTTATTAGATCAAGCTTTTAATCAAGAAGAATATATAAAAGAAACTCAAAATGAGTTTCATACTGTAAACGTTAATATGTCATATAAAGCGCCAGCAAAATTAAATGATACGCTTGAAATTTATTCTGCAATAAAGAAGATTGGAAATTCAAGCATTACATTTACTCAAGAAATTTATAAAAAAGACTCAGATGATTTATTAAATAAAGTCGAAATGATTTGGGTAAACACACACCAGCCAACACACAAATCAGTTCAGATACCTGATGATATAAGAAAAAAGTTAGAAAAATTTTTAATTAATCAGACGTAGCTGATAGCAGCCAGTTATCACTTTTTATTTTTTTATTTTTTGTGAAAGTCCAAACATCTGTAATTTTTTGAACCTGATTCATACTTCCAGAAATAATCTCATCTTTATTATTTCGTATACAAGTAATCATCTCTGAAATAAATCTTACAGTTACTTCCATAGGATCATTTTTAAGATCCTTATGCACGATTTCTGATGACTCAATACCAATAAAACTAAATTCTACAGTATGATTATCTTGCTGTCTTTGATCAATGACCTCTGAAAAATTTGAAAGGACTGATTTTTCAAGGAACGGGGTAAGTTCTTTTTTATTTCCATTTTCAAAGTTTATTACAATTAATTCATAAGCTTTATTTGCACCATTAAGAAAGTCTTTTGAATTAAACCAGCTATCTCCACTAGAAGTGTTTCTATCAACTGGTGGAATTTTAATGGACGGCTCTACTTTAGACTCAGTGTTGGTTGCTTCGTAATTGAATGAAGAAGTATCAGTTTTTTCATTACCAGTTCTTCGGCCTAAAACGCTTCTGAGTCTCAAAAGCACAAGACCTGCTAGAACAGCCAAAATTAGAATATCTAGATATTGAAAAGCTTCGTTCATATATTTTATTATAGTGTAATATATGTAACTACTAAAATTAAAGTTTCAATAAGAAATAAGTAACAAATGATCTATTTATTGTTAATTTTCATAGTATTGCCAGTCATTGAAATATCATTATTTATTCAATTTGGAGATGCATTAGGGACTGTAAATACAATATTGTTAATTTTTTTAACTGCTGGAATAGGCGTGTATTTGGTTAGACAACAAGGATTTAATACTTTACGAAAAATGCAAGAAGAAATCCAAAATCAAGAGTTACCGGTTCGAAGTTTATTCGATGGCTTTGTAATACTGATCTCAGGTATTCTACTATTAATACCTGGTTTTTTTACTGACGCAATTGGGTTCATGGGATTGATCCCAATTACAAGATTTTTTATTGGCAAAGCATTAATCGGCTTATTCATTAAAAATAGATCAAATTTTGCATATAAATCAAAACAAGATATAAATGATCCTATTGAAGGTGAATTTGAAGAAATGGATAATAAGGACGAAAATTAATGGACGCACAAGCAAAAATTATAACCCAGTTTGTTAGAGATTTATCTTTTGAAAATCCTCAAGGTCCCATGTCATTTAGAGCTCAAACTGAGAAACCAGAAATAAAAGCAAACATAGATGTAAAAGCAACTAATCAAAAAGATACTAATGTTTTCGAAATTGAACTAAACATCAACGTTGCGGCGATACAAAATAAAAAAAGTGTATATCTTATCGATTTAAAATATGTGGGTATTTTTGAAATTGAAAATCTTACAGATGATATTAGAGAACCGTATTTATTGGTGGAATGCCCAAGATTAATTTTTCCATTTGCTAGAAGAATAATATATGATCTTCATGCAGATGGTGGTTTACCGCCATTGCTACTAGACCCTGTTAACTTTGCAAAATTGTATGAACAAAAAAAAGAAACAAAAGAAGAGTCAATTAATTAGAGTTAATTTTTTTCCAAATAGCTTTTGAACCAAGGGTTTTAACAAAATCTTTATGTAATTCTTCTTCCTCTTTAGAAAGACGTATTGGTAATTTTCTGTTTTTAAATTTTGATACATCAAATTCAGTATCATTTTCAAAAGTTTTAGTATCAATATTTAAATCTAATGTTGGTTCTTTTTTATCCAGTAATTCAATATAAACTTTTGATAAAAGTTCTGTATCCAATATAGCTGAGTGCTTTTCTCTAGCCGCAATACTAATATTATATCGTTTACACAAAGCATCTAGGGAAACACTCTGCCCAGGGAATTTTTCACGCGCGATTGCTACTGTATCTATAGTATTATTTGTTAATCTGTCTTTTTCACAATTAGACAACTCATAATTTAAAAACCCTATATCAAAATCTACATTATGTGCAATAATTGGTGAGTCAGAAACAAACTCTAAAAATTCATCGGCTATCTTTCTAAAAATTTTCTTATCGCTTAAAAAATCAATAGTCAAACCATGGATATCTATTGACTGCTGAGGAACGTCCCTTTCGGGATTTATATATTTATGAAATATTTTCCCACTCGGTAAAAAATCAATGATTTCTATAGCCGCAATTTCAATTACCTTATGCCCCTCATTAGGATTAAGGCCTGTCGTTTCAGTATCTAAAATGATTTCTCTCATTTGTTATAATGATCATTCCATGCTTTAGGCTCAAGAAGAACTAATTTATCAACAATAGTTGATACTTCTTTTCTCGTTGAGTCCATATTATTGTTTGTTGAAATAACATAATCTGCTCTTTCACATTTTTCTTGGTCTGGCATTTGTTGTGCTAATATTTGTTTAAATAGATCTACATCCAATCCACGTTCATTTATAACCCTTTGATACTGAGTTTCTTCAGAAGCTGTTACAACGACAGAGACATCAATATACTTTTCGCCACCAGTTTCAAATAAAAGGGGAATATCCAAAATACATCCTATACGTCCTTTCTCTATCATTTGTTTTATAAATGATATTTGATATTGACGAGTTGCAGGGTGTATAATGGATTCAAGTTCTTTAAATCTCTTTGGGTTTTTGCTTAATTCATTTTTTAGAACATCCCTACTAACCTTGCCATCAACCTTCGATCCTGGAAATGATTTCTCTATTTTATTTATTATAATCTCGTCATTTTCATAGATGTAATGAACCGTGTCATCCGCATTGTATACAGCAAATTTATAATCTTTAAACATTGATGCGGTTGTTGACTTACCCATACCAATTGAACCAGTTAAACCCACAAGCAACATTATTATTCCAAACTTTTAATTAATTGATCAGAAATTTGTGGCTCAATACCGTGCCAGATTTTAAATGATGCTGCGGCTTGATGAATTAACATTTGTAATCCATTCTGCACTTGATGACCTTTTTGCTCTGCATTCCTTAAAAATGGTGTTCTTTTTGGATTATAAATTAAATCATAAACATAAGAGTTTTCTTTTAATAAATCAAAATCGACAAGGTTATTTTTTGTTCCATCAATACCAAGGCTGGTTGTATTAACTACGAAATCTATTTCTTTTAGAATTGAAGCGATATCTTGAAGTGAACAAATATCAAAATTGATATTTAGGCTTTTTTTGATTTTTTCACTTTTATTCTCTGTTCTGTTTGCGTTAACAACGTTTGCTCCCATCATCTGTAATTGATAAATAATCGATCGTGCTGAACCTCCAGCGCCAATCACTAGCACTTTCTTGTTTTCAATATACTTAGCTTGATTATTTGACGATATAGAATTTTTAAAACCTATTGGATCTGTGTTATCTCCAATGATTTTATTTTCACTAAATGTAATAGTATTTATAGCTTGTAATTTCTCAGCTATTGGGGAGGTTTGATCACACAGCTCAAAAACTAATTCTTTGTGAGGTACGGTAACATTTAATCCTTTATAGTTTTCAGACATACATTTTTCTAGAAAGCTTTTTACATCTTCTTTATTTAACGATATTTTTTTATACTCACCAACCTCAATTCCATTTTCTTTAATCCAAAAATTATGAATCTTTGGAGAAACGCTGTGTTCGATAGGTTGGCCAATAACTGCTGTATGATTACTCATTATTTAAAATTAAATCATGTTGTCTTAAAAAATTTATTAAAGGAGTGACAGATAGTCCTTGTATTGAAAAAAAATCACCATCTATCTTTTCGAATAATTTTATTCCTTCTTTTTCAATGGCGTAAACGCCTACTAGGTTTAAAATAGATTTATCAACTTCATTCAGATAGTTGTCTATATCATTTGTGGTTAAAGTTCTCATCACAAGTGTAGATTTATCAAGATGCCTCCAAATAATACTTTTATTTTGTGCAATTACCGTCGATGTTATCAGGTTATGTTTTTTGCCACTTAGTTCTACAAGTTGTGATTTTGCTTCATCTAAGTCTCTGGCTTTATTAAATAGCTTGCCTTCTAAATCTAAAACCTGGTCTGAACCAATAACCAGATCTTCTTTTTTTTCCGGGTTTGGTTGTGTTGCTTTGAGCTCTGATAATTTAACAGCAATTTCTGTTGGTGATTGGTTTTGAAGAGAAATTTTAATTTCATCCTCATCAACACCATGGTCTATTCTAGAAAAACTAATTTTTGCGTTTTTTAGTAGTTTTCCTCTGGTTTCACTTTTTGATGCAAGATGTATATTCATGTTAATAAAATATTAGTATCTTTATATATGTTGTTTACATTTCTTTATAAATGTTAATTGTCTTGTTTTTTATATAAATAATCTATTTTTATTAGATGTTAGGGTGGTGGTTATGCACTTGTGGGCTTTACTACAATTATTATCAACAGGTGTGAATATTTTGTTTTTATCTTGTTTTTATTGGTTTTTTAGGGTTTTTTAATGTGGATAAAAAATAGAGTAATAAGTTAATCACAAACACACAGGCACAACTACTACTACTACCTTATATATATATTTATGAGTATTTTATTAGATAACCTTAAAGGAAACAAAACAAAGGAAACGCCTGTTTGGCTTATGAGACAAGCAGGGAGACACTTGCCTGAATATCTTGAGATTAAAAAAAGGCATAAGAGTTTATTGAGTATGTTTTTAGATACTGAAACAATCGTTGAGGTTACATTGCAACCTGTTCAGCGATATAGTTTAGATGCATCAATTTTATTCTCAGATATTTTAATTATACCTTATTTAATGGGAAGCCAGATATCATTTGGTGAAAATAGCGGTCCGTTAGTTGAATTTGATAAATCAAGTAAAGTAGACACAAAGAAGGCAGAACCAATATATAGCGCAATCAAAAAAATTAGAGATACAAGCAACCAGCCTCTTATTGGTTTTTCAGGAGGGGTATGGTCTACCATTTATTATTGTTTGTTTGATCGTGAAACAAGAAGAGCTTTTGATAAAAAATTAATTACACAAAAAGAAAAAGAAATAAATAATCTTGTACCGATATTTACAGATATAATTATTGAACATGCGGCCAATCAAATCAAATCAGGCATTGATGTTTTTCAACTATTTGAGTCATGGTCTGGATTGTTAAATGATGAGCAGTTTGAAACCTGGTGTCTGGATCCTGCAAACAAAATATTTTCTGCATTAAAAGAACTTGGATCATATAATATAGGCTTTCCCAGAGAGGCATCACTGATGAATTATATACGTTATTCAAACATTAAATATTTAGACTGTATATCATTAGATACTAAATTTGATCTTCATAAACTAGATTTACTTAATCAAAGATTGTGCTTTCAAGGAAACCTGAACCCTGAGTCTCTTTTAATAGGTGGTGATAACCTTGATAAAGAAGCTGAGAATATTTTACTTGCCTTTAAAAATAAGCCACATATTTTTAACCTCGGTCATGGTGTTTTACCAAAAACACCAACAGACAACGTAAAGCAACTAATTAATAAAATCAGGGACAATCTATAATTATATAATGAAGTTTATTGGTGAAGATAGTTTCAAGCACGAAAACCCAAAAAAGATTGGTGTTATTTTTTGTAATCTCGGAACACCAGATAGTTATCGCGCTAGAGACGTTGGCCGGTTTCTAAAAGAGTTTTTATCGGATGGTAGAGTTGTAGAAATACCAAAGATTATATGGTGGTTTATTCTTAATTTAATAATCGTGCCAATCCGATCTCGGAAATCAGCAAGGTTATATAAATCAATCTGGACAGAGGACGGTTCACCACTTCTAACCTACTCAAATAAAATTGTTGAAAAAATTAAAAAAACCGCACCCAAAAACTTAGAAATTGAGCTTGCAATGCGATATGGCAACCCAAAAATGGAAGAGGCACTTCTTTCCCTTAAAAACAAAAACTGTCAAAGTCTTTTAGTTTTACCAATGTTTCCTCAGTACTCAGGAACAACTACAGGTAGTATTTTTGACGAAGTTTCAAGAGTATTATCTAAATGGAGATGGGTTCCCAAACTTAATTTTGTAAACAGTTATCATGACAACGAGAGTTATATTTTAGCACTAGCCCAGTCACTGCGAGAAAGAATTAAAAATAAGTCACCCGACAAGATTGTTTTTACATATCATGGAATTACTAAAAGAAATTTTGACTTAGGTGATCCTTATTATTGTTTTTGTCATAAAACTACGAGACTAGTTTCAGAAAAACTTAAACTCAAAGAAGACCAATATATAACTACCTTTCAATCTCGCTTTGGTAAAGCTGAGTGGTTAAAGCCTTATACAAGCGAAACAATGGAGGAGCTCCCATCCTTAGGGGTAAAAAACATCCTTGTTATAGCCCCAGCTTTTAGTGTTGATTGTTTAGAGACCATCGAAGAAATCGATGAGGAAAATAAAGAAATTTTCTTGAAGGCTGGAGGTAATGAGTTTGAATATGTACCATGTTTGAATGATAGCGAAGTTCACATTGAATGTTTTAATAAAATTATTGAAAAGCACATAGAAACACTTGAATAAATAAAATGAAAAGCTGTCTAATTATATTTTCGACAACTGATGGTCATACAAAAAAAATTTGTGATCAGATATTTAATATCTTAAATGAATCGTACAAAATAAAAATCCTAAAACTTTCAAGTGCATACTTCGTAGATCTTTCTAGTTATAATTTAATTATAGTTGGAGCAAGCATTAGATATGGAAAACATAAAAAAGAATTATACGAATTTATTAGAAGAAATCGTAGAACTTTAGAAAAGACAGAAACCTGTTTTTTTAGTGTGAATGCAGTAGCGAGAAAATCTGAAAAAAACTCACCATCGACTAATCCTTATATGAAAAAATTCTTAAAGCAATCAGGCTGGATACCTGATCATACGGAGGTGTTTGCTGGGGAGATAGATTACAAAAAATATAAATTTTTTGATAAACATATAATTAGATTTATAATGTGGCTTACTGGTGGACCAACGGATACATCTAGAAAATATGATTTTACAAACTGGGATAATGTCCAATTATTTGCTGATCGATTAATAAATAAATAACAAAAGTGAAAAATTTTATTAATTTTTTACTTATTAATCAATTATTTAACGAAAATTCATGAAATCAGACTATTAAGAAATTCATTTTAGCCTTGCGAATGGTATGATTTTAAATTATTACTTTGCTCACCCACGATACAATTTCCTTAAACATTCACATCAAACATAACTATAAGAAAAATATAAACTATGAATCTCAAATTAAGAGAACTAAAAAGAAAAACCCCAAAAGAACTACTTGAATATGCCGAAGAGCTTGGAGTGGAAAATGCCAGTTCTATGCGTACTCAGGACATGTTGTTTTCGATATTAAAAAATCTTGCTGCAGATAAAAAAGAAATTGATGGTGAGGGTGTCTTAGAGGTATTACAAGATGGTTTTGGATTTTTAAGATCTATGGAAGCAAACTATCTTCCAGGTCCAGACGATATTTATGTAAGTCCAAGTCAAATTAAAAGATTTTCTTTACGTTCTGGAGATACAGTAGAAGGTCCAATTCGTGCACCAAAAGATGGAGAACGATACTTTGCATTGCTTAAAGTTGATAAGATTAATTACGAAGGTAATGAAAAAAGTAAAAATAAGATTAATTTTGATAACTTAACTCCACTTTATCCAGATGAACAAATCAAGTTAGAAACTGAAAAACCATCAAAGGATGCAAGTGCAAGAGTTATAGATCTTGTATCTCCAATCGGTAAGGGTCAGAGAGCCCTAATTGTTTCTCCCCCAAGAACTGGAAAAACTGTATTACTTCAAAATATTGCTCACTCAATAACTGAAAACCATCCAGAATGTTATTTAATGGTATTACTTATTGACGAAAGACCAGAGGAAGTTACCGATATGCAGCGATCTGTAAAAGGTGAAGTTGTGAGTTCAACCTTTGATGAACCTGCATCAAGACACGTACAAGTTGCTGAGATGGTTATTGAAAAAGCTAAAAGATTAGTAGAACACAAAAAAGATGTTGTCATATTATTGGACTCGATTACTCGTTTAGGCCGAGCATATAACACAGTTGTACCAAGTTCAGGAAAGGTCTTAACTGGTGGTGTTGATGCAAATGCACTTCAACGACCAAAAAGATTTTTTGGAGCCGCAAGAAATATAGAGGATGGTGGATCTCTTACAATTATATCTACAGCTTTAATTGATACAGGTAGTAGGATGGATGAAGTAATTTTTGAGGAATTTAAAGGAACAGGTAACTCAGAAATCATTCTCGATAGAAAAGTCGCTGACAAAAGAACATATCCTGCAATTGATATTACTAAGTCTGGCACAAGAAAAGAAGAGATACTATTAGCCCCTGATGATCTTCAGAAAATGTACGTTCTTAGAAGGATTCTTAATCCAATGGGAACGATGGATTCTATTGAGTTTTTATTGAGTAAACTTAAAGATACCAAGAGCAATGCTGAATTTTTTCAATCAATGAATAAATCAAATTAAGCGCTAACCCTCCGTATTCAATAAAACTTTAGCTTCATAATCATTATTAATTTTATTCAATCCCTCAAGGTTTTGGAGATTAATAATAAAAAAGAAGCAGATTTTTGATGGTATAAATTTGCTGATTAATTTTGCTGACGCTAATGCAGTTCCACCAGTAGCTATTAAATCATCGATAATTAAAATTTTATCTTTTTTTACTATTGCGCTTTGATGGACTTGTATTTCATCGAATCCATATTCTAATTTATATTTTTGGCTATATACTTTACCTGGAAGTTTATTTTTTTTTCTAATTGGTATGAATGGAATATTCAATTTTATAGCAGTAGCAGATCCAAAAATAAATCCACGTGCTTCTATTCCAGCAATCTTTGTTATTTTATTTTTCTTTGCGTACTTTACTATTTCATTGATAACTTCTGAGAAAAGTTCGTTGTCATCTGTTATCGACGTTATGTCTTGAAATAAAATCCCTTTCTTTGGAAAATTTTTTATTATTCTAATTCTTTTTTTGAGTCTCTGTGAAATCATATCATTTTTAAAATTTCTTCTACACTTTTGCTAGGTAGTGAACATGTATTATTCTTGCACAAATAAATAGATGACTGGTTCTTTATTTCGATCTGTTTCAAAAAGTCATTTTTAGAAATGATATTTGTTTTTTTATTAATCATTAGGATTATGGTATTTGGTAAATATTTTTTAACTAGTTGATCATAAATTTTTTTATTATCATCTTTATTTATACCAGTAATAATTATTGATTGATAATTATTAAAAAAATCTAAACTATTTAAAAAAGAACATATTCCAAAGTATTCTTTATTTATTCTTGATGAGTAATCTTGAATAATTTTTGTATTTAGTTGATTATATTTATGCTCACCAGTGATAAAATATAACCTGGTTAAGTTCTCTATCATAACCGCGTTAGCATTTGGCATGACATTATCTACTATTTGTTTATTTCTAATAATAATATCGTCCTTCATCTTTGAGGTTATAAAAAACATACCTTTTTCATCACCAAAATTTTCAATTAGTGTCTCAGTTAGTTCTAATGAGAACTTTAGGTACTGTTCATCCGTTGTGATCTCAAAAATAGTTAAACCTGCTTTGATAAGATAGGCATAATCTTCAAGCATGCCATCATGTTTATTAATTGAATTGCAATGTGAGTGGTAAAGTGTTTCTCCATCATACATTGATGTTTTGATGAAGTTAAATGCTTGTAGAGCTAAGTTTAATAATTTGTCATCTCTAAAAATTGCTGATGATTTTGCTATACTATCGATTGCAAGCCCATTCCAATCGCATAAAATTTTATTATCGCACGTTGGTTTAGGTCTTTTTATTCTTTCATCATATAAAGTATTGATTAATTGTCTTAATTTACTATAGTCACCACTTTCAATATGTAAGTTTTCACTACAACTAAGAACATTACTTCCTTCCCAATTACCGTTCTCATAAACATCAAATATTTTAGTAAAAAATAAAAAGTCATTTCCTAGTATTTTCTGCAGTTCTTGATATGACCATACATAATATTTACCTTCAACTCCTTCAGAGTCAGCATCATAAGATGAATAAAATGCTGCAGAAGAATCTAACATATCTTTTTTTAGCCAATCCACAGTTTCATAAATTTTATTTTTGTACGCTTCTTTTTTTGTTAATTGCCAAAAACTATTTAATATTCCGATGAGTTGAGCATTATCATAAAGCATCTTTTCAAAATGAGGCACTAGCCAATACTGATCAACTGAATATCGAGATATTCCTCCACCAATATGATCGTAGATACCCCCACTACATATTTGATCAATCGATTTAATAGATAAATCATAAAATAAATTATCTGAGTTTTTTACGTGTTGCTTTAATAAGTATTCATACAAGAAAAATTGAGGAAATTTTGGAGCTCCTTTGAGTCCACCGTGGATTGTATCTATATTTGATAATATTAATTCAGATATTTTTTTATAAAATTTTTCATCAACTTCATTTTCATATCTCTCACCCTGTAATTTTTGCATAGCATTGAAAATAACAGTTTTATTTTTTTCAATATCATCTTTATTTTTATAAAATGACTCAGAGACCATATTTAATATACTTTGAAAAGATGGCATTCCTTGACGAGGAGTTTTTGGAAAATATGTTCCTCCCCAAAAAGGTTTTTTTGATGAGTCCAAGAACATAGTTAATGGCCAACCCCCTTGCTGACCAAGCAGTGCGAGTGCAGTTTGATATATACTATCAACGTCTGGTCGTTCCTCTCGATCAAGTTTAATATTGATGAATTTGTCATTCATAATTTTCGCTGTTTCATCATCTTCAAAGCTTTCATGTGCCATGACATGACACCAGTGACAGGAAGCATATCCAATAGATAGAAGTATTGGTTTATTCTCTTGTTCAGCTTGGACGAATGCATCTTCACCCCAACCATACCAATTTACGGGATTGTCCTTATGCTGTAAGAGGTACGGACTTGTTTCCTTAGATAGTAAATTATTCGCCATTTTTAATTGAGACCTAATAATAAGAAATTATATCATCAGGATTAGGGCGTCGCCGTTCTTTAGGAGGTTCACTTTGTTGACCAATGTAGATAAATCCTGAAATTTTATCCCTATTGAAGTCTCCACCCAGTTTTTCGATTACTACTTTATTGTAAGCATACCATTCGGTTATCCATTGAGCTGCATAACCTTTAGACTGTGCACAGCTTAATAAGTTCATGCACACAGCCGCAGATGATAATTGCATTTCCCATTTAGGAATTTTTGGATGCTCAACAGGAGTCGATAGTACCGCAAGAACAACCCCTCCTCTTTGAAGTCTGGATGACTCTATTTCAATTTCTTTTTCTGAGGCATTCGGATTTTCTCTTAGGAACTCTTGTAAAATCACTTCTTTGTCAAATTTTTCTAGTTGTTCGTCCTTAATAACAACAATTTTCCAAGGGTTTAATGCACCATGATCAGGAACTCTAATTCCAGCAGATAGAATATCTTTTAAATCATCCTCACTAACTTTGGTAGCAAGCATATTTTTAGCTGTTACGGATCTTCTTTTATAAAAAAAACTATTATTTATTGCCATAAATCACTTCATAGAGTAATTCAAAGAATAAATGACAATCTATGCTTTATCAACTGCAAATGGTGTTTCAGGTTTAGCGGTAATTAGAATCTCAGGTCACTTAGCTCTCACTGCTCTTAAAACGTTATCTCGGAAGAGTAATTTTGAAACTCATAAAATGAAACACATCAAAATTTATGATCCTGATGATGGAATGCACATTGATACTGGGCTTGGAGTTTATTTTGCCAAACCTAAAAGTTTTACTGGAGAAGATGTTACTGAACTTCACATTCATGGTGGAATTTCAACTATAAATTTAGTTTTAAATGCACTTGGAAAAATAGACCAATTACGTCTAGCAGAGCCCGGAGAATTCACAAAAAGAGCATTTGTAAATGATAAAATGGATCTTACAGCAATAGAGGCTATGGGTGATTTAATTAATGCTCATACCGAAGTTCAGCATAAGCTCGCACTAAGTCAGGTGAGTGGTTCACTAAATAAACTTTATTTGTCTTGGAGAAAAAAATTAATTGAAATCATAGCATATCTTGAGGCTGGAATTGACTTTGCTGATGAAGATATTCCAGCTGATGTTTTAAAGAATATAATGAAAAAGATTGATGAATTAATTTCAGATATAAGTCTCCATATCTCAGAAAAAAATCAAGGTGAGATTATTAAAGATGGATTTCGAATTGCTATCATTGGTGAACCAAATGTAGGTAAATCCAGTTTGATAAATTTACTTGCCAAAAGAGATGTTGCAATTGTTTCAGAAGAAGCAGGAACTACACGTGACGCCATTGAAGTTACATTAAATATTAGTGGTTATCCTGTTATATTTACTGATACCGCTGGAATCAGGGAGGCTTCAAATACTATTGAAAAAAAGGGAATAGATATTACTCATAAAAAGATTGCTGATAGTCATTTGGTAGTTGAACTTTTTGATGATATTAGAAAAATAAATCAAAAAAAAGGACGAGTTTCAGTTTTAAATAAAATTGATTTAATTAATGAAAATGAAGTTACAAATTTAGAAACTCTAAAAATTTCAACTAAAACCAATCAAGGTATTGATGAATTAATTAATGCTATTTCAAGTCATATTGACAAAGATTTAAGCAATATATCTGAAACAATTCCTACAAGAACTCGATATATTCTAGGTTCTCAAAAAATAATTCAAAGTTTAAGTAGTGCAAAAAATATTGATCCAATAAATCAAACTGAATTATTTGTTGAAGAATTAAGATTAGCAGTGAATGAAATAGGACGCCTTACAGGACTTGTTGATGTTGAAGAATACTTAGAAGTTATCTTTAAAGACTTTTGTATTGGCAAATAATCAAAAATAATTTAGTTGCATTTCAACTTAGTTAATTTATTTAACTAAGTCATGTCTGAAACTGATTTTGACGTTGTTGTAATTGGCGGAGGCCATGCAGGATGTGAGGCTGCAACAACATCTGCTAGGTTAGGAGCTAAAACCCTCTTAATAAGCCATAAATTTGAGACTATCGGAGAGATGTCATGTAACCCAGCAATTGGAGGATTGGGAAAAGGACACCTTGTAAGAGAAATCGATGCTCTTGATGGAATAATGGGAAGAATTGCTGACTTATCTAGTATTCAGTATAGGTTATTAAATCGCACAAAAGGTCCTGCAGTTAGAGGGCCAAGATCTCAATCTGATCGCAAATTATATAAAAAATTCATGCAAGAAGAAATTAGTGGTTACAGTAATTTAACCTGCTTATTCGACCCAGTTGAAGACTTACTTTTTGATGATCAAAATAATATAAATGGAATTCTGTGCGAAAGTGGAAAAAAAATATCAACTGAAAAAGTTATAATTACTACCGGAACATTTTTAAATGGATTAATACACATTGGTGAAAAAACACTTCCTGCAGGTCGACATGGAGATAAGCCATCAATTGGTTTAGCTAAATCCCTATATAAGACTGGATTTGATATAGGTAGATTAAAAACTGGAACTCCAGCACGTCTTAGAAAAGAAACAATTGATTACAGTAAGCTTGAATTACAAAATGCAGATGAAGAGCATTCTTATTTCTCTTTTTTAACAAAGCGAACTTTTAACGAACAGGTCCCTTGTCATATTACTCACACCAATGAAGAAGTTCACAGTATAATCCAAAAAAATATAAATAAATCAGCTATTTATTCAGGTCAAATCAAGAGCACAGGACCCAGATACTGTCCATCAGTTGAGGATAAAATTGTAAGATTTAAAGAAAAAATAAGACATCAAATATTTCTTGAACCAGAAGGTCTAGATAGTGATCTTGTTTATCCAAATGGTATTTCAACATCTTTACCAGACTATGTTCAGAAAGAATTTATTAATAAAATCAATGGTTTAGAGAATGTTGAGATAGTTCAACCTGGATACGCGATCGAGTACGACTTTATCGATCCAAGGGAGTTATATCAAACTTTAGAAACAAAAAAAATCAAAGGTCTTTATTTAGCAGGCCAAATCAATGGAACGACAGGATATGAAGAAGCAGCTGCACAAGGTTTAGTTGCTGGAATTAATGCTGCTTTATCTCTCAAATCAAGTGAGTATATTTTTCAAAGAAATAACTCTTACATCGGTGTCATGATTGATGATCTGACTCTTAAAGGAGTAACGGAGCCATATCGAATGTTTACTTCTAGAGCTGAATATAGATTAACATTAAGAGCAGACAATGCTGACATAAGACTTACTCCAGTTGCTCAGAACCTTGGTCTAATTAGCAATAACAGAGAAAATCTATTTAATTTAAAAGTTAATGCAATTAATACGTTAGATAAAATTGTTAAAAATCAATACGTTACGCCAAAATATCTAGAAAAAATTGGCATCAAGATCAATCAAGATGGTAAAAAAAGATCTGCATTTGATCTATTATCTTATAAAGGTTTTGACATTCAAAAAATTGCTGAGATTTTTAATTTATCAGAAATCAATAACTTTGAAGATGAGGTTAAAGAACAAATAGAAATTGAAAGTCATTATAAAGGATATATTAAAAAACAAAAATCTGAAATTTTAAGTCTTAAAAATGATGAAAAAATAAAGATACCCGATGAAATAGACTATAGTCATATTGTTAGTCTTTCAAATGAAATTCGAGAAAAATTAACCAAATTGAGACCTAAAACCATATCTCAGGCTTCAAGAATTGATGGAATAACTCCGTCTTCAATTAATCTGATCTTAACTTTTATAAAAAATAGAGCTAAATCTAAAAAATCAGCTTAAAGTTAATTAATGATTGATTCTTCTGATCAACTCGAGACTTTAAACCCGTATGTTTCACGTGAAACAATCAAAAAGCTATCAGATTACAGAGATACGATAATTAGTGCTAAATTCAACCTAGTTTCTAAAAAAGACAAGGAACACATATGGATCCGACACTTTCATGATTCTCTGAGACTAAGAAAATTCTTCGAAAAAAATTCGAAAAAGATCAAAATATTAGATATTGGAAGTGGTGCTGGTTTACCTGGCTTACCTTTAAGTATGGTTTTAGATAATGATTTATTTGAATTTGTCTTGTGTGAAAGTAATAGCAAAAAAGCCAATTTTATAGAGGATTGCTGTGATCAATTAAATATCTCAAATGTTCAAATAATTAACGATAGAGTTGAGAATATAAAAAATCATTCATTTGACTATATAATAAGTAGGGCTACAGCAAAAATAAATGAAATATTTTCAATGAGTTATCATCTTAATAAAAATAGTACTGTTTACCTGCTTCATAAAGGTGTACATGTAGTTGATGAGATAAATTTAACTACTAAATATTGGGAATTTGACTATTATATTCATAAAAATAATTTAGAAGAAGGATCAAATATTTTTGAGGCAAAAAATATAATAAAATCAGTAACTTAATGAATAATCAAAAAATTATTGCAATTTCAAATCAAAAAGGTGGGGTTGGTAAAACAACAACAGCGATCAATCTAGCTACTGCATTGTCTGCATGCGATCAAAAAGTTTTAATCATTGATTTAGATCCACAGGGTAATGCGAGTACCGGATTAGGAATTGATTATTCTTATCGAAGTAATTCTATCTATGAAGTTCTCTCAGGATCAATAAATATTGAAAGTGCGAGACAGAGAACTTCTATTAAAAATTTATTTATTATTCCATCTACCGTTGAGTTGTCAGGAATTGAACCAGAACTTTTAGATCAATCAAATAGAGCATATGTTTTAAAAAATTTATTATCTGATGATTTTAAAAATCAATTTGATTTTATTTTTATTGATTGTCCTCCCGCACTAAGTTTGTTGACAGTTATGGCGATGACAGCAGCAGACTCAGTTCTTGTTCCATTACAATGCGAATTCTTTGCATTAGAGGGCTTATCTCAATTAATTAAGACAATTGATAGGGTAAGAAAAAATTTAAATTCAAATTTGAGTATAGATGGAATCGTTCTAACTATGTATGATCAAAGAAATCGATTATCCTCACAAGTTGCACAAGATGTTCGATCTCATCTAAAAGAAAAAGTATTTGAAACAGTAATACCAAGAAATGTTCGTATGTCTGAAGCACCATCATTTGGATTACCAGCATTAATTTATGATCATCGTTCAAAAGGAAGTCAGGCATATATTCAACTTGCAAATGAAATTTTAAAGAAAACTAAAAACTTAGAAGCTGCATAATGGATCTTAAAATAAACAAAAAAGGATTAGGAAGAGGCCTTTCATCTTTGATGGGTGAGGTGAGTGAGGAACAGACAGATAAAGTAAGTTCTAGTGAGACTAAAATCCCCATTTCAAAATTGAGACCAAGTCCAATTCAACCTAGAAGAATTTTTGAAAAGGCTAGTATCACTGAACTCGCAGACTCAATTAAATCAAAAGGTTTAGTTCAACCCATTCTTGTTAGACCATCTAAATCAAACCCAGGCGACTATGAAATTATAGCTGGTGAAAGAAGATGGAGAGCAGCTCAAGTTGCACAGCTCCATGAAATACCAGCGGTCATAAGAAACTTAGATGATGTTGAATCACTGGAGATTGCTATTATTGAAAATGTGCAACGGGCAGATTTATCACCAATAGAAGAAGCAGCTGGTTATAAAAAACTTATGGAGAATTACGGTCATACACAAGAAGTGCTTTCTGAAATTGTAGGAAAGAGTCGAAGTCATGTCGCAAATATTATTCGTTTATTATCACTACCTAATTCTATTCAAGATATGATATCACAGGGATCAATATCATCTGGACATGCAAGAGCTATAATGAACAGCGCTTTTCCTGAACAATTGGCAGAAAAAATTGTTAATGAAAACCTCTCTGTGAGACAAACAGAGGCCCTTGTTAAAAGTAAAAAACCTGTTGTTAAGAAACTAAAACTCAAGGATCCAGATACACTAGATCTTGAAAAGAAATTATCAGAAAAGTTGGGATTGGATGTATCAATTAATCATTCTCAGAAAAGAGGTGGTTCTATCAAAATAAAGTATAGATCCTTAGATCAATTAGAGTTAGTTACTAGCAAGTTAAAATCTTAATTAAAATAAACCTCACCCTTTTTTGCTATTGATAAAATATATTTTTCACAAATTTCATTATTGATTGAGCTTTGAGTCTTACACATATATTCTGCCTCTAACAGTCTTTCAATATAATGTAAAATTTCTTTAGTTGGCCATTTAGAACAATGGTTTCTAAAATTGTCTTTATCTTTCCAAAATACAGCTGGTCTCAGTTGTTTTATTGCTTCATCAAAGTTACCAGTTTTTTTAATCTCAATTTGAGTTTTATGTACACGCACCAGATAATTTAGTAATGATCTGATAATAGCTACTGCATTAGTACCTTCTTCAAAGACTCTGTATAAATTCTTCGAAACTTGGTTGACCTTTCCATACATCACGTTTTCATTTATGATATTAAGTGAATTTGAAGAACCATCATTGAGAATATTTTGAATATTTTCTAATTCAATTTCATTGCTCTGCTCGTTTCCAATCACTAATAGTATTTTTTCAAGGTCATTCTTGTTGATAAGTCGATCTGAACTTAAGTTTTGTAATAAGTAATTTTTTATATCACTATTAAATTTAATTTTATTTTCAGATTGAAATTGGCTCAATATGTTCATTTTCGATCTAACATCATCTTCGTAGCATGGTATAGTTGCATATCTTTTGTGTTTTTCAAAAAAATTTCTTATTTTTGAGCTTTTGCTTAAGTTGTCTGATTTAATAATTATCAGAATTTTATTATTTTCTATTTCTTGATTTTCAAAATATTGTAAATGCTTTTCTTTTAAGTTTTCTAAATGCATTATTTTTTTTTCACTAAACATGGAAAATGATCTTATTTCCTCATCAATTAAAGAATGATTTTCATCAAGAGCTTTTCCATTAATTGTGATTTCATCTGTTTCCAAGTCCTCTTTAAAAGATGCTGAAATTTTTATGATATTATCTCTTATTAATCCTTCATTTGGACCAAAAAATAGTAAAAATTGAGGATATGAGTTTTTTTTGATTATATCATTGAGCTGATACTCTTTAATAATCATTTGTCTTTCCTAGACTGGAAATTTTGTATTTTAATCGGAATAAGTTGTAATGAGTTTGAGGTTGCAATTTTTTTAGCCTCATTTCGTTTTTGTTCAGTATCATAATTGTTTGTTTGTGTTTCATATTGTGCAAACCCTTTTGAGTAATCTGAAAAGATTTCTTTATTATTGGCTATATCGAAAAGTATAAAATTTGTAGTAATATCTATTCTATATTTGGCAATTGTTCCGTCAGAGTTTGTAACTATTGGAAGATCTTGCTCAATAATATCAATTCTTAATTGATAATTTGGTTGGTCAGTTGAATCTCTAAATATAGCCTTAAAAGCTTCTTTGACTGCTAGAGAGTTATTAGAGGTTAAAATTGTAATATAGTTACTTTCAATTACATTGCTTTTCTCTGAATATATTGGTGTGAACCCACATTGATTTAAGATAAACATAATAGCAATATAGAAATAAATTTTTTTAATCATGAGAATTCAACCAATGATTTTTTCATGTAAATCAATGACTCTTCATAATTTTTCCATAAACCTAGAGATTTTTTATTAATTGGGTTACGTACTTGCCTAATACTAATTGTTCTCACATCTCTCTTAGTTTTGTAAAATTCTAAGCATTGCTCCTCCCAATTTAGATTACAATATTGTAGTAAATCAGCTGTAACTCCTTTCTGATCATCGATTAATGCTTCATTTTTCAATAAAAATATTTTATTGCCAAGAATTTTTTTCCAGTGCTTCATTAATTTAATATGAAGATTGTAATGTTTAACTAGTTTAATTTGATCATACGAATATCCGTGACCAGAGCTTCCAAAAGTATTTTTGTAAAGAGAGAAACAGTTATTCATTGGTTCACGATAGCAATAAATTATTTTGGCACGAGGTAACATTCTGTGAATTATGCCACACATCATAAAATTATGAGGCATTTTATCAGTAACATATTGTTTTTTATTTTGATTTATATTTTTAATCATTGAGATATAGGAATCTCCAATTTTTTCCCAATCTTTATCATTAAAGTCTAATAATCTCTGAATAGTTTTATCAACTTCATTTGGAGACATATCGTAAATTCTATTTATCCCTAATGAATTACGGACGTAGTCTAATTCACCTCCCCCATGTACCTTTGAATGACTTGCTAGTATTTGTTCTGTAAGTGTTGTTCCTGATCGTGGCATACCCAAAATAAAAATTGGTTCCGGAGTACTCTTTTTGGATCTTAATTTAGTATACGTTAAGATTTTTTTTTGATTAAAATTTTTTACAAGTCTATCAACAAGATATTGATCATTATTTATATTATATTTTAATGTTTCATCTCTAAATTGGTTTGAAGCGACCAAATACTTACCAGCCTTTGAAAAGTTTTTATTTTTGTTATATTTAACATATAAGCATCGAGCTAAGTGATGTTTATCTTTAGCGGATAGCAATACATTAGTTTTATATATTTCTTCAATACTATAAGTTAACTCCTTTTCCTCAATAACATTGTTTTCTATTAATTTTGCTAGCATTGCATAATTATTTTGATTTAATTTAAATGCACTTAAGAGATATTCGTTAGATTTGTCTATATTACCGCTTACTTCATACATAAGAGCCAGTTGATTATATAAATCATCAGTTTTATTTATATTCTTTAAAGACTCTAGTATTTCAATTCCATGTTCAATTTTTCCATTTATTGAAAGTGCTAAAGCATGATTTAGTTTACAGATAAAGCCATCTGGAACAAGTTTAAGGGCATGTAATGCTGAATTCATACATTTCTCCCTTTCACTCATTTTAAAATACATTCTTGTTAAATTATTAATAGCTGGAATATATGAGTTATTTAACTCAAAACTTTTTTCAAAAAATTTTTTTGCTAATTCAAATTCATCATTTATAAAATAAACTAGTCCTAAATTATTATAAGCATCTGGAATTAATGGCCCAACATTGATTGCGCTCTCTAAATATTTAATGGCTTGTTCGTAATTTTTTAGATCATGATATAAAATACCAAGATGTCTTAATCCTTGATAATTTTTGTTATCAATTGAAATTATCTTTAAATATATTTTTTCAGCTTCGTCATAATATTTTTGACTGTGAAAATGAAGGGCCTGTTTGAATTCATCGTTTATATTCGACGATTGAGTTGAAAACTTTTTTTGTTTTCGTCTTTCTTTTCTGTTCATAAATTAAACTACAATATTAAGTATTTTATTCTTAACGAATATGATCTTCCTTGTATCTGATAAATTTGATGGAATTTGACTGACTTTGATATTTTTAAGTTTTTCAATGACTTGGTCTTGATTAGCATTATTTTCAACTTCTATAATAGCCCTTTTTTTTCCATTAACTTGTATGACAATTTGAGTCATATCATCTTCTAGATATTTAGTGTCGTACATTGGCCATGGTTTTCCACTTAATAATCCATCACCTCTTATATTTGACCAGCACTCTTCTGCCAGATGAGGTGTCATTGGCTCAAGTATGCGTATTAAAATTACTATACTCTCTTTTAGTGCTTTTTCTTCTTCATTATTGTCTGGTCGAAAAGAAGAAATATAGTTAGATAATTCATAAATTTTTGCCACAGCAACATTCATTTGAAATGCTTCAATACTTAGTGTTACATTTTTTAAGTTCTGGTGCGTAATTTTTTTTAACTCTTCAACCTTTTTGGTTTTTTTATCTGTTGTTTTAATTTCTTTTTCAAAAAGATTTTTATTATTTACTATAATGGTCCATATCTTATTGATAAATTTCCATGCTCCTTTAATACCAGACTCACTCCAATTGATATCCCTTCCTGGAGGACTATCAGACAACATAAACCATCTAGCAGTATCTGCTCCATAGGTGTTTATTATTGACTCAGGATCTACAACATTTTTTTTTGATTTAGACATAGATTCTGATGGTCCCTGAATTAATTCTTCATTGGTACTTGAATAAAAAAATTTATTTTTACTTTTATAAACATCTTTAGGAAATACCCAATCACCATTCTCGGTTTTAAATGTTTCGTGACATACCATACCTTGTGTAAATAGACCTTTAAATGGTTCGCTAATAGTTCCAATTCCGCAGTCACTCAGAGCTTTACTAAAAAATCTAGAATATAAAAGATGCAGGATGGCATGTTCTACGCCTCCAACATACTGATCAACTGACATCCAATAATTTAAATCTTCATCATCAAAATGACTCACCTTAACATCACTTGAACAGTACTTCATAAAATACCATGATGAGTCTACAAATGTATCTAGAGTATCTGTTTCTCTAATTGCTTTTAGACCAGTTTCAGAACAAGTTGTATACTTCCAAGTGGGATGCCTTTCAAGGGGATTACCTGGTACATTAAAATTAACATCGTCTGGTAAAGTTACTGGTAATTCATTATCAGGCACAGGAATAACCTCACCATCTTCTCTATATATAATCGGTATAGGACAACCCCAATAGCGTTGTCGAGAAATACCCCAATCTCTTAGGCGATAATTAATCTCTTTCTTACCAATTTTCAATTCTTCAATTTTTTTAATAATTTCATTTTTTGCATCTTTCACAAAAAGACCATTCAAAAAATCTGAGTTAATTAATTTTCCATCACCTGTATATGCTTCATTGATAATATCATCGGGATTTTGGTCATCCTTAACAACTTGAATAATTTCCAAATTATATTTTTTTGCAAATTCAAAGTCTCTTTCATCATGGGCAGGTACTCCATAAATAGCTCCAGTTCCATAATCCATAAGTACAAAATTTGCTATATAAATTGGTAAAAATGACTCCTTTTTAAAGGGATGTTGAATGTAAAGATCAGTTTTAATTCCTTCTTTCTCAGCTCGTGCAATAGATTCTTCATTTACAGCAGATAAACTCTGAGATTCAATAAAATTTCTGATCGATGGATTTGACTCAGATATCTTTTTTGCGAGTTTGTGCAGTGGAGAAATTGCACAAAAAGATGCTCCAAAAATAGTATCAGGACGAGTTGTGAAAATATCTAATTTTTCGTCTATTTTTTTATATTTAGTATCAAGAATATCAAAACTCAAATGACATCCCTCTGATCTACCAATCCAGTTTTTCTGCATCAGCTTAACTTTATCAGGCCAGCCGTTCAGAGTTTCTAAATCAAATAGTAATTCATCAGCATAATTTTTAATTTTAAAAAACCATTGAGATAGTTCTTTCTGTTGAACTTCAGCGCCCGATCTCCATCCATTTCCATCAATAACTTGCTCGTTAGCAAGTACTGTATTGTCAACTGGATCCCAATTTACATAAGATTTTTTTTTATAAACAATCTTGTTTTTATATAGTTCTTTAAAGAGTTTCTGTTGGTGATGGTAATAACTTTTATCACAAGTAGCAAATTCTCTAGACCAATCAATTGATAGCCCCATTAACTGAAGTTGTGAACGCATGGTATTAATATTTTGATACGTCCACTTTGACGGGTGAATGTTATTTTGAATCGCAGCATTTTCAGCAGGCATGCCAAAAGCATCCCACCCCATTGGGTGGAGCACATTATATCCTCTACCTCTTTTATAACGAGCAATTACATCTCCTAAAGTATAGTTTCTAACATGACCCATATGAATATTACCAGATGGATATGGGAACATTTCCAAAATATAAAATTTCTTTTTAGATGAATCTCTTTTTGCTACGAAGGCATTGGTTTCAGCCCACTTCTTTTGCCATTTTTTTTCAATTACTTTAGAATTAAATTTCTCACTCACAATCAATTATTATTAACGAATATTTAGTTAATGCCTAAGATAGTTGATTAGCAATTTGCAGTTCTAAAGAAGTATCCAATATTGATTTTTTTATTTTCAATCCTAATTCAGAATTTTGATTGGAAGTATTCCATTTATTTCCATCAAAAGTTTCTTTAAAAACTTTTACATCAACTGAGGAGTCTTCAATCACATCACTTTTTATGTATATCACAAGCTTCATTCTATTATCTAGATCACTTTTGGTTTGAAACCACTCAGTGGTAATAATCCCTGACTGAACATCAGATGATTGTAATGGCATAAATGAAATTTTATCTAGTGCAACATTCCACATAATGTTTTCTTTATATGAGGGGCTTTCATTTTTGAACAAGTCCATAAAAGTGCCTTTATTTTCCATTGAATTCTCATATGAATCTCTCATTATTCCTTCACCCCATTGCTGATCTAATTGCATTTCTTGATTTAAAGGGTCACTTGTTTCTGAAAAAACACCGCATTGAGCTAAAAAAATCAAAATTGGGAAAATAAGGTAAAACTTAAGAAATTTTGACGGCATCAATTCAGTTCATATACACAAAACAATTGAAAATCAATAAAAATAAGGTGTTGCAAAAATACAATATATTTTTAAAAAAGTGTGCTTTTAATACATTATTTGTTGAGATTTAGCATTAAATAATGAATATTGTCATATTCAGTAATTTTACTGAATAATTAACGTTAATTTTTATAAAGGAAATTTTATGAAAAAAAGTCTAATAACAACTACTGCTGCAGTTGCGACTGTTATGTCTGCAAGTGCTGCATATGCTGACCTTTCGTTAGGTGGAGCTATGACTATTAAGTATCAGTCTGGTGACGCTACGACAGGTTTTCAAGGTACAGCTACATCTTATACTGTCAACGTAGACTATACTACTACGCTTGATAACGGTATGGGTTATGCTGTAAACGTGGACATTGCTGGTCCAGCAACACATTTAAAGCAATTACATACTTTTAGTACTGACATGGGTTCAGTATTTTTAGGTACTGACTTTACTTCTGCTGTTGATTCAAAAGACTATGTACAAGGTGCAGGTCCATTTGCTAACAACCCAGCTAGTACTACAACTTACAACGGATTACTCTTCAGTGGTTTTAATGATGGTGATGCATTGACTGACAATGGAATTGGTGTTTCAACATCTGTTGCTGGTGCTGACGTGATGATTACTTACGGTGATGATATGACTGATAACGGTAATCCATTATCTATAGCTGCTTCTATGAATATTGCTGGTGCAACTATCAAAGCTGGTAACACTGATTTTGATAGCTCATCAACCAAAGATAATGGTTTCATGTCTATAGGTTACTCTGTTGGTGGATTTAGCTTAGGTTATAACTACTATGATTCAGATACTACAAGCATTACACAAATCGGAGCGTCAACAACTGTTGCTGGTCTAGGTGTTGGTGTTTCATCTGGTACTAAAGATAATGGTGCCTCTGCTGATCATGATGCTATGGGTATCCACATAAGTGGTGACCTTGGCGGAGCGTTCTGGCAAATTGATTACATGAACACTGACTTCGGTGATGGTACTGAGTCTGATGACTATGTATTCTATATTGGTACTGGATTTTAATTATAAGTCCTAATACCAAAGGAAACTTAAAACTCCTCAAGTTATTTAACTTGGGGAGTTTTTTTATATAATAATTAAATGTTAATTTCTGACCAGTACCACCAAATCCAAGATTCTATTAAAAACAAATTGCTATCTACTGCAAGAAATCCCTCAGATATAGAGTTAATTGCTGTAAGTAAAAAACAGCCAAAAGAAAAGATTATTGAATTATTAAATTGTGGTCATAGAACTTTTGGTGAAAATCAAATTCAAGAAATTGAATCAAAATGGCCTTCAATTAAAAATGACTTTCCTGATGTAAGAATAATTTTTATTGGTTCAATTCAAAGTCGCAAGGTCAAAAAAATTTGTGAATTATGTGATGAAGTGCATTCTGTAGATCGTGAGAAGATTGTTAAATTAATTTCTGACATCAAGTCACAAGGACTCAAGACTCCAAAACTCTTTCTTCAAGTAAATATAGGATTAGAAAAACAAAAGAGTGGAATTCATCCAAATGAAATAAATAATTTTTTAAATATGTCACTCTTAAAATATCAGATCACTTTTGATGGCTTAATGTGCATACCTCCAGAGAGAAAAGACCCTAAGATTTACTTTGATCAGCTAAAATCTCTATCTACTGAAAACAATCTAAATAAATTAAGCATGGGGATGAGTGGGGATTACTTATCTGCACTTGAAAGTGGATCCACACATATTCGTATTGGCTCGTCAATTTTTGGTGCAAGAGGTTAATTCCCTAAAATTATTTTTGTTTTGTGATCAATTAATTTTAATAGATACATTAGATCTTCTTGTTTTAAAGCAACACATCCTTCAGTAGATTTATATCCATCTTGGGCCACATGCATAAAAATTGCGCTTCCAAGTCCAGGAATTATCGGGTTGATATTGTAACTTAAAACACAAACTATATTATATAATGAATCACTCCGATAAAGTTTTTCAGCACTAAAATTAAATGGGAATTGAATCAATTGATTGTATTCTTTTTGTTTTGGGTCATCACACCAACCATCTAATTTTTGGATTTTAATTTTATGAATTTTCGTTTCCAAGTTGTCAATTTTATCAGATCGATAAAAAACTTTTTCGATATGAAAAGATCCAATTGGCGTGCAGCCGTCCCCTTCCTTCTTACTTTTTGAAAAACCAGCTCTTCCTATTGAGCATTGATATAGTTTATCTTTAAATGTTAAATATTTTTTTTTTACTCTTATACTCATTCAATATAATATATTTTGAATGCAACAAAAAAGCGAAAAAATAATTTATATAAAACTCAAAAATATCATTCTGAAGCAAATTTTTGATGAATTAATTCTTATTCTAAATGAATGTATAGAAGATATTAGATTTGTATTAATTGATTCATCCAATCTGTTATCAGAATCACCACTCTATTTTATCTCTGATTCAGAATCAATAAATCAATTAGTTGAAGAAGAAAATTCAAAAAAAATAAAAAAAATTTTTTTGATGTCTAGAAAACCAAGCGAAATAAAATCTACGATAGAAATTATCAATTACGAGCTACCATTTAAGTTTATTAATTTTATAGATTATATAGCTAATGATTTAAGACAGAACTATAACAAGCAGAATAAAATTATTTTACTTAAATCGTTAAATTATGATAAATCATCAAGACGAATTTTTAATGAGTCAATATCATTAATTCTTACTGAAAAAGAAAATGAGATATTTAATTTTCTTTTGTCTTGTCAAAATAGTGTGAGTAAAAAAATACTTCTAAAAAATGTATGGGAATACAATGAAAGTATCGATACACATACTTTAGAAACTCATATTTATTCTTTAAGAAAAAAATTAGAACAAAAACTGAAGGTTAAGAATATACTTGAACATAAGAGGAATGGTTACTTTCTTAATAGAGATTTACTTTAAAAAAACTATACATTCAATAGCAAGTGTTCTCTCTCCCATGCGCTGATAACTTTTTGATAAGCATCATGTTCAGTTTGTTTAAGTTCAGTGTATAAAGTAATAAATTCTTTACCGAGAATTTCAGACAATGTATCGCTTATTTTTAATCTTTTTAATGCGTCGGGTAAATATTTTGGGATATTATGCCTTCTTTCAAATGCACTGCCAACAATCGGTTTTTCGGGTTCAATTTCTTCTTTAATTCCTAAAAAACCGCAAGCTAATGAGGCGGCGATTGCAAGGTATGGATTAGTATCTGAACCAGGAATTCTGTTCTCAACCCTTCTTGAATTGCCTTTAGAAGATGGAACTCTAAAGCCAACTGTTCTATTTTCAAGTCCCCAGTGAGTATTGATAGGGGCAGATGCATCAATCACAAAACGTCTATACGAATTTACGTATGGAGCAAAAAATAGCATCGCATCTGGGAGGTACTGTTGAAGGCCACCAATATAATTTAAAAATAAATCTGTATTATTACCCTCCTTGTCACTAAAAAGATTTTCTTTCGTTTTTGTAGAAATTAAATTTTGGTGAATATGCATGGAACTTCCTGGTTGGCTAGAATATGGTTTAGACATGAATGTTGCATGCACTCCATGTTTTAGAGCAACTTGTCTTACAGCTCGTTTAAACATAAAAGCTTGATCAGCGAGTTGTAATGGATCACCATGATTTAAATTAATTTCTATTTGAGCTGGACCACTTTCATGTACTAAAGTATCAACTCCAATTCCAAGAGACTCACAATAATCATAAATATCGTCAGTTATTTTATCAAACTCGTTCACTGCATCGACCCCAAAAGCCTGACTCGACATTTCTCTTCTACCTGATTTACCAACTGGAGTTTTAAGTGGTAGGTCAGGATCTAAATTTTGTTCACATAGATAAAACTCTAATTCTGGAGCAACAATAGCTTCCATATTTTCTTCTGCTAGAGTTTTGATTATATTTTTTAAAATCTGACGTGGAGCAATATCAGATGGTGAAACAGAATTATAATATAGGTCACAAATTATTTGTGCAGTAGGCTCCTTATTCCATGGTATCTTTCTAATCGTTGATAAATCAGGAATCATGATTACGTCTTCTTCTACATAATCTATAACTTCACTTTCATTAATCCAAGATCCAGACACAGTCTGGCCAAGAACAGAGTCCGCTAATTTGAGACTTTGATCTTCAATAGATTTGATGAAGCGATTGACTGGCAATATCTTTCCTTTTGACGACCCAGCCATATCAGGGAAAATACATTCTACTTCAGTAATATTATGCAACTCAAGCCATTGCTTAAGTTCATCATTTGAACTAACGGACATATAATTGATTAATTTATTTAGGTTTCACCTGCCTGTTATTCATCAATATTGTCGTAATGAATAACGAATTTATCTACGCTTATAGATATATTTTTTATGATATTTGTAAACTCTAAAGATGTTTTTTCTCCAAATTCGTTGAATATATCCCACTTTTTTAATTCTAAAGTGTCAATGTTAAAATAAAGAATAATTTTCTCTAAATTATTATTCCCCCCTTTTTGGGATAGATTTATTAAAAATTGATCTGTGGTTTCAGTAAATATAAGATCAAAATGCCTCTGTAGATCCAGATTCTCAAGTAATAAATATTTGAGCGGATTGCTGCCTATTGGATACGAGTCGATAACAAAGTGTTTCTGATTAATTATATGTAAGAAGAATTTACTAGTTAATATTTTTTCTTCTTGTCCTTTGTATTCAAATAACGATCGGTGTGGCTTTTGAATATAAAAATTGCCAAATTGAATATTTCCATCATGATTAGTTTGTTTAAATTGCCCAGTCATTGAATCAATATCATTCCAATTTGCCTCTGATAAATTCACTAATGAGTCTGCAAACGAAAAATTGAATTTTAAAAATATTAAAATAAATAGTAATGAAAATAATTTACTCATTATTAATTTTATCAAAAAATATTTCTCTTTTACCCACATGATTTGCTTGAGATATTAATCCCTTCTCTTCAAGTTGATCCATAATTCTAGCAGCTCGATTATAACCAATTTGTAATTTTCTTTGTAGCAGACTAGTCGATGCTTTTCCTTCTTTAACGATAATATTTATGGAATCTTGAAATAGTTCATCTGTTTCACTATCACTTAAACTAATTGAGTCTTGGTCATCATCTTCCTTTAAAATCTCATCGTCGAATTCAGGAAGGCCTTGCTTTTTCAGGGAATGTACAATTTTCTCTACTTCATTATCTGAAATAAAAGGTCCATGAATTCTTGTTGTTTTTCCGCCTGCTGTCATTAATAACATATCACCTTTGCCAAGTAGTTTTTCAGCCCCTTCACTTCCAAGGATTGTTCTACTATCAAATTTTGAGCTGACTTGAAAACTGATTCGAGTCGGAAAATTTGCCTTGATGGTTCCAGTTATGACATCGACACTTGGCCTCTGAGTAGCCATGATTAAGTGAATGCCCGCTGCACGAGCCATCTGAGACAGCCTTTGAATTGTGTGTTCAATTTCTTTTCCAGCAACCATCATTAAATCTGCCATTTCATCTACAACTACTACAATGTAGGGCATCTTTTTTAACTCCAATTCAACTTTTTCGATTTTTGGATCTCCTGTTTCGGGATTGATTCCAACAGGAACTTTTCTATAAATCTTCTCTGATTTCGCCTGAGCTTCTAAAATTCTAAAATTGTAATTGCTAATATTTCTGACCCCTAACATCGACATTTTTTGATATCGATTTTCCATTTCTTTAACGACCCATTTAAGAGCAGTAATAGCTTTCTTGGGATTGGTAACAACTGGAGTTATTAAATGTGGAATTCCCTGATAAACCGATAATTCAAGCATTTTAGGGTCTATCAATATGAACTTACAATCTTCAGGAGATAACCTAAATAGTATGGATACAATCATTACATTAATACCCACAGACTTACCTGATCCAGTAGTTCCAGCGATTAAAAGATGAGGCATATCTTCAAGGTTTGCGAAAACTGGCAGTCCATTTATATCTTTTCCAATAGCCAACATTAAATTTTTTTGATCTGAAATAAATTTTTCTTTTTTGAATAATTCGCTTAAAAAAACATCTTCTCGCTCTTGATTTGGGATTTCAATCCCTACTACATTTTTACCAGGAATAATCGCAACTCTTGCTGACATTGCACTCATATTTCTCGCTATATCATCAGATAGAGATATTATTTTTGAAGCTTTGACACCTGGGGCTGGTTGAAGCTCATACATTGTAACAACAGGTCCTGGAGAAACATTAATAATCTCACCTTCAATTTTAAAATCAGATAGTACAGATTGAAGTGCATCCGCGTTTGTAGCCAATTCTTCTTTTGATAAAGCATATTCATTTTTACCATCAGGTTTAGATAGAATATCAATTAGTGGTGGTTTATATTTTTTAAGATCATTTAAATCAATTTCTTCTTGAGCTATTACATTTGGCTCAACTCTTCCTTCATTAAAGCTTTGAACTGGTTGATTTCTTAAATTATCAAAGTTAATTTTGGGTTCAACTTTTTTGAAGTTACTATCATTTTCTTTAGTTTTAACTTTTTGTGTATTATTAATCTTTGAGTAAAAATAAATAATGCTTTTCCAAATAAAATTAGAACATAATATTATTCCATCATATGTTTTCTTAATTAAATATTTCCACTCGTGTCTATTTAATGCAGCAGTGGCGATAAAAAAGAAAAGCGTAAGGATCGTGAATAAGGATAACTGTATCGCTATATTAAGAGTAATATTTGAAAAATTTATGAACTGATTAGTTATTTCAAATATTTGAGCTGCAATCAAACCCGATAAACTGTTTAATGGTGTGATAAATAATAAAGAGCCTAAAAATATTATGAAAATCGGTAAAGACAAAATATTTATAGAGAAGAATGGAAGACTTTTAAATCTTATCAATTTGTAGGACCATACTAATAAAGGAATACTTAAAGCGTAACTACAGAGTCCAAAAAATTGTATAAGAATATCTGCTAAATTAGCTCCTATCTGACCTCCAAGATTTGCTGTTGAAGCATTAGTAAAATGAGAAAGCGTAGGATCAATCGGTGAATATGTAAAAATACTAATAACGATAAAAATTGATAATAATATAGCCAATAAACCGGCGATTTCGGCTAATCTATTTATTATGAATATTTTTAATGGGGTCGGGAATAATTGCATATTTAAAAAATCTTGAATTTAAAAAACAAGCTTTTATTTGTAATTAGATTATTAACTTATTATATATTTTATACAACAGTTCGAATAAATATTAATTATTTAACAATGCTAGATAAACTATCAATTCTAGGAAATGGATCATCCGCTCTTCTGTCAGCTCTTAACTTTTCGAGGTTGGGAATTCCTATTGACCTATTTTTTGATATATCAAAAAAAAATGATAGCAACTTAGTTACATTCTTATCATATTTTTCTCTAAAATATTTAAGCGATATTGGCATTGATCAATTATCTGATCAAAAATATGAAACAATCAATGATATTGAATGTTGTTATATTAACAAAAGGAGTAATAAAAGAACAGATCTCAGGTTTAAAGACCACAAAATTAAACCGCTTGGAAAAATTATACCAAATAATGATTTGTACAATTTCTTATTGCTTAAAGTAAAAGATACAAAAAATATATCAATTATTGAAGATGACATCTCAGATATAAATCTTGATGAAGGTAATGCTATTGTCAATTTATCGTCTGGTAAAAGTTATCATACAAAATTAGTTATCTTTACTGATAGCAAGAACAAATTTATTCATAATTTTGATAAGACTGACTACATTCAAAAGTCCTTTGGTCAAACAGCTCTATCTATTGATGCCAATGTAAAGAGAAGTAGTCAAAATAAAGCTTATCAATTTTTCACAAAAGATGGACCTTTAGCATTGTTGCCAGTTAATCATCAACGTTGCTCGTTTGTTTGGTCACTTAAAGATAATTCTGAGATTTTAAAATACTCAAAAGAACAAATTGAAAATGAGATCTATAAATATACTCATAATTATATTGATGAATTTGCTGTTCACTCAATCAATAAACATAAATTAGTATTTTCCTTCAGTAAGAGTATGACACATAAAAATATAATAATGTTAGGAGAATCTGCACACACAGTACACCCTATAGCGGGTCAAGGATTTAATCTAACACTTAAAGATATAAGTACTTTATATAATGTTTTGCATAAATACTTATCTCTAGGATATGATTTAAATCATAATTTTATTTTTAATGATTTTTATAAGCAAAGAATGGCAGACAATACTTTATTTTCGTTCTCGACAATGTTTATGAGTGATGCTTTTATTTCTAAAAATAATTTTATAAATAAATCAATTGAAACTTCATTTAAAATTTTAGATCGAGCTCCTTTTATAAAAAAGAAAATAATGAAATTTGCTTCTGGAAGAGAAATTTTATAATAGAGGAAAGTAATTTAGTGAAGTTGAGTACTAGTATCAGCCGTTTCCTCAATTGTATATGATTGATATAGAGCTTCAAGAGCTCTACTTCTTCCCATTATTGTTCTAGCCTCTAAAAGTAATTGTTTTTCTTCGGGAGTAAATGGAACTAACACTCCAGAATAGTTTATTAGCTGTTCAGTTGGAGTTTGTTGAATAATATCCCAGTCTGCAAGTAGGCTTTTATTTTTTAAATATTTTTTGATAAGTTTTAGAAGAGATTCACGATCAACATTCGTAACATCTTCAGATTTTAAATCAGTGATGAAATTTTCATAATTTACTTCAAGTTGCCTGTATTGCGTGGTTGTATCTAATTCATTTTCTATTTCAAATCGGATAATCCCATTCAAAGTTATTAAATATCTATGATCGTCAGTTTCATTATATGAAGTAACTCTTCCAACACATCCTACTTTTTTAAGTGATTTATCATCTCCTGAAATAGGTTGTATCATTCCTATAAGTTTATGTGGTGTTGCGAGAGCCGCATTCAACATTTGCACATAGCGTGGTTCAAATATATTTAATGGTAATTGAGTTTTGGGGAACAAAACTGCGCCCGTAAGAGGAAAAATTGGTATTTTCTTTGGTAAGTCGTCTAAAGATACAAAGTTCATAATTGTTAAATTCTAGTATATTAATCAAGTATGTTAAATAGTTCATTATCTTGAAAATCAACTTAATTTCATATAAATACCTTTATTCATGCGAGTGTAGCTCAGTGGTAGAGCGAAACGTTGCCAACGTTTAGGTCGAGGGTTCGACTCCCTTCACTCGCTCCATTCTAAACTATGAGAATTTTAGCTAATAAAAGAATTGAATTTTTCATTAAAAATTTGTTCTTATCTGAAGCTTATTTATTAAAAAAAAGAGCTGAAAGATTTTATAAAAAACAAACTGAGAGAGAAATTTGTTATTTACCAAATCTTATTAATAAATCATTAGCTTCTATCGATATAGGTGTCTATAGAGGAGTTTATTCTTACTTTTTATCGAAAGAATCTGATTATGTTTATGCTTTTGAAGCTAACCCATTGCTGATTCAAAAATTAAAAAATGGTTTTCAAAAATATAAGAATATTACAATTGAGAATTTAGCAGTTTCATCTAGTAAGGGTTTTACGAATCTTAAAATACCATTTCGTAATCAAAATATTGATTACTCTGATTACGAAGAGTTATATCAGTTGGGAACGGCAACAATTCATAAAAAAAATAATTTAGCAAACACAGACTTTAAATCATTTGAGATTGAAAAAATTAATCTTGATTCTTACACATTTGCTCATAAAATTGGATTTATCAAAATTGATGTTGAAGGACATGAGCTTGATATAATTAAGGGTGCAAAAAACCTTATATTAAAAGATAAACCAAATCTAATGGTTGAAATTGAGGAGAAACATACAGGAGTACCCAATTTTGAAATTATCAACGAGATAAAGGAGTTAAGCTACGAATGTTACTTTTTAAACAATCATTTTCAACTTGAAGTTGTAAATCAACAAAATATTAAAACTATTCCAAATAATAATTTCATATTTAAGCAATAAATATTCACATACATTTATGACTCAATCATATAATATTTGGTTTATATGAGAGCTTCGAGGCTAAGTCGTTATTCCTGGACTATGTTTGATTTTGCAAATCAACCTTTTTACACATTAATAATGACTTTTGTTTTCTCAGTTTATTTCACAGATGTTTTTATAACAGGAGAAGACGGTGCTCAAAAATTAACTCTTACACAAACTATTTCTGGAGTTGCAATAGCAATTTTGAGTCCAGTTCTTGGATCAATTACTGATATCAAAGGTAATCGAAAGTTGTTTATGGGCATTACATCGATTTTATTTGTCATCGGTATGATGTTGCTTTGGTACTCACCTCCTGGAGCCCCAGACGGCATTTGGATTGTTATGTTTGGTCTAATCTTGGCATCAGCCATGGTTGGTTTCTCTGAAGTATTCAATAACTCGGTTTTGGCTACAATAGAAACACCTGAAAATTCTGGTTGGCTCAGTGGTATGGGCTATGGATTGGGATATATATCAGGTTTAATTGCATTGATTTTATTTCTTTTGATATTTGTGTGGCCTGGTGGTGAGACAGAAAATCTTTTTGGACTAAATACTAACGAATACGAGCACATAAGAATTGTAGGACCACTTTGCGCGATTTGGTATGCATTATTTATTATCCCTCTATTTTTATTTACTCCTGATCTCAAAAAGAAACCAATTACTACTTTTGAATCCATCAAGGTTGGATTAACCAATTTTATAAATACATTTAAAGAAGCTAAGAGGTATAAAAATATTTTTACCTTTTTAATCACAAGAATGTTTTATCAAGATGCATTGAATGCTCTATTTGTAGTTGGTGGAGTTTATGCAAGTATAGTTGTTGGTATGACTCTGACCCAAGTATTAATCCTTGGAATAATATTAAATATCTTGGCTGGTCCAAGTTCGATATATGGAGGTTATTTGAATGATTTGATTGGTTCAAAAAATGTAATTAACTTGTCTCTTTGGGGCCTGCTTGCTTCTGGCATACTAGGATTATCGATCGATAAAGACACGATATTTTATTTCTTTAGTGTTGATGAGTATTCAGCAAGTGTCGAAGATCTTACATTTGGGATATTTAATTCAATAAGCCAAGTCACATATATTTGTGTTGTTATTGGTATATCAATATTTTATGGACCAGCACAAACAGCTTCAAGGGCGTTAATGATTAAACTTGCCCCGCCAGATAAAATGACAGAATTTTTTGGTCTTTATGCATTTGCTGGAAAATCAACAGCTTGGCTTGTCCCAGGACTGATGTCTTTAATTTTAGCTTTCACAGGAAGTCTTCAATATGCAATGATATCAATAGTCTTATTTAATTTGATTGGCATTGTTGGAATGTATTTTGTACAAGAAAATGATTAATAATTATTTAAATCTTATTTCATTAAAAAAATCTCAAATTGTTATTTTCATATTACTTAATATTTGTGGCTTAATTTTTATACTTCTCCCACACAGTATTTTTGTAAATATGATTGACCTTAAGTTGAGCTATGGCATTCAAGATGTTTATGATTCATTTAATGCTATGGGTGAGGAGGGCCGAGTAATAAATATTTATTCAACTCTTATTTTAGATACGATTTATCCTATTTTATATGTTTCACTCATACTTGGTGCTTATGTAAAACTGTTTTCTAAAAATGGCTATATTCTGTTTATTCCCATTTTAACTGGAATCTTTGATTTGTCAGAAAATATCCAATCGGTAATTATGAATTTAAATTATTCAACATTAGATGAGTCACAAGTTGTAATTGCGAGTTTGACAACTTCTTTGAAGTGGTTATTTGTTGCGCTAATGATTTTGATATTAGTATTTGGTATCTTTAAAAAAAAATTATCTAGTAAATCTAATGTTTAAAATGACGTACACCAGAAAAAGCCATTGCAATCTTTGAGTCATCAGCAGCTTTTATTACTTCATCATCCTTCATCGATCCTCCAGGCTGAATAACAGCTTTAGCTCCTGATGCTACTGTGACTAAAAGACCGTCAGGAAATGGAAAAAATGCATCAGATGCAACGACTGAACCTTCAAGTGAATTAGATTCATTGTTTTCCATCTCGCCATTTTTTTGAGTTGCAATTTTAGCACTGTCAATCCGACTCATTTGCCCAGCACCAATACCAATTGTTTTTTTATTTTTGACATAAATGATTGCATTTGACTTAACGTGTTTGCACACTTTAAAAGCAAAAAGTAGATCTGATATCTGATCTCTTGTAGGCTTAATTTGAGTCACAAAATTTAAATCATTTTCATTTGTAATCTTATTGTCGCTTGATTGCATCATAAGACCACCCTCAATACTTTTAAAATCATTATTAATATTCTTTGAATTCATTTCATTTAAAATTAAGACTCTTAAATTATTTTTATTTTCAAAAATATTTTTAGCCTCTTCAGAGATTTCTGGTGCAATGATAACTTCAGTGAAGATCTCAATTATTTTTTTGGCAGTGTCCTCGTCTATCTTCTGATTTAAAGCAATGATCCCACCAAACGCACTTTTTGGATCACAAGAGAGTGCTTTTTCATAAGCATCTAATAAACTATTTCCACTTGCAACACCGCATGGATTTGCGTGCTTTATGATACCAACAGTTGGTTCATTTGAACTAAACTCTTTAATTAACTGAAGCGCAGCATCGGCATCGTTAATGTTGTTGTAACTTAATTCTTTTCCTTGAATAAGCTCAGCATGAGGAATACCAGATTTTTGAATTGGGGATTGATAAAGTGCTCCTTCTTGATGAGGGTTTTCACCATACCTAAGCTTACTTACTAATTTATTTGGCAATAAAAAATTATCTCTTATTTCATTATTATCTAAAAACCAATCACTTACCAGAGTATCGTAGTATGCGGTCAGAGCAAATGTTCTAGCTGCTAATTCTTTTCTAAACTCATATGATGTACAGCCTTGATAATTATCAAGTTCAATAATGAGTTTGTTGTAATCATTTACATCACTGATAACAGTTACAAACTTGTGATTTTTTGCAGCCGATCGAAGCATGGCGGGACCACCAATATCGATATTTTCAATGCATTCTTCTTCATCTGCATCGCGATCTATAGTTTCCTCAAAAGGATATAAGTTGATAACTGCCAAATCAATATCTTCTATTTGATGATCTTGCTGATCACTTTTGTGATTTTCATCATCCCTTTTCGCAAGTAATCCTCCGTGAATGTTTGGATGAAGTGTCTTTACTCGCCCATCCATCATTTCGGGAAAATTTGTTAGTGATGAAACATCAGTCACGTCGACACCCAAATCTTTAATGAATTTTGCAGTGCCGCCTGTTGATATGATATTAATGTTGTGTTTTGTTAAACAGGACACAAGCTCTTCGAGCCCTGCTTTGTTTGAAACTGAAACAAGTGCAGATTTAATTTTAATTTTCAAATTTTAATGACCTCGTAATTTTTCGATATTATTTCTATATTCTGATTGTCCACCTTTAAACGTTGTTGTCCCAGCGACAATTACATTTGCTCCTGCGTCAATCACAGACTGTATATTTTCAAAATTAATACCACCATCAACTTCCAATTCAATTTCCCTTCCAGATTGATCAATTTCTTTTCTTAAGAATTTTAATTTATCAATTGCTGAACTTATAAATTTCTGACCACCGAATCCTGGATGAACACTCATTACAAGTATTAGATCTAAAATATTCATGTATGGTTTAACAACTTCCCAATCTGTATCAGGATTAATTGCTAATCCTGCTTTGACATTGTGCGACTTTATTTTATTCAGACATTTTTCAGTATCGTCATTGGCTTCAGGATGAATTGAAATAATATCTGCCCCAGCGTTTACAAAACCATCAATGTAAGGCTCGATTGGATCAATCATTAAGTGAACATCAAAAGGTACAGCAGTTTTGTCTCTTATGGATTTAACAACATCAGGACCAATTGTCAGATTTGGAACAAAGTGACCGTCCATGACATCGACATGAATATAATCTGCACCTGCATTTGATATGTGTTCAACTTCTTCACCCAATATAGAAAAGTTGGATGCTAAAATTGATGGAGAAACTTTGATTTTATTAGACATTAATGACTATCTTTATATCAAAAAGCTTTTTAATTTAATACTCTTTATACAGTCTCGAAATAAAAAATCCATCCATTCCTCCCGGTTTTTTCATATAAGGAAATGTCTGTATATCGCCATCTTTAGTGATGTATTTTTCAAATTGAGAGAATTCAGATTTTTTAATAGGCTCTCTTTTAATATTTTTAAATTTTTTTAAAATACGCTCTATTTGTTTAAGTCCTTCATTTTTTTGAACTGAGCAAACACAATAGATCAACTGACCCTGAGTGGATAACAAGCTTAATGCTTTTTCTAAAAGAGCTTGTTGCGTTTTAATATATTTACCTAATTCATTTTTATTCCTCAAAAATATAAGATCGGGATGCTTTCTTATCGTGCCTGTTGCTGAGCAAGGAGCATCAAGAAGAATGTATTTAAAAGTTTTTGTACTCGTCCAATCCAAAATATCTTTATTTATGATTTCTGGATTAAACTTCAGTCTAGTGAAATTATTTTTCATTAATTGAACTCTTTGCTTTGAAGAGTCAACACATGTTACCTTTGCTCCCATAGATATCATTTGCATTGCTTTACCACCAGGAGCAGAACATAAATCAAGAACTTTTTGACTTTTGATATTTGAAAATAGTTTTGCAGGAATTGATGCACTTATGTCCTGAACCCACCATTGACCTTTTTTAAACCCTTCTATGTCTTCAACAAATCCTGCTTTAGATTTTCTAAAAATATTTTTTTCTATTTCTATAAATTGGTTATCAAGATTAGTTTTTTTATGACAATAAATATCCAATGGCGGTTCAGTCAAAGATGCTTCTGTAATTTTATTTGCAACTTCAACTCCATAATCTTGTTTCCATGACATCCACAACCATTGAGGAATTTTTTGCTGAGTTGATATGTTAATTTTGCTTTTTTCACTTATAATTTTTCTTAGAACCGCATTTACAAATGATGAAAATGGTTTTGTTCTTTTTTTTTGTTTAGAAATTTCAACCCAACTGTCAATAACTGCATAGCTTGGTCGTTGTAAAATATAAAGTTCAACCAGTGCCATTCTTAAAATATTTCTAATTATAAGATTATTCTTAGAAATTTTTTTGTTTGTACATTTATCAATGACATGATCAAATTCATGAGCATATCTCAGGAATGAATTCACAACTAAGATGCATTCTGAACGCTTAAGATTAGTCTCATTTTGTGAGTAATAGTCGTCAATAAGATCATCAATATTGACTGTTTTCCTATCAAAAAACTTATTAATAAGTGCAATAAGGTCTTTTCTGTTTTCCATAAAAATTGATTTGATAATTATATTAATGTCATTATATCAAATGTATGACGAAATACTTTGTTCATATTTTTATTTTTGTAATTTTATCTATTTCTTCATTGTTTGCTGAAACATTCGAAGTTGAGATGCTGAACAAGCATGAAGGACAAATTAATGTCTTCAATCCCCCAATTGTAAGAGTTGCAGTAGGAGATACTGTAAATTGGACATCTGTAAATCCAGGACACAATATAGCTTTTACTAAAAAGGGCGTACCAGACGGCGTTGGAAAGTTTAAATCTAAAATCGGTAAAGATGCAACGTTTACCTTCACTGTTCCTGGAGTTTATGCATATAACTGTACTCCTCATTACGGTTTAGGAATGATTGGCTTTGTTGTGGTTGGAGATGATACTTCAAACTTAGAAGCGATAGAGAAAATAAAATATCCAGGGAAAGCAAAAGCAGTTGCTAAAGAATTAATTGAGCAGTTAAAATAAAACAATGAGCTCTGAAGATAAAGATAATAAAAAAAATAAAGTCCTCCACAAAGAAAAAACTGAAAAACCAAAAAAAGAAATTGGTGGTCAAGAAGGTCCTGAGCCAACTCGATATGGTGATTGGGAAAAAAAAGGTATTACTTCAGATTTTTAAAAATCAACTGATTTGTAATCAATTGTAGTATTAGAGTTCACGATCAAATTTTGATGGTTTCCAATCCTTAGATGCAATTTCTAAATCACTGAATTCAAAAGCAGGAGCAACTGTACATCCAATTAAACTATAAGAACCTGTTGACTTTAGTGCAAACCAAGTCCCCTTTTCGACAGTGAGCATAAATTTATTTTTAGATCCTATTTCGTCAATTTGATATTCAACACCATCCTTTGAGGTGTATATATTAAGTGGACTACCAGAGTAAAAATGCAACGTTTCAGTTTTTGTGATTCTATGCCAGTGTGAGTGTTCATGCTCTTCTAATAAAAAATAAATATGACTGACATCTTTATTTTTAAAAACCTCTACATAATGACCACCTTCAGGGTGAGGTTTCATGTTGTGATATTCAATTAAAGATTTAATAATACTCATTAGTTTTTAATTATTTGTTCATTCGATTGTCGATGAGATTATCGACTACAGCTGGTTCAGCCAATGTGGATGTATCTCCAAGATTGCTATACTCATTTTCTGCAATCTTTCTTAAAATTCGTCTCATGATTTTTCCAGATCGTGTTTTTGGTAATCCTGGCGCCCACTGAATTAAATCTGGTGATGCAATAGGTCCAATTTCTTTTCGAACCCATGCAATAAGTTCTTTATAAAGTTCTTCATTAGATTCTTCTCCAGCATTAAGTGTCACATAGGCGTAAATTCCTTGTCCTTTAATATCATGAGGATAACCTACTACTGCAGCCTCACTAACTTTTGGATGTGCAACTAGGGCAGACTCTACTTCTGCTGTACCCATTCGATGTCCTGATACATTGATCACATCATCAACTCTTCCTGTGATCCAGTAGTAACCATCTTCATCTCTTTTGCATCCATCGCCAGTAAAATACTTTCCTTCAAATTGTGAAAAGTATGTTTCAATAAATCTATCATGGTCACCATAAACTGTTCTCATCTGACCAGGCCATGAGTCTGCAAGGCACAATGAGCCTTCACAAGCACCTTCAAGAATATTGCCTTCAGCATCAAGTATTTCAGGCTTTACCCCAAAAAATGGTTTCGTAGCTGAGCCTGGTTTTTGATCAATAGCACCAGGCAAAGGAGAGATTAAAATCCCACCTGTTTCTGTTTGCCACCATGTATCAACAATGGGACATCGTTCGTCTCCTACAACTTTATGATACCAGATCCAAGCTTCAGGATTGATCGGTTCACCAACTGATCCTAATAATTTTAAACTTGATCGATTGGTTTTTTTAACTGGACCTTCGCCTTCTCTCATTAAGGCACGTAGTGCTGTTGGTGCAGTGTAGAATATATTGACTTTGTGTTTATCAACCACTTGCCAAAAACGTGAAGCGTCTGGATAATTTGGAACACCCTCAAACATGAGTGTGGTTGCTCCATTTGCAAGAGGGCCATATACGATGTAACTATGTCCGGTTACCCAGCCAACATCAGCAGTACACCAATAAACATCACCATCTTTATAATCAAACACATATTGATGTGTCATTGATGCATAAACCATATAGCCACCAGTTGTGTGCATGACACCTTTTGGTTTTCCTGTGGATCCTGACGTATATAAAATGAACATTGGATCTTCGGCATTCATTTCTTCTGCATCACAGTCAGCTGATGAAGAATTGATTAAATCTTCGTACCAAACATCTCGACCTTCAACCCAATTAATGCCCCCACCTGTTCGCTTGACGACAATGCAATGACGAACCCCTTGAGCAATATCAATTGCTGCATCTGTATTTGCTTTTAATGGAATACTTTTATTTCCTCGAACGCCTTCGTCCGCAGTAATGATAATGTCTGACTCACAATCACTTATTCGTCCAGCTAACGCATCAGGTGAAAATCCTCCAAATACAACTGAATGAATAGCACCTATTCTTGTACACGCTAGCATGGCATAAGCTGCTTCGGGGATCATAGGCATATAGATCGTAATGCGATCACCTTTTTTAGCTCCAAGAGACTTTAATCCATTTGAGAATTTACAAACTTGTTCGTGAAGTTCTTTATATGTAATCAATTTTGAATCATTGGGATCATCACCTTCCCAGATAATGGCAACTTGGTCAGCTCTTTCTTCTAAATGTCGATCAATACAATTTGATGATGCATTCAGTGAGCCGTCTTCATACCATTTAATACAGAAATTATTTTTATGGTAATTAACATTTTTTACTTTGGAATATGGCTTAATCCAATTAATTCTTTTTCCATGCTCGTTCCAAAACTCTTCATTGTTATCAAACGAATTTTGATACCAATCGATATATTTTTGAGAGTCTACTAGAGAGCTACTAGACCATTCATCACTTACTTTAAATAGTTCATTGTCACTCATAAAAATATCTTATTAAATTCCACCAAGTTTGCAAATGATAGTCCATGACTTTTTATCAATTGGCATTACTGATAATCGTGATTGCTTAACTAACGCTAAATGATTTAAACGATCATCACTTTTAATTTGATCCAAGTTGACTGTATTTTTAAGTGACTTATATTTTGCAACTCTAACCATTCCAAAACGCTTAGATTTATCAGTGGGGTCCGGATGATAAGTTTTTATTACTTTAACAATTCCCACAATATCCCTTTCTTTAACTGAGTGATAAAAGAAACACAGATCACCAACGGCCATCTTTTTCATATTGTTCGATGCTTGATAGTTTCGAACTCCATCCCAGCCTTCGCCTTTGGCACCAGCTTTCACTTGTTGTTCCCAAGACCATGTGCTTGGTTCAGATTTCATCAACCAATAGTTCATAATTTTTTTTCAGTTGTTAGTGGTCTATTTAATAGTTCACTTATTGATTTATCAATGTCTTTATTGAGATATAAAATTTTATAGATTTCGTTATTTATCGGTAAGTCAATTTTTAATTTTTTTGATAGTTTGTGTATTGCTTTTACAGTATGCGCCCCTTCAGCCACAGTATTTTTTGATTTTAAAAGAGCTGAAGTTTTCTTTCCACTTGCAATTTTTAATCCCAATGAAAAGTTACGTGATTTATCTGATGAACAAGTAAGGAATAAATCTCCTATTCCTGATAATCCCATCAGTGTTTCTGGTTTGCCACCAAGCTTCTTACAAACAAGACTTATTTCTGCAAAACTTCTTGAAATAATTGATGCAACGGCATTATCTCCAAATTTTTTACCAGCAATTATTCCACACCCAATTGCATAGACATTTTTCATAGCACCACAGATTTGTGCACCCACAATATCATTTGATAGGTAAGGTCTAAAATGAGACGAGCTCAGAAGTTTTGATATCTTTTTTGAGTCACTAATTGATTTCGATGCAATCAGAGAGGCGGTTGGCTTGCCAGAGGCTATTTCTTTTGCAAAATTAGGTCCTGATAGAATTGAAATTGAATTTTTAGGAAAATGATTGTTAATTATTTTACTAATAAGACTTAGCGAACTTATTTCAATTCCTTTTGACGCATTAACAATCATACAGCGCTTGTTTAACGTACCTTTTAATTTCTTAAGAGCTATAGAAATATGTTGAGTGGGAACGACAACAAATAAGAAATCAATTTCAGTAAAATCATTCAAATGATTAGTTGCTTTGATATTTTTATTTAACTTAATCCCTTTTAAAAAAGTATCATTTTTATGTTTTAAATTAATTTCTTGAGAAACTTTTTTTTCATTAGCCCATAACAGTACCTCATTTTTTTTTGACAATAATAATGCAATTGTAGTGCCCCACGCACCAGCTCCTAAAACTCCTATTTTAATTTTTTTATTCAACGGATTCCCTTTCCTTTTACGAATATTGCTTTTTCATCAAGTGGCCATCGTGGTTTTGGTTTGACAGAAAGCTTTGAATACATTTTTTTTTCATATCGTAGGAGACCGGCATAGGCAATCATAGCACCGTTATCTGTACAAAATTGCATTGATGGAAAAAATACTTTTGTTTCATTGGTCTCAATCTCAATCAACATTTTTTTTAAATATTGATTTGCAGCGACTCCTCCAGCCACAACAATATTTATACTTTTAGGTTTAGTTATTTTCACAAATTCATTGATTGCATTCTTTGTCTTGATTTTAATAATGTCACCAATAGTTTTTTGAAAAGAAGCGGCAATATCTTTTTTAATTTTAGGTGTTAATTTTTTTTGTTTATGAACCAGTTGTGCAACAGATGTCTTGAGGCCTGAAAAAGAAAAGTAAGAGTTATTTTCATGAATTAGTGGTTTTGGAAAATCGTAGGCATCTTCATTACCTGATTGAGCCAGCTTTTCTATTTTTGGACCTCCTGGATAACCAAGTTTTAAAAGTCTTGCTGTTTTATCAAATGCTTCCCCAAGAGCATCATCAACTGTTGTTCCAATTCTATGATAATTGTTAAATTTTTTTACAATTGTAAATTCTGTATGGCCTCCTGACACCAACAATAACAAGTATGGAAAAGAAATATCTTGCTCTAATTGGGCTGAGAGGGCGTGGCCCTCAAGGTGGTTAATTGAGATAAATGGTATTTTTAAAACTGATGATAATGTTTTTGCAGCAATAACTCCTACTAACAGTCCACCTAAAAGTCCTGGACCAGTCGTTGCTGCGACAGCAGTAATATCTTTTAATCTGATCTTCGCTTTTTTGAGAGCTTGTTCGACTAACAGATCAATCACATCTGAATGGGCTCTTGCAGCTAATTCAGGAACAACGCCTCCAAAAGATGCATGGACGTCGATTTGATTTTTGATGATATTTGCTAAAACTAATGGCTTATTATCTCTACTGTTCCTGGTAACAATTGCTACAGAGGTTTCATCACAACTGGACTCAATTCCAAGTATGTACATTTTCTTTTGCATTATTTATTTAGCTAATTAATTACAATTATATAATTTATAGTAGTCTGTATAAATAATGACAAATTATAAAAAAAGATTGGTTATTGGAACGCGATCGAGTGGTCTTGCGCTCGCTCAAACTAGGATTTTTATTGACAAATTACTTCATAATTATCCTGATATGACCTCAGAATCGATCGAAATTAGACAAATCAAAACATCTGGAGATCAAAATCAATCGATACGACTCGATCAAATGGGTGGAAAAGGATTATTCGCTAAGGAGATAGAGACAGAAATTTTAAATGGCACTGTTGATTTGGGTATACATTCAATGAAGGATATGCCGGCTGATGAGAACAATGATCTTTCCATTGCATGCTGGCTTGAACGATATGATCACCGAGATGCATTGCTCACAAATAGTTCACATCAATCTTTTATGGAATTAACTGAACATTCATTAATAGGTACCAGCTCAATACGTAGAAGATCACAAATAATGAACCTAAGACAGGATTTGAAAATAAAGTCGCTGAGAGGGAATGTTGATACAAGAATAAAGAAATTAGAAGACAAGGAATTTGATGCAATTGTTTTGAGTGTTGCTGGCTTAGAAAGATTATCTTTTGATCATTTAATTTCATATATATTTTCTGATGATGAACTATTGCCTGCTGCCTGTCAGGGCGCCATTGGCGTCCAAATAGATTCATCAAATTTAAACTTAAAAACTTTCTTAGAACCATTGAATCACTCATTGACTGAGACAACTTGTAAAATTGAACGTGACGTTTTACGAACTATCAAAGCAAACTGTAATAGTCCAATAGGATTATTTGCAAAAGAAACTGATGATGTGATTCATTTATATTGTGATATATTTGATCATTCTGGAGAAAAAATTTTTTCAAGCAAAGTTAAGAGACCTTATTCTCAATCTAAGTTATTAGGAACCGAAATGGGAGATGAAATTTTAGCTTCACTTGGTCAATCAGTAATTGATAACTTGGATAATTTAGAAAATGATTTTGATTACACGCCCAATAGATGACGCTGTTGAGTTACAACAAGAGTTAAAGAAAAAGAAAATTCTATCTTTAATCGATCCACTCACATCTTTTAAATTTCAAAATAGAAAGATAAAATTTAGTGATGCTCATGTTTATATCTGCGCTAGTCAAAGATGTGTTGATGTTCTCGCTCGAATTAAAAATATAAATAATATAAGCATCATCGTTGTTGGAAAAAAAGTTGCAAAACGACTTAAGGAAAATAATTTTAAAAACATTTTATTCATCTCTCATGATACACAGCAACTAATGAAATGGATGCGAAAAAAAGAGAACCGGCAGAACAATTATGTTTACCTTAGCGGAAGTATTGTTAATCAGATATTTGTGAGCGAGCTTAAAAAATATAAAATCTCATTTAAAAGAAAAGTGATATATGAAACAATTTTGAAAAAATCTTTTAATAGAAAAACAATTAAGTTTCTTAAACAAAATAAAATAAATAGTGTTGTATTTTATTCAAAAACATCTGCGGATGTTTATTTCAAACTGTTAAAAAAATATAAAATTTCCCTTAGCACTCTTGATCAAATATATTTTGTTCTTAGTGCTCGAATTTCAGAAAATTGCAAAAAATACAAATTAGAGCAAGGTGTGATAAAAATATCACCAAAGCCAGAGCAGAGTTCTATGATATCCTTGATTATTGCTAATAAGCATTTGATAAACAATGGAAAATAGATAGATTTTTTCTTTTATACTCTTAAAATTTAGCTATAACTAAAACTTGACTATATTATTAAAAAACTATGAAATACGTTAACTTTTAAGGAAACTTCTTATATTCTTGATAAGTTTACATTATTTAAATGGGGGAATACTAATGTTTAATTTTAAATCATACGCTTTAAAAATAACTGCGTTATTTTTTCTAGCATCAACATTTCATTCAGCTAATGCTGTTGAAATAAACATGCCAGGTCTCAGTGGTAGCCTAACAAGCACATTTACTTCTGGTTTTTCAACGAGAGTCGCTGATAGAGATTGCAATCTTCTTGATGGTTACAATACTGATTCTCATAAGAATGCTGGAACTGTAGCACTTAGAACTGCTCGTGGTGAGGACGCAACACTTGATTATATTGTTGGTGGTTCAGCTGAAGGTTGCGCAAAAGCGAGAACTGATGATTATGGAAACACGACCAACAAAGCTATTGATTTAGGTAATGCAAATTCAAATAACAGCAGCTTAAACTTTGACTCTGGAGATATATTCTCAGCATCTCAATCTGTTTATTCCTCATTCACAGGTATGACTGATGGTGGAATTGGAATTGATTTCTCTTTTGCAGCTTCTGTTGATCCTGCTCTTGATATAAATGCCCCCGCATGGAAAGAGTTTACTGATGAAGCAAAAGGAGCATTTGAAAATGATACTACACTTCTTGATTTTTATATAACTGGATCTGAAGATGTTGGAGATACTTACGTTGACTTCTCAATTGGAAAATCTGTTACAAGTTGGGGTGAGTCTACTTTTATCCCTGTAGGTATGAATGGCTTAGTTACAAACCCTCTTGACTTAAGCAAACTTACATCTCCCTCTGCAGGTATTAAAGAAGCATTAATACCAGTTGAAAATATTTCCATTGCAACAGGATTACCTGATGGTTCAAACCTTGAGGCTTATTATCAATTCAAGCATAGATTTGTAGGAATTCCTGCTTCTGGATCGTATTTTGGAAGTGAGACATTTGGACCCGGTGCAAAAGGTCTGATTGCAACTGGAACGAATACATATGAAAGTGAAGCACCCGACTCTTGTCCTGGACTTATGGTATTAACATCAGCAGATGCAAATGCTATTGGTGTGACCAGAGCTCAGTATGGATTTAGCGGATTAGGTTTAGCTTGTAATGCGACAAATAGAGCTGCTGTTTCACATAACAAAACTGGTAACACATACCAGGCTGTGAACACACTTGATCTTGCATTTGCTGGTTTGAAACAAATGGATGCAACTTCTGTTGGTGCTGCAATTGCCGCTGGTAAAGCTCACGTATTTGTAACTGATACGGATGGCGACGCTACAAATGGTTCGACAGCTGACGCAAACTCAGCAGGTGTGATTGCTGCTAACGCTGGTGACGCTTCAGGAATTGCAGGTTTCATGACATCGGCTGCTGCGCTTATTGATCCTGTTTATGAAAATGCTGGAACAGTATTCATGCGTGCTACATCTTCTGACGGATTATTCAAAGAGCCAAAAGATGATGGGCAGTTTGGATTGAAATGGAGTAAATATTTAGATGATGTTGGAACTGGGTTGGACTTATCATTCTCATTTGCTAATTATCATTCAAAAGTTCCATACATACAATTCAGTATGCCTGGAAACATGTTTGCGAGTGATGCATTAGGTGCTTATTTATTGTCAGCAGCTGATGCTCAAGGTGCAACGGGCGTTCCTGGTGATAATGCTGGAACTTTCGAGCTAGCTGGAATGGAAAACATTTATAAAGCATTGACAAATGCTGCAATGAGTTCAGGAATCTGTACTGCAGTTACTAAAGGTAGCTTGGCTACAGCTTTAGGATACTCAAGTGCTACGTCTGAGCAAAAAGAAGCTGCTTATACTGCTGCTTACTATACTGAAATTGCAGATGGTGAAATTGTTCACGATGCTTCTCAGTGTATGAAATGGGCGTTAGGTGACTCAGCAGATGCTTTGGATGCTTCAGTTACTTCGCTTCCTGATGCAGCCGGTACTGCAGCTGCTTTGGCTGGTGGAAATTATACGACCACTTATACATCTACAGCAACTGCGCTAGGTACGGCACTGATCGGTACTGGTGCAAGATTATTTGCTGCAGTGACTCCGATAGCGTTTATTGACTATCGTGGTATCTTCCCTGAAGATCTGCAAGTTTTTGCTTTAAGTGGAAGTACAAACGTTGGAGGAACTACTGTTCAAGCTGAGATTGCTTATAGACCAAACTTCCCACTTGCGACTGGTGCTGGAAATCAGATCAATCAGTTGAATGATAAGAGTGGTGCAAATGATGCATTGAACATGGTAGCTGTTGGAGGTGGTTATGCAACTGCTGCTGGCGCTGCAGGATTTAATCAGTTGGTAGCGGGCGTATGTACTGCAGCTACTGGATCTGCATGTACTAACTCAGCATTCTTTTACGGTGGACTTGGAGCATATGAGCGTTCTACTCTAGGTAGCGTATGGGATGCTAATGGTAATCCTACTACCGATCTTACGAGTCGATACTACTCAAAACCTTACATTAAATATGATGTAATCTCTGGTACACTTGGAACAACTACAAGCTTTCAGGCTTCTCATCCAGTGACAGTAGGTCTTGGAGCAGATTCTTCAGTGTTCTTATCTGAAATTGGGTTTGTTAGAGTCAGTGATATGAATGACAGTGTAAACGGTCATGTTGCTAGAGGTGGCTGGAATGAAGGAGCTGCATCTGCTACTGAAAAATGTTTAGGTGCATTTGGAACTAGTAAGGCAGTTGTATCTACTGCTGCTGCAGCAATATCAAATATCGGATCTGGTGTTGTTGATGCATTGTTTGGAAACGGTGGTTACTGTGAAAGTAAACCTGGTGCAGATGATTTTGCATTAACATACAGGTTGATTGGTTCAGCAACTTATAACAATGTTAACAACTCACAGTGGTCTTTCTCACCAAACTTTGCTTGGTCTCATGACCCTCACGGGTATGCTCCATCATCGTTAGGTGGCTTTGTTGAAGGCAGGCAGTCTTTATCAATAGGAGCTAATTTCAGTAGAAATGATCTTAGAATTTCAACTTCGTACGTAGACTACATGGGAGATGAGTTATCGCAATTAAATGCTGATAAAGATTATCTTTCACTAGCTGTGTCATACGCATTTTAATATAGGAGATTAATAAAATGAAAATGAAAACAATCATAAAAAGCTTACTAAGCACTTTTGCTTTAGTATTTATTTTTATACCAAACGTTAATGCGGATGGACACTCATATACAATTGATGCATCGAATGTATCTCAGTATGCAGATATGTTGTCTGAAGGTGAAAAGAAAATGTTTGAAGCTTATCCTGACTATAAAATTAATGTTAGTTCTGCGGTAGCTTGTTCTATACCATCTGATGTTTCTGCTCGTTCCACATCAAATGGAACAATGATCAACAATAATGAAGGTTTTGAAGTTGAAAATTCTGGTCAAATTCCATTCCCGAATCCAACAGATCCTCAGCATTATATCTGGAATGCTAGAATGAATGCTGGAACTCAATCGAATATTATGAGATTTCAAACAATTTCAAATGTTGATAGCTCTGGAAACATTACAGTTGGAGAGCAAGAAACAAATATTATTTTCCCTGCTCACGAGAGAAATGTTGGAAAATATGAAGATGGATTGTTTGCATTATTTATGCAGAAAAATAATTCACCTGCAAGGGTTAAAGGTGTAACTGTTCTTGTTCACGATTATATTGACTCTTACGAAAATCCTAGACGCGCTTGGTCTTACAGTCCAGCTACTCGAAGAGTAAGAAGAGCACCAGATATTACTTATGATACTCTCGTAAATGCATCTCCACTTATTGTTGTGGATCAGTATGGTACATTTAATGGAGCTCAAGATAAGTATAACTGGGAGTTAAAAGGAGTTAAAAAAATGGTTGTAGCGGGAGTAAATAATGCTCTTGGTAATAATCCACTTGAAGTCACTCATGGAGTTGGACACTTGAATCCTGAATACGTTAGTTATGAGGAAAAAGAAGTAGCTGTGGTTCATGCAACTTTAAAAGATGGTCAAAGACATCTTTATGCGTCTCGTACTTTTTATGTAACTACAGACGCTTTCTTTATCGTTTCGCAAGATATATATGATGGAAAAGGGAATTTAATGAGACATGCATTAAATACTTTAACTACTGAGGTTGCTGGTTTAGATGGTGGCTGCACTGTCAATGCTGAGGCTACTTTTGATTTTGCTACAAGACAGTATGCAGTAAATAATATGCTGGGTAGTGCAATCAATTCACAGCCAGCTCTTTACAATGGTCCATCAAAAGATGTGAGTTTCTACACTCCTGATGGTTTACGTAGATACGCAAGATAAGTAATTAATTTCTTAAAAAAACCCAGCTTGGATTTGTTCTAAGCTGGGTTTTTTTTGTTTATCTATTTGCAGAAACAGTTTATGTTGCGTAAAATTTAATCTTATGCGTATTTTTCTTACTTTAATTTCTTTTTTTTTCATTTTTAGTGGATCGATTATATCTGCAAGTGATTTCAATTATGATACAGGATTAGCGTTAAAGTCTGATTTAGCAGATAAAGCAACAATTACTTCTATGCATATTTACAATGATAGGATTGTTGCTGTTGGAGTTCATGGTATCATTTTAACTTCGAATGATACGGGTTCTACTTGGATACAAGCTGAAGAAGTTCCATTTACCAACACATTAACTGATGTTCAGTGTGTTTCTGAGTCTCAATGTTGGGCTGTCGGCCATGATCTTACTATCCTGCATTCTGTTGATGGAGGTAAAAATTGGTCTGTTCAGTATAATGATATAGATTTTGATGCGCCATTTTTGTCCATTAACATGTTTGATTATCTAAATGGGATTGTTGTTGGTGCTTTTGGAAAATCTGTAACGACTAATGATGGTGGTGAAAATTGGTTTTCTACAGTTGTAACAGATGATCCATATGAACCTCACTTAAATTCAGTTTATTCTTCAAATAAGATGAAAAGTGAAAATGGAACAAATTTAATGTTTGTTGCGGGAGAAATTGGTCAGGTTCACATTTCTAATGATCAAGGAAAAAGTTGGAATATGGTAGATACAGAATATTTTGGCTCACTTTGGGGCGGAATTTCTGTTGATGAAAAAAGAAAATTGTTACTCGGAATGGCTGGTAAAATTTTATATGTAAAGTTTAGCGATGAAGCACTTAGCGAGTTCTCTTTGGATACGTTGTTTGCTGGAATTAAAAATAGTTTAACTGATATTAAACGACTTAAAAATGGAAACTATATAATTAGTGGTAATGGTGGGGTTGTAGCAATTCTTGATCTTGAAAATGAAACGACTGAAACATGTATAAGAGGAGATAGACTGAGCAATACATCAGTGATTGAAATCTCAGATGATAAATATTTATTATCTGGTGAAAAAGGATTTAGAACTCATAGCATGAGGGAATGTCAGAGTAATTTTGAAGATAAAAATAGTATCTCAAAAGATATGTGGATGAAAAGCGAATTCCAATACGAGGAATGGGTTCCATATGACTGGCAATAATCGTGTTAAAGGGAAAGTTGCTTTAGTTACTGGTGCAGCTTCGGGTCTCGGTCTTGCTTCAGCGATTAAATTGCTCGATGAAGGTGCTAAAGTCTTTTTTTCAGACATAAATGAAAAAGGCTTAGAAAAATTAAATCAAGTTTTAGATCAATATGACTCCGAAGATTATGCCCTAGGTCATCACGACGTATCTTCAGAAGTATCTTGGAATGAAGTTCTTGAACATGTTAGTTCTAAATTTGGAAAGCTTAATATTCTATTGAATAGTGCAGGTATTGCTCTAGGTGGAGATGTTGTATCGACTGGACTTGATGTTTGGAAAAAAGTTCATGATGTCAATTTAGATAGTGTTTTTTTAGGATGCAAATTAGCAATTCCTATGATGGCTGAACATGGAGCTGGATCAATTATAAGTATTTCTTCAATTTCTGGAATTGTAGCTGGTTGGAATACTGCTGCTTACAATTCATCTAAAGCAGGCGTTCGACATCTCAGTAAATCTATTGCACTGTATTGTGCTAAGAAAGGTTACAACATTCGATCAAATACAATTCATCCAGCATTCATAGACACACCAATATTAGATCCACATAAGCAAGCTTTTGGAGAGAAAGAAGCTGTTGCAAAGCTCTCACGACAAATACCAATGAATAAAATAGGTGATACTGATGATGTAGCCTATGCTGTTCTATATTTAGCTTCTGATGAATCAAAATTTATCACCGGTTCAGAAATAGTTCTCGATGGTGGATTGAGTGCTATGTAGCTAATGTCAAAAAAGGCATTAATAATTGTTCATCAACGTAGATCAAGTACTGGAGATGTTGGTATAAAATTAAAGCAAAGAGGCTATAAACTTGATGTTCGAAGGCCCTCTTTAGGTGAAAGTCTTCCTGACAATATGCAGGAGCATGATCTTGCGGTTATTTATGGTGGACCAATGAGTGCTAACGATAATGTTGAATTTATCAAAAAAGAGATAGATTGGATTGACACTGCCTTAGACTCAAATAAGCCATTTCTTGGTATTTGTCTTGGTGGCCAAATGCTAGCAAAAAACCTAGGGCAAGAAGTAAAGCACTGCAATGATAAAAGTTGTGAGATTGGTTTTTTTGATATTTCACCTGTTAATGATGGGTTCAAAATCTTTCAAAATCAGAAAACTTTTTTTCAATGGCACTCTGAAGGTTTTGATGTTCCACGCGATGCAACTTTACTAGCCAAAGGATCAAAGTTTCCAAATCAGGCTTTTCGTTATAAAAATGCGTTTGGTATACAGTTTCATCCTGAAGTAAATCTAAGGATGCATTTAGCTTGGCTTTACTTTGCTGGATACAGATTGAGTGAACGAGGTGCTCAAACAAGGAAAGAGCAACTGACTCTAAGATTAAAATATGGTAAAAATATAAATCTATGGTTAGATAATTTTTTAGATAACCATTTATTAAATAACATTAAATAATACAGATATGGAACCAATTGCTATCTTAATTTACAGAATCATTGATATCTATTTTTATATTGTCATTGCAAATGTAATCATCAGTTGGCTTGTTGCGTTTAAGATAATCAATACATATAACCAATTTGTTGCAATGATTCTTTATGCAACTAGGCGTCTAACAGATCCTTTGTTGAATCCAATAAGACGATTTCTGCCTAATCTTGGAGGTGTAGATATTTCTCCCATCGTTTTAATTTTACTTTTACTTTATGTTCAGGACTCGCTAAGAGTTTATTTTTTTAATTTTTAAATAAGGATTTATATGACTGCAAACATTATTGATGGGAAGCAAATTGCTGCTGATCTAAGAGCAAGCACAAAGGAATTAGTAACAGAATTCATTAATAAATATAATAACCCTCCTACTTTGGCTGTGGTTCTTGTAGGAGAAGACCCAGCTAGTCAAGTTTATGTTAAAACAAAAACTAAAATGGCAAAAGAGATAGGAATGAACGTTGAGGATCATTTTTTTGAGAAAACTGTTTCAGAAAAAGATCTTCTTGATTTAATTTATAACTTAAATTCAAATAAAGATGTTAATGGAATTTTAGTTCAACTTCCTCTACCTGATCATATTGATTCAAGAGTCATTATTGATGCAATTGATCCAGCAAAAGATGCAGATGGTTTTCATGCAATAAATGTGGGGCGAAATTCAATTGGTGGCGACCTGTTAAAAAAAACATTCACACCTTGTACACCTTTAGGTTGTTACTTAATGTTGAAGCAACATATTTCTGATTTAAAAGGTATGCATGCTGTAATAATTGGTAGATCAAATATTGTTGGCAAACCTATGGCGCAATTATTATTAGAAGAGTCGTGCACAGTTAGTATTGTTCATTCAAAAACCAAAAATATTGAGGAGATGACTAGACAAGGTGACATTGTTGTTGCTGCTGTCGGACGCCCATTAATGGTTAAGAAAGACTGGATTAAACCTGGAGCAGTAGTAATTGATGTGGGTATTAATCGAATAGATGATTCTGAAACAGGTAAAACTAAGTTGGTTGGTGACGTGGATTATGATGAAGTAGCAGAAGTTGCTTCTGCAATTACACCAGTTCCTGGTGGGGTCGGACCAATGACCATCGCTTGTTTATTGAAAAACACTGTTGATGCCGCAAATCGGCAAGCTGAATAATTATTTTTTTTGTCTGAGTCTTAGAGCATTTAGTTTGATAAATCCTTCAGCGTCTTTCTGGCTGTAGATATTATCTGACTCAAAAGTGGCTAGTTCAGGGTTGTATAAGCTCTTCGCAGATTGTCTCCCAGTGATTATAACATTTCCTTTGTAAAGTTTAAGCCTTACCTTTCCTTCTACATTAACTTGACACTGATCGATCATTGACTGAAGCATATCTCTTTCAGGAGAGAACCAATATCCATTATAAACAAGCTCAGCATATTTCGGACTGATGCCATCTTTCATGTGAGCCGCTTCTTTATCAAGTGTAAGGCTTTCAATAGCACGATGAGCATGATAATAAATCGTGCCACCAGGTGTTTCATAAACTCCTCTAGACTTCATTCCGATATATCTATTTTCAACCAAATCAATTCTACCAATGCCATGCTTTCCACCAAGTTCATTAAGTTTTTTTAATATTTCAAATGGGCTCATCGGAGTATCGTTAATTGCACATGCATCACCAGACTTAAAGTCTATTGATATTTCTTCTGGTGTATCAGGAGCATCATATGGTGCAACTGATCTTGAATAAACGTATTCAGGCGCTTCTTGGCTTGGATCTTCTAAAACTTTTCCTTCTGCTGAAGAATGTAAAATATTTTCGTCAATACTAAAGGGTTGCTCTCCTCTTTTATCTTTTTGTATTTCAATTCCATTTTGATCTGCGTACTGAACAAGAGAATCTCTTGAATTCATATCCCATTCTCTCCAAGGGCTGATAATATGAATATCAGGATTATGAAAATAGTATCCTAATTCAAATCGTATCTGATCATTACCTTTCCCAGTTGCACCATGAGATACAGCATCAGCATTAATTTGATTTGCGATTTCAATTTGTTTCTTTGCAATAAGAGGACGTGCGATTGATGTACCTAGTAAATAATATCCTTCATACAATGGATTTGCTCTAAACATTGGGAAGACATAATCTTTTACAAACTCTTCTCTTAAGTCTTCAACAAATATTTCAGATGTTCCTTGTTGAGTAGCTTTTTTTTTAATTGCTTCAAAATCTTCATCTTGACCAAGATCAGCGGTGAATGTTGCAACTTCACATTGATATGTTTCTTTTAACCATTTTAAAATAACAGAGGTATCAAGACCACCTGAATATGCTAAAACGACTTTATTGACTTTTTGACTCATCTTGATTTTAATTTGCTTCTCTTAGTTTTTACGCTGTCAGACTTTAATTGCCCGCAAGCTGCCATGATATCTTGACCACGTGTTTTTCTAATGGGGCTTGAATAACCTGCATTATTAAGGATGTCACTAAATTTTTTTATTTGTGAACGATCTGAGCATTCATATGGGGAATTAGGCCATGGATTAAAAGGGATTAAGTTAATTTTTGCGGGAATTCCGTGTATCAGCTTAATTAATTGACGTGCATCTGAGATCTTATCATTTACACCTTTCAGCATCACATATTCAAATGTAATTCGCTTTGAATTTCTTGTTCTTGGGTAATCTTGGCAGGCTTGGATAAGTTCTTTCAATGGATACTTTTTGTTAATTGGAACAATTTCATCTCGAATTTTATCATTTGGAGCATGTAATGAAATGGCAAGACGTGTATCGACGTCCTTTCCCCACTCTAGAATTTTGGGAACAATCCCTGATGTACTTAAAGTAATTCTTTTTGTTGATAGTTGAATTCCTTCTTTATCTCCAATAATTTCAACAGCAGTCTTAGCATTTTCATAATTATAAAGTGGTTCACCCATACCCATGAAGACAATATTTGAAATTTTTCTAAATTTATTAGTTGGCCAATCTCCCAATTGATCACGTGCTAGTAAAAGCTGAGAGATAATTTCTTCACTTGTAAGATTTCTTACTAGCCTTTGAGTTCCTGTAAAACAAAACTTACAATTTAATGTACAACCTACTTGAGATGAAATACATAGTGTTCCTCTACTTATTTCTGGTATAAAAACCATCTCAACAAGGTTATTATCACTTAATTTTAAAAGCCACTTATGTGTTCCATCCTTTGAAACTTGATGATTTGAAATCAAAGGTCGATCAATAGAATAATACTTTGATAATTTATTTTGAAACTCACTTGAAAATGTTGTCATTTCAGAAAAATTACTTATGCCTTGAAAATAAATCCAATGCCAAAGTTGTTTAACTCTATATTTTTCTTTTTCAGTAATAATATTTTTATTGATGAGCTTTTCAATAAGCTTTTCACGATTGAAACCAATCAAATTGATTTTATCACTTTGCATTTTAAATTGTTATGAGCAGGCTTTATCGATAGCTGATAAAGAATTTGTAAACCCAATCAGAGAATATGTATCTGTAATTTTCGTACCACGACTAGAAATACTTTGCACTTTAACACGTGAACCATTTTTCATATCTTTAATAAGTTGGCTTGAGTTTTGCTCATCTGCCAACCAAGCTCTATCTTCAATGGTAAAAAATTTATATGTATTTGCTTTGATAGTCACTTCAACCATACTTTTTGCTTTAAAGGTGTAGCCTGCTTCTATACTTGGCTCATGCTTAATACCATCAGAGACAAAATTTGATAACATGAGAGCATGATCACCTCTGTTAAGACCAGTTGGTGATGTTTGAATAGGCTTTGAAATCATAAAGCAAATTTTAGAGTCACCTTCTCCATATTGCTTTGCTTGCCAAGCTTTACCTGATCCAAATGTTCCAAGGTGAATAGCTTCTAAAACCGCATGCGCATTAAACGAAGATAGTAGAAAAAAAAGTATAATTAGTTTAATATTTATTTTTTTCATAAACATAATTTATATCGGGAATTAACATAATGAAAGCAATAGTTTGTAAAGAATTTGGACCACCCAGCTTGTTAGTCTATGAAGATGTTGAAACTGGAGAACCTTCAAAAAACCAAGTTTTAGTGGATATTCACGCTGCTGGAGTTAATTTTCCTGATACGTTAATTATTAAAAATGAATATCAATTTAAACCACCACTTCCATTCACGCCTGGGGGAGAGTTGGCTGGTGTTGTGAGTGCAGTAGGTGAAGGAGTAACTGAATTTAAAATTGGAGATGAAGTCATTGGAATGCCAGGGAACGGCGCATTTGCTGAACAGATTTTAATTAGTAAAAATCAATTATTCAAAAAACCTACTAATATGGATTTTTCAACAGCTGCATGTTTTACACTCACTTATGGAACATCGCATTATGCTCTTAAAGATAAAGCTCAATTAAAAGAGGGTGAAACTGTTTTAATTATGGGGGCTTCTGGTGGTGTTGGAATATCAGCAATTGAAATTGCAAAAGCAATAGGTGCAAAAGTTGTGGCCGCAGCATCGAGTGATGACAAACTTGAAGTGTGTAAACAATATGGAGCTGATGAAGTAATTAATTATGGAGGATATGATTTAAAAGATCGTGATCAAATTAAATTATTTAGAAACGACATTGGAAAAACAACCGGTGGTAATGGGCCAGATGTTATTTATGATCCTGTTGGTGGTGACTTTACTGAGCCAGCTCTTCGAAGTATTGCATGGGCAGGTCGCTTCTTGGTCATTGGTTTTGCTGCAGGAAATATTCCTAAAATTCCTCTAAATCTTTACCTTGTAAAAGGATGTTCTGCAGTTGGAGTTTTTTGGGGTGCTTTTACTATGAGAGAACCACAAAATCATCTAGCAAATATGCAACAGTTAGCGCAGTGGCATGAAGAAGGAAAGATAAAAGCTCCTGTAACACAAACATTTTCATTAGAAAATGCAGCCGATGCATTAGATACAATTCTTGCTCGTAAGGCGACTGGAAAGATAGCGCTGACGACTTCTTTTTATAATAAGTAAGACTTATTTTTTAAATTGGATCTCCATTTTTTTGGCAAGGTCAATGTCGAGCAAAGACACTCCGTCAGCATCGTGTGTGGTAAGAATGACATCAACTTTGTTATAAACATTGAACCATTCAGGATGATGGTTTTTTTTCTCAGCATAAAATGCTATCGATGTCATCCATTCAAAAGCAGATGTAAAATTATCGAAAACAAATTGCTTTGTAATTGCATTTCTGTTTTTAACAGGTTTCCACCCTTTTAATTTCTTTAAAGCTATGGCTTTATCTTTAATAGATAATTTTTTCATTATGGAGCTGGATGAGGAAATTCCTCATGAACCTTCTTAATTTCATTTAATATTTCTTTTGTAATC